>NZ_JABXWB010000005.1:937500-1062500 GCF_013375555.1 Sphingobium sp. EM0848
CCCTGTTCCTGCGGCCGTCCCGCTCGGGAAAATGCATCATGTGGCCTTTCGTTGCCGGGATGCCGAACAAACGCGCTGGTTTTATACAGATGTGCTGGGCCTGAAGCCGGCCGCCGGGGTGATATTGGACACGGTTCCGGGGCTGGGTGACGACACGCCCTATATGCATATCTTCTTCGAACTGGGCGACGGATCATTTGTCGCATTTTTTGACGCTCCGGAAACGGCCGACCCGACCTGGTTCGAGCGCAAGGACAGTTTCGACATGCACATCGCGCTGGAAGCGAAGGATGAAGCGGACATGCTGGCAATGCAGCAGCGCATCCGTAACTTCGGGATCAAATGCGCAGGGCCGATCGACCATGGCTTCGTCCGCTCGGTCTATATGTACGACCCCAATGGTATTCAGGTCGAGATCACCGTGCGCACGCCCGATCATGACGCCGTGATGGCGGAGGAAGCGGCGGTGCTGCCACAGCATCTGGCGGAGTGGTCGGATCGCACCGGCGCAACCAAGATGGCCCGTTTCGGGGCGGAGGCGATGGCTCTGCGCGGTTCCGCGCCGCGCAAGGGGGAGGATTGAACCCATGCAGAAATATGAGCGTATCCCTTATCTCGTCATCTTCGACGAGCGTTCGGCCTTCAAGGACACATATAGCGGACAGGTCGGCAAGGTGGTACTGGAAGCGCATCTGCTGAAACCCGAAACGCCGTCCGACACGGTCGTCATCATGATGCACCCCATCGGCGGCGGCGCCTGGCTGCCGCTGCCCGGCACGCTGGCAAAGCTCGGCCAGCATGTGATCTATTGCAACAGCCGCTATCGCGGGATCGACAATGCCCTGATCATGGAGAAGGTCGCGCTGGACCTTGGCGCCTGCATCCGCGATGCGAAGGAGCGGCTGGGTTACAAGAAGGTGATTTTGGGCGGCTGGAGCGGCGGCGGCGCGCTCTCGCTCTTCTATCAGGCGGAGGCGCAGCAGCCGACGGTCAGGACGACTCCGGCGGGCGATCCGATCGACCTGACCGCGGCTGGGCTGATCCCTGCCGATGGGGTGATGCTGTTGGCGGCGCACCTCTCGCGCAATCTGACGCTGACGGAATGGATCGATCCGTCGATCACCGATGAAAGCAGGCCTTTCGATCGCGATCCCCAGTGGAATATCTACGACCCCGCCAATCCGGCCCGGCCGCCCTATGATCCGGCCTATATCGCCGCCTATCGGGCTGCGCAGATTGCCCGCAACCGGCGGATCACCGCCTGGGTCAAGGAGATGCTGGCTGATCTGCGCAGCCAGGGCCGCGACAATGAGGAACGCGGCTTCGTGGTGCAGGGCACCATGGCCGATCCGCGCTTTCTGGACGCGACGCTGGAGCCGAGCGACCGGCCGGACAATTGGTGCTTCTTAGGGAATCCGCGCATCGTCAATGACGGGCCGGTCGGGCTGGCGCGCTTCTCGACGCTGAGGAGTTGGATGTCGCAATGGGCCTATGACGAATCCAATGCGGATGGTCTGCGCTGCGCGGCGCGGCTGACGGTGCCGCTGCTGGTGATCGAGAATAGCGCCGACGACGCCTGCACCCCCAGCCATGCGGCGCGCCTGATGGCGGCGGCGGTCAATGCGCCGCAGACGCATCATGTAATCAAGGGCGCCAACCATTATTATTTCGGTCAGCCCGAAATGGCGGGGCAAGCTGCGGAGATCACGAAGAACTGGATCGGGTCCCATTTCGGGAGCTGATCGGGGATGGCGCCGTCACTGCACGGCGCCATATTTCTTTGTTGTCGCATCGTTTTAACGCAAAACCGGCCTACCACTTTTGCGCGCGCTGCTTTTACCCCTGATTGCGCCGTGCCCGCGTCGAGCCGAGCGGCGCAATGCGCGTCGTGCGGGGCATCAGCGGCTCCGCCTTGCCCTCCCGCATGCGGCAGATGATCGGATCGCCCCAATCCTCGTCGAAGGCAGTCTGCAGGGCGCGCACATGCTTGGCGCCGATGCGCTTTGAAAGCATATCGGTCAGCGCCATCACGATTTTCTGCGCGTCCTGTCGCATCGCATTGCCCATGTCGGTCAGCTGAACCATCTTCACGCGCTTGTCTTCGGGATCGTCGACCAGTTCGAACACCCCGCGTTCGACCAGCCCGGCGATCGTCGAATGCACCGCCTGCCGCGTCAGGCGCAGGCTGCGCGCAATGTCGGACGGCCGGTTGATGTTGAGCTGGACATGCATCATCACCATCGATTCAGGCCGTGTCAGCTGAGGCCAGCCACATTCGCGCAGGCTGAGCTGCAAACTCTCGTCGAACCATTCGAAGCTCTGAAGAAGTGGCACGATAAGATAGGCCACGGCATCCATAGACAATATATCTCCTTGCTCGACGAGCGATCCCCTGATTTCGTCCATAGCTATACCAGCAAGTCCACTTATGCCATGGCTTGTTGCATCGGCCGCTACAGCGACCGGGCAATGAGCAGCTTCATGATTTCCGACGTGCCGCCATGGATCGTGTCGATCCGGGCGTCGCGGTAAAGCTGGGAGATCGGATATTCGTTCATATAGCCATAGCCGCCAAACAGCTGGAGGCAGCGGCTGACCGTATCCAGTTCCGTTTCCGTGATCCAGAGCTTGGCCATCGATGCAGTCGTGGCGTCCAGCGTACCGGCCAGCAGCTTGCCGACGCAGCTGTCAATGAAGCTGCGCGCGATCACCGCCTTGGTCTTGGCTTCCGCCAGCACGAATTGCGTGTTCTGGAAATCCATCAGCGCCTTGCCAAAGGCGGTGCGATCCCGCGCATAATCGACCGCGAGCGCAATGGCCCGTTCCATGATCGCCAGCCCCATGGCGGCGATGCCCAGCCGTTCCTGCGGCAGCATCGTCATCAATTGGCCAAAGCCCTTGCCCTCGACCCCGCCCAGCAGGTTTTGGGCAGGCACGCGTACATCCTCGAAGAAGAGTTCCGATGTGTCCTGCGCCTCGCGCCCCATCTTGTCGAGATTGCGGCCGCGCCGGAAGCCCGCACGGTCGCCTTCCACTGCGATCAGTGAAATGCCGCGTGATCCCGCCTCCTTGTCGGTCTTGCAGACGACGAGAACCAGATCGGCGGTCTGGCCGTTGGAGATGAACGTCTTCTGCCCGTTGATCACATAGTCGTTGCCGTCGCGCCGTGCATGGGTGCGGATGCCTTGCAGGTCCGACCCCGTCCCCGGTTCCGTCATCGCGATCGCCAGGATCGTCTCGCCGCTGGCCACGCGGGGCAGCCATACCGCCTTTTGCGCGTCCGTTCCGAAGGCGATGATGTAGGGCGCGACGATCATATTGTGCAGCGGCACGCCCCAGCCCTCCAGCCCGCGTTTGCCGAATTCCTCGATGATGATGCGTTCATGGCGGAAATCGCCGCCCAGACCGCCATATTCCGCCGGTACGGACGCGCCGAGCATCCCGAACCCTCCGGCCTCGGTCCAGACCGACCGTTCGACCACCTTGTCCCGGCGCCATTTTTCATTGCGTTCGGGCGAAGCATGTTCGTCAAGAAATCTGGCGATACTGTCGCGATAGAGGGTCAGATCCTCATCGGTAAAGTGCAACGCACTGGCGTGGAGCGATGATTCGGTCACGGAAAGGCATCCTCTCATTTCGGGAAATTTGTTGTCGCCAGCATATCGTCAAATAATTTGACATCAAGGCTTCTCTGTCGCATGTCATGGCCATGGGAGAGAAACAGGATATGGAGCGGGGTCTCGGGGCCCAGGCCATCGCTCTGGCGCTTGACCGGCTGGGGCCGGTGATGGCGCCTGATGATGGTCGCATTTTGCAATTGGGCCGGCTGACCGGCGGGGCCAGCCTGGAGACATGGGCGTTCGACCTTGCCACCGCCGACGGGCTGCGACCGCTGATCCTGCGCCGTCGGGATGCGGTGGAGGACACGATCTTTTCGACCTCGCTTCCGCTCGCGACCGAGGCTGCGCTGCTGGAAAGGGTGGCCGCCGCAGGCGTGCCCGTGGCGCAGCTGATCCGTCTCTGCGCGGAGGCCGACGGTCTGGGAGAGGCCTATATCGTCACGCGGATCGCCGGCGAAACGCTGGGCCGCCGGATCGTCGCCGCCGATGCCTTTGCACCGGCCCGCACCCTGCTGGGCGCGCAGGCGGGACAGGCGCTGGCGGCGATTCATCGCATCGACCCGACCGGCCTGCCGCCGCTCGAAACGCTCGATGCGCGCGGATCTCTGGCGCGTTATGAGGCGATTCATCACCGCATCGGTGCACAACGCCCGGTGCTGGAGGCGGCTTTCCGCCTGCTCGACCGGGACGCGCCACCGCCGGTCGCACCGCAACTGGTGCATGGCGACTTCCGCAACGGCAATCTGATTGTCGACTCCGAACAGGGGTTGGTTGCCGTGTTGGATTGGGAACTGGCGCATCTGGGCGATCCGGCGGAGGATCTGGGATGGCTCTGCGTCAATAGCTGGCGCTTTGGCGAGACGGCGCTGCCCGTGGGCGGCTTCGCGACGCTGGAGGCGCTGCTCGACGCTTATCGCGCGGCGGGCGGTGATCCGCCGCCCGTGTCGCGAATCCGCTATTGGCAGATGCTCGGCTCGCTCAAATGGGCGATCGTCTGCCTGATGATGTATGAATCCTTTGCCAGCGGCGAGGAACGAACGATGGAGCGCGCCGCGATTGGGCGGCGCTTGAGCGAGTGCGAGGTCGATCTGCTCGCACTGATGCAGGAGGCCGCATGATCAGCCAGCCGGGAGCCGCTGAACTTGTCCAGGCTGTAATCGGTTGGCTGGCCGATCAGGACGCCGCCGCGCGCAGCCCTTATATGACACGCGTGGCGATCAACGCCCTGACGACCGTCCAGCGCGAATTGGAGCAGGGTGGGGTGGCGGAGGCTGAGGCGACCCGCCGATTGGCGGGGCTGTTGGGGCGAAGCGGCGATTTCGCGGCGTTGAACGCCGGACTGGTCGAGATGATCCGTGCAGGGGCAATGGCACCGGACGATCCCGTCCTGCTCGATCATCTGAGCCGCACTGCCCTGGCGATGATCGCGATCGACCAGCCGCGCTACCGTCATGCGCTGACCGAGCCGAAGGCTGATTTCGCGCCACGCGCCCTGCCTGTGACATTGGTCGAGGTTTCGCCACGCGACGGACTGCAAAATGAAAAGACGATCCTGCCCACGGCGATCAAGGTCGAACTCATCGCCCGCGCCGTCGCGGCTGGTGTGAAGCGGATTGAGGTGGCGAGCTTCGTCCACCCCGGAAAGGTGCCGCAAATGGCCGACGCGGAAGCGGTGATCGCCGCCCTGCCGCACATGCCGGATGTCGAAACGATCGGTCTGGTGCTGAACAAGCGCGGTGCCCTGCGCGCGCTCGAAACTGCCGTCGATGAAATCGGCATGGTCTGCGTCGCGTCCGATGCCTTCGGTCAGCGCAATCAGGGGCAGACAGTAGACCAATCGATCGCAGCGGCGCGCGACGTGCTGCGTCTGGCTCATGACAATGGCCGATCGGCGCAGGTGACGGTCGCGGTGGCCTTTGGCTGCCCCTTTACCGGGCGCACCGATCCGGCGCGGGTGGTGGACATTGTGCGTCAACTCGCGGCCTTTGCTCCGCGCGAAATCGCCCTTGCCGACACGATTGGCGTCGCACGGCCCGCTGAAGTCACCTCCCTGATTGCGAAGGTGCAGGCAGAGATCGGCGCTATCCCGCTTCGCGTGCATTTCCACGACACGCGCGGCACCGGTGTCGTCAATGCGGTGGCGGCGATCGCGGCAGGGGTGCGGACTGTGGATGCCGCTATCGGCGGTACGGGTGGCTGCCCCTTTGCGCCCGGCGCGGCAGGCAATGTCGCGAGCGAGGATGTGGTCTATGCCACCGGCGATGCAACCGGCCTTGATCTCGGCGCGCTGATCGACAGCGCGGGCTGGCTTTCGCGGCAACTGGGCAAGGTGCCGGCCAGCGCGCTGGCCCATGCCGGCGACTTCATCATTTCTTGAATCAGGAAACAGGCACATGAGCAACAACATGCCGGCGAGTCATGCCGGTCGGACCATCTTCATCACCGGTGCCTCCTCGGGGGTCGGTGCCCATGCCGCGAAATTGCTGGCGGCGGCTGGCGCTCGCATCGTAGCGGGCGCGCGCCGCGCCGATCGTCTCGCCGGACTGGTCGGGGAGATTGCGGCGGCGGGCGGCACGGCCATTGCGGTGCCGGTCGATGTGGAAGACGCCGACTCGATCCGCGCCGCCTATGCCATGGCGGAGGAGCGGCTGGGGCCGATCGACACCGTGATTGCCAATGCCGGGGTGAACACCGAGGGGCCGGCGCTGACGCTGGAGGATGACGCCTTTGACCAGATCATGCGGGTCAATGTGCGCGGCGCCTTCCACACGGCCCGCGAAGGCGCCCAGCGGATGATCGCGGCGGGTGTGACGGAAGGGCGCATCGTCTTCATCGCCTCGATCGGTGGAACCAAGGTACAGCCCGGTCTTGCCGCTTATTGCTCGTCCAAGGCGGCGGTCGTGATGATGAGCCGCGCGCTGGCGGTCGAATGGGCGCGTTACGGCATCAGCGTCAACACCATCTGCCCCGGCTTCATGTTGACCGAAATTACCCAGGACTGGTTCGGCACCCCGGCGGGCGACCGGATGATCGAGCGCTTCCCCCGGCGCCGCTTGATGCCGCTCGAAGCGCTTGATCCCTCGCTGCTCTATCTGACTTCTAGCGGTGGCGGACATACGACCGGGGCCACCGTCGTGGTCGATGACGGGCAGTCGATATAACGGCAATTTAATTGATAATATAGGAGGCGGTTCCATGGAAGTTGTCGCGGAGGGCTTGCTGTTTCCCGAAGGTCCGGTGGCGCTGCCGGACGGATCGGTTCTCGTCGTCGAAACGCAGCGCGGCACGTTGAGCCGCGTGGCGCCCACGGGTGACATCAACATTGTTGCCGAACTGGGCGGTGGACCCAATGGTGCCGCCCTTGGGCCGGATGGCTGGGTCTATATCTGCAACAATGGCGGCTTTGAATGGCACGACCATGGCGGTGCGCTGATCCCGGGCGATCTGCCGGTCGACTATATCGGCGGCTCGATCCAGCGCGTGCATCTCGACTCGGGAGCGGTGGAAACGCTCTATACCGAATGCGACGGCCGCTCCTTGCGTGGCCCCAATGATCTGGTGTTCGATGCCCACGGCGGCTTCTGGTTCACCGATCATGGCAAGGCGACAGCGGATGGTCATGATCATGGCCGGATATTCTATGCAAAGGCTGACGGATCGGCCATTTCCTGCGCGCTCGATCGGTTGCACGGTCCCAATGGCATCGGCCTGTCGCCCGACGGCGCGACGCTATATTTCGCAGAGACACCGACCGCGCGGTTTTGGGCGTGCGACGTGGTGGCCCCCGGTCGGCTCGGTCCCGCGCCCGCACCCTGGATGCCCGCGCGCCTGGTCGCGACCATGCCGGGTTATCAGCTGTTCGACAGCCTCAAGGTCGAGGCTGACGGCCATGTCTGTGTCGGTACGCTGATCAACGGCGGCATTACGATCTTTGAAGAATCAGGCGCCAGCGAACATCTCGCCTTCCCGGAACTGGCTATCACCAATCTCTGCTTTGGTGGTGAGGACATGCGCGATGTCTGGGCAACCGCGTCCAGTTCGGGGCGGCTTTATCGCACCCGTTGGGCGCGCCCGGGGCTGTTGCTGGAATATCAATCCGGCACACAAAGCGTCTAATTTAATGATTATTCTTGTCAGATATATTGACAAATAATTTTACAAAATGCACTCCTTTCCGCGTAACGCCAACAGGTCAAAACAGAGAGGGTGAAGATGAAGGTTTCTGCGCAATTGCAGGCGGGAGCAGCGCTGCTCGCATTCGCGATGGTGCCGGTGACGGCATTTGGTCAGGATGGGGGCGCGGCACAGCCGCCGGTTGACGATATCGTTGTAACTGCCCAGCGCCGCGAACAGCGGCTTCAGGATGTGCCGCTGGCGGTTTCGGCGTTCAACGAAGCCAGCCTGTCGTCGGGCAAGGTCGACAGCCTCGTCAATCTCGACGGCAAGATGCCGAACGTGCTGCTCGCGCCGGTCGGGGCCTATCCTTTCGCCAGCGCCTTCTTCATTCGCGGCCTGGGTTTCTCGGACGTCGAGTCGAGCTTTGAGCCTTCGGTTGGCGTCGAACTGGACGGCGTTTATCTGGCGCGCAATGTCGGTGCGGTGCAGGATTTCTTCGATGTCGAAGGCGTAACCGTTCTGCGCGGGCCGCAGGGCACGCTTTATGGTCGCAACACCATCGGCGGCGTCGTCAGCGTCAAGACCAAGCGCCCCACCGGCGATTTCGGCGTCCGTGCGCAGGGTACGCTGGGCAGCTATGGCCGCCGCGAACTGCGCGCCGCCATCGAGGCGCCGATTGTGAAAGATGTGCTGGCCGCCAAGATATCGGTGCTGGCCAAAGGCTATGACGGTTATATCCGTAACGACGATGGCCGCCGCTTCGGCAGGCAGAATGTTCTCTCGCTGCGCGGCACGCTGGCTTTCACCCCGTCCAGCAATTTCGACGCGACGCTGATCGCCGATTATACCCGTGATCACGGGACGGGGCCGGCCTTTGAAAATGCCAGCCTGCCGACCATGGTGCTGGGCCAATATGGCTATCCTGCGGATACGGACGGCAAGCCGTTCCTGACCCACGTCGACACTCAAAATCATTCGCGGCTGAAGAGCAAGGGTGTCACGCTGGAAATGAACTGGGATCTGGGTCCGGTGAAGCTGACTTCGATCAGCGGCTATCGCAAGACCGATACGGATGTCCTCAGCGATTATGATGGTGAGCATATTCCTTTCCTTAATGTCGGGCGCATTGAGCAGCACGACCAGTGGAGCCAGGAAGTTCGCCTCGGTTCGACCGGCAAGGGCCCGCTCACCTATGTCATCGGCGGCTATTTCATGACCCAGCGCTATGATATCGGTGTGCATCAATTTGGTCTGGCCTTTGGCGGGCCGACGGCCGGGTCGACCCTGTTCGCGGGTCAGCGGGCGAATGCGGGCGCCATTTTCGGCCAGATCGACTATGAAGTGATCAAGGGCCTCACCCTGACAGCCGGTGGACGCTACAGCGATGAATCCAAGCGTTTCACCATCCAGCCGCTGTTCGCCACGACGTCGCAGACCTTCAAGGCGAGCTTCGACGACTTCTCGCCGAAATTCGGGATCAGCTATGCCTGGACGCCCGACATCATGACCTATGTGCAATATTCGCGTGGCTTCCGCGCGGGCGGTTTCAACGGACGCGCAGGGTCCTTCACCGCGGTCGGTCCCTATAAGTCGGAAAATGTCGACTCCTATGAAGCGGGGATCAAAACCGATCTGTTCAACCGTGTGTTGCGCCTGAACCTGGCCGCTTTCACGACCAAATATAAGAATATGCAGCAGAGCGTGCAGGAGTTGATCCCCGGCACCAATGTCAACCAGACTGTGGTCAGCAATGTCGGCCGCGCGACGATCAATGGTTTCGAAGGTGAAGCGACACTGAACATTGTCAAGGGTTTCACCTTGAACGGTACGGTCGGCTATCTCGATGCAGGGTTCGACAAGTTCACCGCCAATCTGGGCGATGGGCTGGGCACGATCGACCGGTCGAACCTGCCCTTTGCCTATGCGCCCAAATGGTCGACCAGCCTGACCGGCACCTACAAGACCGATATCAGCCTTGGAGAACTGACCGCGCAGGCCAGCGTGCGGCATGCGACCAAGATCTACACCAGCTTCACGCCGTTGAACCTGCTGTCGGATTTCACGGTCCGGCCCGCCAATACCACGGTCGATGCCAGCATTGGTCTCGATCTGGACGATGGCCGCTGGCATCTGGGCCTGTGGGGGCGCAACCTGACGGATGAGCGGATCATCAACAACACCTTCGCGGTCGCCAATCTGATGGCGCTGCGGGTGTACCAGCCGCCGCGTGAGATCGGCATGGATATCGGCTTCAAATTCTGAGGATAGCATGAACGGACAGGGCGCACTGGCGGGTATCCGCATTGTAGAATTTGCGGGGATCGGCCCCGCGCCCTTTGCCGGCATGATGCTGGCCGACCATGGTGCGGAGGTAATCCGCATCGAGCGGCCCGGCACCGTGATTGATCGGACCGACGTCCTGGCGCGGTCGCGCCGGATCGTCACGCTCGACCTCAAATCGGCAGAGGGCGTGGCACAGGCCTGCGCCCTTTGTCGCGAGGCGGACGGAGTGATCGAGGGTTTCCGTCCCGGCGTGCTGGAACGTCTCGGGCTTGGGCCGGATGTATTGCTGGCGGATAATCCCAAGCTGGTGATCGGTCGCATGACCGGCTGGGGCCAGCAGGGGCCGCTCGCCCATGCCGCTGGGCACGACATCAATTACATCGCGCTCACCGGCGCACTCAATGCCTATGGACGCAAGGGTGAGAAGCCGACGCCGCCGATCAACATGGTCGGCGATTTCGGGGGAGGGGGCATGATGCTCGCCTTCGGGATGCTCGCTGGCCTCATGAACGTGCGCAATGGCGGTGAAGGCCAGGTGGTCGACTGCGCGATGATCGACGGCGCGTCGCTGCTGATGAGCATGATCTGGGGCTTCCGAGCCGAAGGCATCTGGCAGGACGAGCGCGGCACCAACTATCTCGATACCGGCGCCTTCTTCTACGACAGTTATGAAACCGCCGACGGCAAATATGTCGCCATCGGATCGATCGAGCCGCAATTCTACGCGACGCTGCGTGACCGGCTGGGCATAGCCGACGATCCGGCCTTCGATCCGCAGAATGACCGGGCGGGCTGGGATGCTCTGCGTGATCGGCTGGCGGCGATCTTCCGCACCCGCACGCGGGACGAATGGTGTGCGCTGCTGGAGGGCAGCGACGCCTGTTTCGCACCGGTCCTCGCTTATGACGAAGCGCCCCGTCACCCGCATATCGCGGGCCGTCAGGGCTTTGTCGACATTGGCGGCGTGGTCCAGCCCGCGCCTGCCCCCCGTTTTTCGCGCACACCGGCGATCACGCCCCATGCGCCACAACCCCATGGAGAATCTCGTTGAGGGAAGCCTATATCTTCGACGCCGTGCGCACGCCGCGCGGCCGTGGCAACGCCAAGGGCGCGCTGCACGAAATCCCCGCCATGGCGCTGGCCTCCCAGACGCTGGAGGCGTTGCGCGACCGCAACGGCCTCGATACAGCGCTGGTCGACGACATCGTGCTGGGCTGCGTGTCGCCCTGCGGCGAGCAGGGTTCCGACATTGCCCGCGTCGCCGCGATCACCGCAGGCTATGTCCAGACGGCGGCAGGCGTGCAGGTGCAGCGCTTCTGCGCCTCGGGTCTGGAGGCGACCAATATCGCCGCGGCCAAGATCATCGCGGGCGAGGCGGATGTCACCATTTCCGGTGGTGTCGAGAGCATGAGCCGCGTACCCATGGGTTCGGACGGCGGCGCCTGGTCGGTCGATCCGCGTTCGGCCTTCGCCAGCTATTTCACGCCGCAGGGCATTGGCGCTGACACTATCGCGACGCTCCATGGCTTCAGCCGCACTGATGTCGACAGCTTCGCGGTCGAGAGCCAGAAGCGCGCCGCCCGCGCCTGGGTCGAAGGCCGCTTTGCCAACACCATCGTGCCGGTAAAGCATGAAGGCGTGGTCGTGCTCGACCGCGACGAGCATATGCGCCCCGAAACCACGGTGGAAACGCTCGCCACGCTGAAGCCAGCCTTCACCGCCCTGGGTGCTTCCGGCTTCGACGCGGTGATCAAGCTGCGCTACCCTGAACTGGAGCAGATCAACCATGTCCACCATGGCGGTAACAGCTCCGGCATCGTCGATGGCGCGGCGGGCCTGCTGCTTGCCACGCGCGAAGCGGGTGAGGTGATGGGCCTCAAACCCCGCGCCCGTATCCGCGCTGCCGCCTCGATCGGTTCCGAGCCCTCGATCATGCTGACCGGCCCGGTCGCCGTGACGCAGAAGGTGCTGCGCCGTGCGGGCATGACGCTGGCCGATGTCGACCTATTCGAACTCAACGAAGCCTTTGCCAGCGTCTGCCTCTATTATCTCCAGCAGTTGGACCTTGATCCCGCCATCCTCAACGTCAATGGCGGCGCCATCGCCATGGGTCATCCGCTCGGCGCGACCGGGGCGATGATCCTCGGCACGCTGCTCGACGAGCTGGAACGCAGCGACAAGACGGTCGGCCTCGCCACGCTCTGCGTCGGCGCTGGCATGGGCACCGCGACCATCATCGAGCGCGTCTGAGCGCCTTTTCTTATTCGCACAAAGGGACTTATCCCATGCAGAATTTCCGCATTTCCGTAGACGCCGAGGGCATTGCGCTGGTCGAATTCGACGTGCCCGGCCGGACCATGAACACTTTCACCGACAGCGCCGTGGCCGATCTTGACCTGCTGGCTGATCGCATCGCTGGCGATGACGCCATTCGTGGCGTGGTGCTGGCATCGGGCAAGAGCAACGCCTTCTGCGCCGGCGCCGATCTGGGCGAACTGGGCGAGACGGCAGGCGCGCAGGAAACCGACCCCGCGATCCTTGCCGCAGCGCTCAAGAAAAGCGCGCGCATGAGCTGGGCGCTGCGCCGTCTCGAAACCATCGGCAAGCCCATCGCGGCTGCGCTGGAAGGACTGGCGCTTGGCGGTGGCCTCGAATTCGTGCTGTCCGCCCATTATCGCGTCGCGGCGCGCAGCCCCAAGCTGAAGCTCGGCCTGCCGGAAGCGACCATTGGCCTGCTCCCCGGCGCGGGCGGCACGCAGCGTCTGCCGCGTCTGGCCGGCGTCGAGAAGGCACTGCCGCTGATGCTGACCGGCCGTCCCGTCGATGTCGATGAAGCCCTGTCTCTTGGTATCGTCCATGCCGTGGTCGCGCCCGGCGAGACGGTCGCGGCGGCCAAGGCATGGATCTTGGACGGCGGCGAGGCTGTCCAGCCCTGGGATCGCAAGGACTGGCGCGCGCCCGATGGCCCCTTCACCCCGCGCGGCAACACTGTGTTTGCAGGCGCTGCGGCCCAGCTTCAGGCCAGGACCGCGCATAATTATCCGGCCCAGACCAATATCCTGCGCTGCGTCTATGAAGGCATCACCCTGCCGATGGACGCTGCCCTGCGCGTCGAGGCACGGCTGTTCCTCGCCACGCAGCAGACATCGCAGGCGCGTGCCATGATCCGCTCGATCTTCCTCTCCAAGCAGGCGCTCGCCAAGGGCGCGGCCCGTCCCGAGGGTTTCGCACCCTATGCAGCGAACAAGGTCACGGTCCTCGGCGCGGGCATGATGGGCGCGGGCATCGCCTATGTGCAGGCGGCGGCAGGCATCAACACCGTGCTGATCGACGTCAGCCAGGAGTCCGCGAACAAGGGCAAGGCCTATTCCGAAAAGCTGGTGGCAAAGGCCGTCGTCAGGGGTTCGATGGCGCAGGACAAGGCTGACGCGCTGCTCGCCCGGATCGATGCCACCACCGACTATGCCAGGGTCGAAGGTTCTGATCTGGTGATCGAGGCGGTGTTCGAGGATCGTGCGCTCAAGGCCGACGTCACCGGCCGCGCCGAAGCACAACTGCGCGATACCGCCGTGTTCGCGTCCAACACCTCGACCCTGCCGATCTCCAGCCTCGCTACGGCATCGAAGCACCCTACCAATTTTATCGGCATCCACTTCTTCTCGCCGGTCGACCGGATGGAACTGGTCGAGGTGATCGTGGGCAAGGAAACGAGCCAGGAAACGCTCGCCAAGGCGATCGACTACTGCCTCAAGATCCGCAAGGTGCCGATCGTCGTCAATGACTCGCGCGGTTTCTATACCTCGCGCTGCTTCGATACCTATTTGCGTGAAGGCTTCGAAATGCTGCTGGAGGGTGTCGCGCCTGCCATCATCGACAATGTTGGCCGCATGACGGGCATGCCGCGTGGTCCGCTGGAACTGACCGACGACGTCGCCATCGATCTGGTCGACCGCGTCGCACTGCAGGCTCGCATCGACCATGGCCAGCCCGAAATCCCGACCGAGGGCAGCGACAAGCTGCTTTACGATCTGGTGCGCCAGCATGATCGTCTGGGCCGCAAGAATGGCAAGGGCTTCTACGATTATCCCGCCGATGGCGCGAAGGCCGTGTGGAGCGGTCTGGCGGACATCGTGCCGGTCAAGGTCGCCCGATCAACGCCCGAACTGGTGGAAAAGCTGCGTCAGCGCCTGCTCTATCGGCAGGCGGTCGAAGCGGCCCGTTGCCTTGATGAGAATGTCCTGACCTCGGCGCGTGACGGCGATGTCGGCGCATTGCTGGGCTGGGGCTTCGCGCCGTGGACTGGCGGTCCGCTCAGCCTCATCGATCAGGTCGGCGTGGCCACTTTCGTCGAGCGCTGTGACGCGCTGGCCGATGAATGTGGCGCCCGCTTTGTCCCGCCGGCGCTGCTGCGTCGCATGGCAGCGGCAGGGGAAAGCTTCTACCCCGCGCCGCCCAGGGCCAAAGCGGCATGAACGGCGAAACGTCGGAACAGGCAACGGCGCGCATCCGCGCCGTTGCCGACCGCTTCTTCGCGGCGGTGGAGGCGGGCGATATCGAAGGGGTGAAGCAATGCTATCACCCCGATGTCGTCATCTGGCACAATACGGACGGGCTGGAAAAAAGCCGCGAAATCAACCTGGAAACGCTGACCGGTTTCGTGAAGCGCGCGCCCGAGCGGCGTTATCTTGACAGGCGGGTCGACATCCTCCCCGGCGGTTTCGTCCAACAACATAATTTGCGCGCCGTTCGGCATGACAGCCACGTCCTGATCATGCCCGCCTGCCTGGTGTGCAAGGTCGAGGGCGATCAGATCACGCGGCTCGACGAATATTTTGACAGCGCGGCGCTGACCGGCTGGTTCGACGCGGACTGAAACTCGCTCCGTCACTCCGGATCAGGACCGGGGTGACGGTAGGTCCACCCCCGCGACCGACAAGACCGAAAGCGTCAGGGCCTTCATACCGGCGCGAATGGACGGTTGGGGGTCCGGCGCGAAAAAGGGAGAATGATTGACGGGCGGCTTGCGGCCATCCTTCTTCGCCTGATCGAGCACCGCCTGCGACGACCCGCCAATGCCGATGAAGACCGAGGGAATCCCGGCATTCACAAATTCGGAATAATCCTCGCTCCCCGCCCCGGCGGGCTTATAGTCCGGTTCCACCATGACCTGTTCCGGCATTGCGATCTTCAGCTTTTGCGCGACCGCATCGGTCAGCTTGACCTCATTGAAGGTGACACCGGTGCCGTAGAGATAGGCGATGTCCGGCTCCGGTGCGCCCGCCATCGCTGCGGCGGCGATCGCTGTCTTGCGGATGCCCGCCATCAGTTGCTTGCGCACCTCTGCATCATGCGAACGCAGCGTGAGCCGCAGTTCCGAGCTGTCGGGAATGATATTCTCGACCGTCCCGGCATGAAAGGTGCCGACCGTGACCACGCCGAAGGTTCCGGGCGTCAGTTCGCGGCTGATAAGCGTTTGAACGTCCGATACGAAATGCGCGCCCATCACGATCGGATCGATGCTGTCGGCAGGCATCGATCCATGGGCGCCCTTGCCCTTGAAGGTGATCTTCACCGCATCCGCCGCCGAACTGACGGCGCCTTCCTTCAGCAGCACCGTTCCTGTCGGATAGGGCATGACATGCGCGGCAAAGCCATAATCGGGCTTGGGAAAACGCTTGAGGAAATCATCCTTCAGCATCGCTTTGGCACCCTCCACCGTTTCTTCGGCGGGCTGGGCAACGAAGAGCAGCGTGCCATGCCAGCGATCCTTCATCGCCAGCAGGGCCTGGGCGGTGGCGAGCCACCAGCTCATATGGATGTCGTGCCCGCAGCCATGCATGGTCGGAACGACCTTGCCGTCAATCTCCTGCGTGGCGTGACTGGCATAGGGGAGGCCGGTCTTTTCAAGCAGGGGCAGGCCGTCCAGTTCGGTTCGGACCAGCACGGTCGGGCCTTCGCCGTTGCGATAGAGCGCCACGACGCCGGTTCCGCCCACCTTCTCCGTCACCTCGAAGCCAAGCTTGCGCATCTTGCCCGCCAGCAGAGCCGCTGTCCGCACCTCATGAAAAGCGATTTCCGGATGCTGATGGATGTCCTTGTACATCGCTTCCAGCTGCGGATAGTCCTTGTCGAAGAGCGCGTCGATCCGTGCGGCATCGGCTCTGGGATCGGAAGCCGCCGCCATGGTCGGGAAAGTCAGAAGGCTGGCGGCCAGCAGGGCAAGTTTCTTCACGCGCATCATCCTCGAAAAGCCGTTCAATCGGCGGACACCCGCGCCACATAGGCATCGCGCAGCGGACCTTTCAATATTTTTCCCGCCGGGCTGCGTGGCAGGGGATCGGCGCGCAATTCCATGCTCTTGGGGCATTTGTAGCTCGCGATCCGCTGTTTGCAAAAGGCCTGCAGGCCCGCAATATCGATCTCTCCCTCGCCGGGCTTCAGTACGATCACCGCATGGACGCGTTCGCCCCAGAGCGCATCCGGAACCCCGATCACGGCACTTTCGGCAACGGCGGGGTGGTGGGAAATCGCATTTTCCACCTCGATCGAATAGACATTCTCCGCGCCTGACACGATCATGTCCTTCAGCCGGTCGGTGATATAGATATAGCCGTCCTCGTCCATGAATCCGGCGTCGCGGGTGTGGAGCCAGCCGTCGCGCATGACATCGGCGGTTTCCTCCGGACGGTTCCAATATCCCATCATCACATTGTCGCCGCGCCCGACAATCTCGCCCACCGTGCCGCGCGGCACTTCCCGGCCAGCCTCGTCGACGATGCGGATCTCGTAGCCCAGGCACACATGGCCGGCCGACCGCAGCTTGGCCGGATCGGCGTCTACGCGATGCGCCTTCGGTCCCAGCATGGTCGCGGCCGCCATTTCGGTCTGGCCGAAGCCCTGGATGAAGTCGACGCCGGGAAAGCGCGAGCGCGCGAAATCCAGGCTGGCGGCGGGCATGGACGACCCGCCATAGCCCAGCATGCGCAGCGAGCCGATGTCGAACCGCTCCAGTTCCGGATGCTTGGCCAGCCGCTCGATCATTACCGGCACGGTGAAGCAGTGGGTCACCTTATGCTCGGAAATCGATTCCAGCACATCGTCGGCGTCAAAGCTGCGGCGGAAGACATGGGTGCCCGCCGCCATGGTCGCGAAGAGGATGCCGATATCGGCCAGATGGAACATCGGCGCGGAGTGGAAATTGACACAATCCTCGTCGAACTGGATCATCATCAGCAGGTTGACCGCCATGGCGTAGAGATTGCCATGGCTCAGCATCACGCCTTTAGGCAGGCCGGTCGTCCCGCCGGTGTAGAAGATGCCCGCAAGGTCCGCGTCACTCTGCTGTGCAGCCGGGATCGCGTCCGACGCCAGGATGATCGCGTCCATGCCATGATCGGCAGGCGCGCCGTTCCCGTCCATGCCGATCAGCGTGCGCACGCTTCCTTGCCCGCGGAGTGCCCCCGCGACCTCCGCAAACTCCTGTCCATAGAGCAGGATGTCGACCCCGGCATCTTCCAGCTGGAAGGCCAGTTCAGGCTGGGCAAGGCGTGTGTTGAGCGGCACCATGACGCCCCCAGCCCAGGGAATGGCGAAATAGGCCTCGAAGAAACAATCACAGTTCATCGCCAGGATCGCGACACGGTCGCCGGGCTGCACGCCCAACTGCTGCAATCCACCTGCGAAACGGGCGACGCGATCGCGGACCTCGGCCCAGTTGCGCCGCCGATCTGCATCGATGGTGGCGGGCCGGTTGGCGGCGACGATCGCCGCCCGTTCAAGTGCGTGGGTTACGCGCATGCGGAAGCGCCCCTCCTCCGGGCGAACATCAGATGGTCTTGTTTTTTTCGAGCGTGGCGATGGCGTCGGCGTCGAGGCCCAGCCAGCGGTTCAGGACCGCGGCATTATCCTCACCGATTGCGCCCGGCGCTGCCTTGCGGACCGATCCCGGCGTTGCCGACAGCTTGGGGAAGACGCCCTGCATCGGCACTGTTCCCAGCACCGGGTCCTCCACCTCTATGATCGCCTCGCGTGCCTTGAAATGCGGGTCGGCCATCATGTCGGCGGCGCTGTAGATGCGCCCGGCCGGCACCGCATGTTCGATCATCAGCGCCTCCAGCGCGTCGACCGTCAGCGTCTGTGTCCATTCCCCGATCAGTACGTCCAGTTCGGTCTGGTTCGCTCCGCGCGCGACATGAGTGGCATAGCGCGCGTCCTGTGCCAGTTCGGGTTGCCCCATCGCGGTGCAGAGCCGGGCAAAGACCGCATCCTGATTGGCGCCGATCAGATATTCGCCATCGCTGCACGGATAGACGTTGGAGGGCGCGATGCCTGGCAGGATCGACCCGGTGCGCGTGCGCTGATAGCCCGCCACGGCATATTCGGGGATCAGGCTCTCCATCACCTGCAGCACGCTTTCGTAGAGCGAGGCATCGACAATCTGTCCCTCGCCGCTCAGGGCGCGATGGTGCAGCGCGGCCAGCGCCCCCATGCAGCCATAGGTCGCCGCCAGCGTGTCCCCGATCGATACGCCCATGCGGGCAGGGGCGCGGTCCGGCTCCCCGACGATGGCGCGCCAGCCGCCCATTGCCTCGCCAATGCCGCCAAACCCTGCGCGTGAGGCATAGGGGCCGGTCTGGCCATAGCCCGATACGCGCACGACGATCAGCCGGGGATTGGCCTTGCGCAGTTCGGCCGGGTCGAGATTCCAGCGCTCCAGCGTTCCGGGCCGGAAATTCTCGATCAGAATGTCCGCCTCGCCAATCAGCCGCCGGGCAATGTCCTGCCCGGCGGCGCTGCGCAGGTCGATGGAAACGGATTGCTTGTTGCGGGCGATGACCGCCCACCAGCTCGGCCTGTCGCCGCGGCCCCATGAGCGCATCGGGTCTCCCTGCGCGGGGGGTTCGATCTTCACGATCTCGGCGCCCATATCGCCCAGCAATTGGCCGCAGAAGGGGCCGGCGATCAGCTGGCCCATCTCCACCACGCGAATGCCTTTCAGTGGGCCGGTCGGCTGCGTATCGCTCATATCGGTCGGCACCAGGCCAGCTCCTCACCTAATAATGTCAATATTTCTTACGATATTGACCAGCTTGAACGGCTTGTCAATCCGCAAGATGTCCAAGGTACGGATTGCGAATTATCCGACAAATCGCAGATTTATCGGAATCCTGTGCATTGCTCTATCCAGAAATATATGTCAGTTTATTTGATAAATATCAGATGAAAAGGAGCGGCTTGATGGACGGGGTGGTGGAGCAGGCGGGCGTACAGCGCGGCGGAACCGGTTACGCTTATTATGTCGTTCTGATCCTGACCCTTGCCTATATGCTGTCCTTCATGGACCGGGTGCTGGTCAGCCTGATGATCGACCCCATCCGTGCCGATCTCCACCTTGGCGACACCCAGATCGGTCTGCTGGTCGGCTTCGGTTTTGTCCTGCTCTATTCCATCATGGGCATTCCCTTCGGGACCTGGGCGGATTCGGGCAACAGGCGCAATCTGATCCTGTTCGGACTGGTCGGCTGGAGCCTTGCAACCGCGCTATGCGGTTTCGCGGGCGGCTTCATGACCCTTCTGGCCGCGCGCGCCTTCGTCGGAATCGGGGAGGCGGCTTTGTCGCCGGCCGCCTATTCGACTATCGCCGATCGCTTTGACAAATCCCGCCTGGGTTTCGCCATCAGCCTTTACGCCATGGGCGTGTCCCTGGGCGGCGGAGTCGCCATGATGTTCGGCGGCTATCTCGTCGGCTGGGCGCAAAATGCCGCCTTTACCCTTCCCGGCGGCTTTGTGCTGGGCGGATGGCGCATGGCCTTTGTCGCGGTGGGATTGCTGGGCGTGCCCCTCGCGCTGCTGATGCTGGCCACGATGCGCGAGGCGCCGCGCCAGCGGGCCGCCGACGGTGCGCCACAGATCAGCGCCCTGTTTGCCCTGATGGGGCGGCGCAAGGCCGCCTTTTTGGGCGTGTTCGGCGGCTATTCGGCGATGGTGATCGCCGCCTATGGCGCGCTGCTCTGGGGACCGGCGCATTTCGCGCGGGCCCATGGCATGAGCCCGGCGGCGATCGGCTTGCAATTCGGCCTGATCACCGGCGTGTTGGGGTCGGGCGGCCTGTTGGCGGCAGGGCTGATCTCCGATCGGCTGGCACGCCGGGGCGTGGCCGATGCGCCGGTGCGCGTCGTTATGGCGTCGATTGTCATCCAATGGCCGCTGCTCGCGGCTGCCTTTCTCGTGCACGACCGGACCTTCGCGCTCGCGTTCATGGCGCTGGGAATGACCGCGACGTCGATGATCGGCGGCTTGCAGGCCGCAACCCTGCAAATCCTGGTGCCCGCCAATATGCGCGGGCGGCTGACCGCCATCTATCTGCTGTTCGTCAACCTGGCGGGCATGGGATTGGGGCCGTTGCTGATCGGCGCGCTGAGCGAGCATCTCTATGGTGGTGCGACGGGTCTGGGCAAGGCTCTGGCAACGACCAGCGGCGTCGCGCTGGCACTGGCGCTGCTCATACTGACCTGTACCCGCCGCGCGATCCTGGCGGCCATTCGCGCCAATGAGGGGTGCAGGGCCGGGGAGGGGCGCTGATCAGCGCCCCTCGAACCGGGGTGCGCGCCGCTCCTTGAATGCTGCGGCCCCTTCCCGGAAATCATGGGTACGGCCAGCGGCATATTGGGCTTCGCGCTCCGCCGCGAGCGCATCCTCGAAGGAAAGCTCCAGCGCCTGTCGCGCCAGTTTGCGGATCATGCCGAAGGAGCGGGTGGGGCCGGTCGAAAACCGATCGAGCAGCGTTATGGCTTCCTCTTCCAGTCGGTCATCGTCGACGAGTTCGGTGACAAGGCCCCAGTCCAGAGCCTGTTCCGCGCTGATTCGCTTGCCCAGCATCATCGCCGCCATCGCCCGATGCCAGCCGAGCGTGCGCGGCAACAGCCAGCTTGACCCCGCGTCGCAAACCAGACCCACTTGTGCGAAGCTGAAGCCCAGCCATGCCGATCGGCCGGCCACCACGATATCGCCGGCCAGTGCGAGCGCGGCTCCTGCCCCGATCGCCGGTCCGTTCAGGGCGACGATCAGCGGGATTTCCAGCGCCGCGAATTTACGCATCAGCGGATTGATCGTTTCTTCCAATATTGCGCCTGCGTCATGGGGCAGTGGATCATCCAGTTGCCCGCCGCTGCAAAAGGAGCGACCCGCGCCGGTCAGCAGAATGGCGCGCGCGCCGGTGGCGACTGCTTCATCAACCGTTCCGACCAGTTCCTTCGCCATGGCGAAGCATAGCGCATTGGCGCGTGCTGGCTGATCCAGGGTGATGATGACGCCCTTGTCGCGTCTGGTCTGCCGAATGGCCATATGCCTCCTCCAAAATCCTGCCTCGGTGCACCGCCTGGCGGTCATCCCTTTATGCGGCAAAATATTATATTGTCAAAAAATCTGACAAAAATACGAAGTGATGCGTCGGGTATCCGCCGGTCGTGCAACGGGACCTGCGTTCCCAAACAGGGTTGCTCTCGCCGGGCCTCCGCTCCTAAGTCTTCACATCCGAATATGGAGGAATGGTTTGGAGACAGTTTCGATCGTGCTTTTCCTGCTGCTGGCGGTGGTCGTCAGCGGCGCGATATCCCGAATGCTGCCGGTCTCCATACCAACGCCGCTGGTTCAGATTCTGCTTGGCGCCGTCATTGGCCTGTCGACGTCGCACCGTGTGGAGCTGGATCCTGAACTCTTCCTGTTCCTGTTCCTGCCGCCGCTCCTCTTTCTCGACGGCTGGCGGATTCCCAAGGACGAGCTGTTAAAAGACGTTTCGACCGTGGTGGAACTGGCCCTTGGCCTTGTCCTGCTGACTGTCGTGGGCATGGGTTTCTTCATCCATTGGATGATCCCGGCCATGCCGCTTGCCGTCGCCTTCGCGCTTGCCGCCGTCGTGTCGCCTACCGATCCCATCGCCGTTTCCGCCATCGCGGCGCGGGTGCCCATTCCCAAGCGGATGATGCACATATTGGAAGGGGAATCGCTTCTTAACGACGCGTCTGGCCTTGTCTGCCTGCGCGTCGCCGTCGCCGCCGCGCTGACGGGCAGTTTCTCGGCCGGATCGGCAGCGCTCAATTTCCTCTGGGTGGCGGGGGCGGGTCTGGCAATCGGCGTTGCGGTCACGCTTGTGGTGACACGCGCCAAGGCCTGGGTCGCGAAGCGCTGGGGTGAAGATACCGGCTCGCAGATCCTCGTCAGCCTGCTTATCCCGTTCGGCTCCTACCTGTTGGCGGAGCATGTTCATGCGTCCGGCATATTGGCGGCGGTCAGCGCAGGCGTCACCATGACCTTTGCGGAGAGTTCGCGCCAGACCATGGCGTCCACTCGAATGCGCCGCAACTCGGTGTGGGACATGATCCAGTTCACGCTCAACGGCATCATCTTCGTGCTGCTGGGCGAACAATTGCCCGGCATATTGGAAGGGGCGCACCAGACGGTGTTGCCCACCGGCCATGCCTCACCCTGGTGGCTGGCCATCTACACGGTCGCTATCGTCGCCGGCCTCGCATTGCTGCGCTTCGTCTGGGTCTGGGCCTCGCTCCACCTCACCATCCTGCGCAAAGCGGACCGGGCGGGCGACATGCGCAGCCCCGACTGGCGACTGGTTGCGGCAACCTCCTTTGCTGGCGTGCGTGGCGCGATCACGCTGGCGGGTGTGCTGACCTTGCCGCTGGCGCTGAACGACGGCACGGCCTTTCCCGCCCGCGATCTCGCGATATTTCTGGCGGCGGGCGTGATCGTCGTTTCGCTGATCCTGGCCAGCATCGCCCTGCCTGTTCTGCTCAAGGGCCTTACCATGCCGCCCGAACCGTCGAAGCAGGCGGAGGAGGACAGTGCCCGCATCGCCGCTGCGGAGGCGGCGATCCAGGCCATCGAGCGGCACCAGCACGCACTGGCCGAGGATCATGGAGAGGCGGATCTCTACGTCACGGCGGGCGGGCGCATCATGGACCTCTACCGTGAGCGTATCGAAGGACTGAGCGGTCAGCAGGCGGATGAGAGGCGCGCCGGACACCGCTTGTTCGGCGAATTCGGCCTGGTCGGCGTCAAGGCCGAGCGCGCGGTACTGGCCCGGCTCCTCCGCGATCGCCGGTTGAGCAGCGAGGTCGCTCGCAAACTTACGCGTGAACTGGATCTGGCCGAGGCGCGTTACCGGGGCTGAACGGCAATCCAGCCGAACTGCGAAGGTCAGTCGCGTCGGGCCAGCCCATTGATCAAGATGTCGACCAGCGAGGCGGCGATTTCATCCACGGGGCTGGGGCCTGCCGGATCATGCCAGCGCGCAGGCCAGTTCAGCGCGCCAGCCAGGGCAAAGGCCGCCATTTTTACATCGACAGGGGCGATGGAGCCATCGGCGATGGCATCCTCTATCAATCCGCGCAGCGCCAGATCGATGTCGCGCTTGCGTGCGCGGAATTGCGCGGCGGCGTCACTGGACAGTGCTTCGTCGCCTGTCCGCACCACGCAGCGGCCGAAATCGTCCATGTTGATCTGCGCATAATGGATGAGGAAACGGCGGAGGCGATCAAGGCCGCTGCCTGGCTCATGCTTCGCTGCTTCCGCCGCCAGACGCAGCGGTTCGAGCCCGCGCGTCACGCATTCGATCAGCACCTGCTCCTTGTTTCCCAGATAATGGTAGATAGTCGGCTTGCTGATGCCGAGCGATGCGGCGACATCGTCCAGCGAGGTGGCATGGAAACCGCGGGCATTGAACATGCGGACCGCGGCACGCAGCACCGCTTCGCGCTTCTCCTCCCGCTCCCTTATCTTCTCTTCACGCGTTCTGAACGGCGATGAGGCTGCGGGACTGGATGCGGTGGAGGGACGGCCGGGCAATGAAAACTCCTTCGCGGCTCTATTGACAAGAAACGCGGTCATAAGCAATTTACTCATCAGTATATAGTAGACGATTGAGTTTGCGCCGAGGGATTCCAGCGGTGGAGATCATCAGGCGCGGCCTTTGAAGGGAACAGGACAATGCCAAACGATCCGGTCGTCATTGCGGGCTATGCGCGCACCCCCATGGGCGCTTTTCAGGGCGTACTTTCGCCGCTCAAGGCTACCGAGCTCGGCGCGGCGGCGGTGAAGGCAGCGATCGAACGGGCAAAGCTCGATCCGGGCGCCGTTGAGCGCATCTATATGGGTTGCGTCCTGCCGGCGGGTCTGGGGCAGGCGCCCGCGAGGCAGGCGGCACTGGGCGCGGGCCTTGGCCTCAATACGGAGGCTACCACGGTCAACAAGATGTGCGGTTCGGGCATGCAGGCGGCGATCATGGCGACCGAGGCGCTGGCCGCCGGGACGGCGGACGTCATCGTCGCGGGCGGCATGGAAAGCATGACCAACGCTCCCTATGCCCTGCCCAAGCATCGCTCGGGCGCGCGTATCGGCCATGACCGCATCATCGACACGATGATGATGGATGGGCTGGAGGACGCCTATGAGCCGGGTAAGGCGATGGGCGTCTTTGCCGAGGAAGCGGTGCGCGACTATCAGTTCACGCGCGAGGAGCAGGACGCCTATGCCATCCGCTCGCTCGAACGCGCCAACGCCGCCATCGGTAGCGGCGCCTTTGCAAAGGAAATCGTGCCCGTCACCATTTCCGGCCGGGGCGGCGATACGGTCGTCGACACCGATGAACAGCCGGGCAAGGCGCGGCCGGAGAAGATTCCCGCGCTCAAGCCCGCCTTCGTCAAGGACGGCACCATCACGCCTGCCAATGCCTCATCCATTTCGGACGGCGCCGCCGCTCTGGTGATGACCCGCCAGAGCGTCGCGGAGAAGCTGGGCCTGCCGGTGATCGCAAAGGTTCTCGCCACCGCCGCCCATGCTCATGAACCGGCGAAGTTCACGACCGCCCCGGTCCCGGCGATCCGCAAGGCGCTGGACAAGGCGGGCTGGCAGGTCGGGGACGTCGACCTGTTTGAGGTCAACGAAGCCTTCGCCGTGGTTGCAATGATCGCCGCCAGGGAACTGAACATCCCAGCCGACAGGCTGAACGTCAATGGCGGCGCGACCGCGCTCGGCCATCCCATAGGCGCATCGGGTGCGCGTATTCTCGCAACCCTGCTCGCCGCGCTGGAAAATCGCGGCCTCAAGCGCGGGGTCGCCAGCCTCTGCATCGGTGGTGGAGAAGCGACGGCTATGGCGGTCGAACTGGTCTGATCGTTCAAGAGGGAAAAGCGTATATGGACATCAAGGGAACAGCCGCCATCGTCACCGGCGGCGCGTCGGGGTTGGGCAAGGCGACAGCGGCGATGCTGGCTTCGCAGGGCGCGAAGGTCGCGATCTTCGATATGAACGAGGAAGCGGGCAAGGCTGCGGCTGCCGAAATCGGCGGCGTCTTTGTCAGCGTGAATGTGGCCGACGATGCCAGCGTCTCGGCGGCGCTGGATACGGCGGAGCAGGCGCATGGGGTTGCGCGCATCCTCGTCAACTGCGCGGGCATCGCTCCGGCGGTGAAGACCGTGGGCAAGGAAAATGTGCCGCATCCGCTCGACATCTATCGCAAGACGATCGAGGTCAACCTGATCGGCACGTTCAACGTCATCTCCAAATTCGCGGCGCGCGCCGTGTCGGTGGAAGACATGGACGGCGAGCGCGGGGTCATCGTCAATACCGCATCGGTCGCGGCCTATGACGGCCAGATCGGTCAGGCGGCGTACAGTGCGTCCAAAGGTGGCGTGGTCGGCATGACCCTGCCTATCGCCCGCGACCTTGCCAGCCACAAGATTCGCGTGATGACGATCGCCCCCGGCATCTTCCTGACCCCCATGATGGAGGGTTTCCCCCAGCATGTGCAGGATGCCCTGGGCGCGCAGGTGCCCCACCCCAGTCGCCTTGGCAAGCCAGCCGAATATGCCCAGCTGGTGGAATCCATCATCCGCAACCCCATGCTGAATGGAGAGGTCATCCGCCTCGACGGCGCCATCCGCATGGCGCCGCGCTGAACAACGGATCGGAACGACCGATCCGGGTTTTTTCCGGCTTTGATCAAATAGCTGGCGCTGTCACATAGTATGGATGACAAGTGCAGGCGTCCCTTCTCAGAAGCCTTTTTCGCGATGGTTGCCTGACCGTCGCGAACTGGGACTGCTGGTTGTTTATGCCGCGGGTTTCGCCGGCGCGCATTGGATGGCGGCCGCATGGGGCGGGGACGGTTTTTACTCGGTCTGGTATCCGGCCGCCGGTTTGCGGCTGGCCCTGATGTGGTATGCGGGAGCGCGGCTGACGCCTTCCATCGCGATCGTGGAACTGGCGGTCAACATGGCCAAAGGCATCTTCCCGCTCGATTCGTCGGACTGGCCGCTCATCCTGATGGGTATCTGGCGGCCGGTATTCGCTTATGGCGGGACCGTGGCGGCGATCCGCTGGCTTGCGGGCGGCGCGCGGGCCAGCGTGCTTATCCCACCCATGCCCTTCAGTCTGGCGGCGGTGGCGGCGCCCAATGTGGCAGCCCTGATGGCCTTGCCCCAGAGCCTGTTGCGGCCCGACATGACGGGCGTGAAGAGCATGCACGATGTCGTTACATCGCTTTCCGCTTTCGCCGTCGGCGATCTGCTGGGCGTTCTTATCCTCGCGCCGCCGCTGCTGTGGATTGCGGAATGGCTGATGAGCCGTCCTCGTCCGCCATTCCAGATTTACAGCGACATTTCCTGGCTTGCGCTGGTGGAGAGCAGTGCCCTGCTATTGGGCGGCATCGTGATTACCGATACGATGGCCCGGGCGGGGCTGGGTGTTCAGCCCATGCCGGTCATCTTCGCTGTCGCCTGGATCGGTCTGCGTTTCGGACGGGCTGCGGCTTGGGGCGCGTTGGTGATCGTGACCATGCTCATGCTGCCATATACCGCGCATCACATGACGACCGGCGCACGCCTGGAATTGCATCTGGCTCTGGCGATGGTGGCGGTGGTCGGTTATCTCGCCGGCAGCTTCGCCGACGCCCAGCGACAGGCGCGCATCGATCTGGAGCGGCGCGATCGGCTGCTGTTCCAGGCGGAGCGGCTGAAGACCCTGCGCGCCATGTCGGTTGCCGTCATCCATGAGATCAGCCAGCCGCTTTCGACCCTGGCGATAGAGGCGAAGCATCTGCATGCCATCACCGGCATTTCCGACCCGGAAATAGCCGAGAGTGCGGCATTGATCGACCGCAAGGCCGCGACATTGTCCAATCTGGTGCGGCGTCTGCGCCGCTATGGCGGGCGCGCCGTCGACGAACCCACGCCGCTGCCGGTTTCCGCCCTGATCGAAAGCGTGGCGACGCTCGCCGCCCCGGAAGCCAAAAGCGAAGGCGTGATGTTGAAGGTTGATCCGGTCGATCCCGATTTGCTCGTTCTGGCGCAGGAGGTGGAACTGGCGCAGGCGGTGATGAACCTGCTGCGCAACGCCATCCAGGCCACCGGCGACGCGCAGGTCAGGCTTTCGGCCGTCAAGGCAGGTGACCAGGTGCAGATCACCGTGTCGAACCGCCATTATGTGGACATCGTGCCAAGGGCAGGCATGGGGGTGGGCACGCTGATCGCACGCGCCATTGTGGAGGCGCATGGCGGCACGTTATGGCGCGATATGTCCGCGGTTGGCGATGTCAGGGCCATGATTTCCCTGCCCCTGACCGGAGAAGTGGCATGACGGATGATGCATCGAAAATCTATGTGGTGGACGACGATTGCGATCTGGGGGCCAGCGTTGCCCGCCTGCTCCGCCGTCACGGTTTCGACGCTGACTCCTTCCTCGATCCGGTCCAGCTGCTCGACGTCTATGTTACCGCGCCGGCTCACTGCATCGTGACGGATGTGATGATGGGCGATCTGGACGGGTTCGCCTTCGCCGACCAGATAAGGGTGCTGGATCCCTCGACGGCCATCATCTTCATGACGGCCTGGCCTACCACGGCCAACGCCGTGGATTCCGTCCGGCGCTATGGCGGCCTCGATTATCTGGAAAAGCCCATTGATGAGGAGCGTCTGCTGGCTGCGGCGAGGGAAGGCATCGACTGGGCATGCGAACGGCGGCGGCAACTGTCCCGGACCGCGGCGCTGACGCCGCGTGAACGGCAGGTCTTCGAACTTCTGATCCTGGGGCATAGCAACAAGGTGATCGCCGCTATTCTTGGCCTCAGTCCCAAGACGGTCGAGGATCATCGGGCGTCCGTCATGGGCAAGACGGGCGTGAACGGATTGGCGCAGTTGATCGCGCTGGGCGGGTGAGCGGAGCGCGCGGGACCGGGAAAAACCCGGATAGGGGCGGGCACCCTTGTCCGCCATAAGCCGCGCCGCGACCCGAGGGAAACTTTTTTGGTTTCCTGAAACTGACCCGGCCATCCTGGCCGGGTCCTTTCACGACAAGCCGGAGAATGTAGCTATCAAGGCGTGATGCCCGGCAGCCGCGTGGGTTCGACCGCCCTGTTCCGTCGCCCTTCGGCCAGGATCAGGCCATCAAGCAAGGCATTGCGGAGATCGCGAGGGTCGATGACATCGTCGAAACCTATCTTGTCCGCCAGATGATAGGCTCCCCCAGCCTGCTCCGCAGCCACGCGGGCACGCGTCTCAGCGTCCAGTTTGGCGGCGTCGGCTCCGCTCGCCGCCGGCATCGCACCCAGGGTGATGGCAGGAAATGACAGTGAGATTGTCTGGCCGTCAAAGGGGTTCATCGCCATGATCGAGGAACCAAAGCCAAATGCCTTGCGCAGAGTGACGTGCAGCTTGGGCACCTTCAACCGATGCTGCGCAACGAACATGCGGGCCGCGTGCCGCAGCACGCCCGACCGTTCTGCCACCGTGCCCGCCATGACGCCGGGATTGTCGGTCAGAAACAGGACCGGAATATGGAAGGCGCCCGCCACATCCATGAAATGGGTCGCTTTCTGGGCGGCTGCGGCATCGATGGCGCCCGCGCCCACGGCTGGATTATTGGCCACGATAGCGACGCTCTGACCGCCAAGGCGTGCAAGGGCGGTGACGAGCGAGGCGCCATATTTCGGCTGAACCTCGAACAGCGTGCCCTCGTCGACCAGCATGACCAGGAGCGAGCGCATGTCGAAGGGGAAGCGCGGATCGGGATCGATCAATGCCAATATGTCATCGAGCCGCCGTCGCCCGATATCGCCTTCCTGAACAAGCGGCGGGTGTTCCCATGCGTTGAGCGGGAAATAGGACAGATATTGTCGTGCCATGGCGATGGCTGCCGCATCGTCTGCAGCCAGATTATGCGCGACGCCCGATGCCAGGACGTGCATCTGCGGGCCGCCCAGTTCCTCCTTCGTTACCACTTCCCCGATCGCGCCTTTGACCAGGGGTGGCCCCGCCGCGAACATGGATGCCGCCTGCGTCATCACCACAAAGTCCGAAAGGGGCGCGGTCAGCGCGCCATGTCCTGCCGAAGCGCCTTGCACCAGGCTGACCATCGGCACCTGCCCCGACAGTTCGGCAAGGCCCTGGAGGTCATTGGGACTGCGTCCGGGATGCTTGTTGGTCAGCCTGTGTCCGGCGCCTTCCAGCATGAAGACAAGCGGCACACGTTCCTGCGCGGCCAGTTGCGTGAGGCGATATCGCTTGTCGGACGCGGCGTCGCCGATCGATCCTCCCAGCACGGTAAAGTCCTCGATCCCGGCCAGTGCCGGACGCCCGTTGATCCGCCCGAAGCCCGCGATCAGGCCGTCGGCGGGCGCGGGCGCTTCGCCCGTTTCGCTGAGAACGCCTGCAAGGCCTCCAATCTCGACGAAGCTGCCGTCATCGAACAGGGCGGTGGCCCGTTCCCGCGCATTGAGCTTGCCGGCGTCGCGATGACGCTGGAGACGGTCGGCGCCCCCCATGGCGCGCGCAAAATCCTGCCGCCTGCCGAGTTCGCCGAGAATGGCATCCCACCGGCCGAGATCTGAACTCATTCTTACCCCCTCCTCAAGAAAGCTGGGTCATGGTCGACGGTCTGACGCCGCCATGCCGCTTCGCCTGTCATCCTCCCCCACATTCCATCGATTTGCCAGCGAAGGGAGGGGGGCAGGCATTAAAAAGATCGATCGCCCATTTGGCATGGGGGGTAGGGAAGGTCCGCTTCGCTGCAGGCAGGGCCTCCAAACTGGCGGCCGCCGCTGTGTCCTTGTCCCGGCGGGCCGTTTTGGGACTGCGACGAAATGAAGGTTAATTTGCCATTATAGATTGTTAAGAAAGGGAAAATTCCCCAGTTGAATGTCATTGCCGATGGCCGAAACGATGGAAGGGGAAGGAAATCGTGGCGCATATCCTGGTTGCCGATGACGATGATCTGCTGGGCGAACTGGTTCGCTTCAAGCTGGAAGCGGCAGGCCATGACGTGACCATCAGGCAGGACGGCGCTTCCGCATTGGAGGCAGCACGGCAGGGGGACGTCGACCTGCTGGTTCTCGACGCCATGATGCCGGTCATGTCCGGGGCGGATGTGCTGCGGATCGTGACTGAGGAGCTGCCCGGAATTCCGGTGGTCATGCTGACGTCCCGCAAGGGGCAGGCGGATGTCATGGCTGCGTTGACCTCCGGCGCGCGTGATTATCTGACCAAGCCCTTTATCCCCGACGAGCTGGTGGTGCGGGTCAATGCGATCCTCAAATCCACCCAGGCGGTAAGGTGAGGATTCTCTCGATTCTGGCGCTGGCGCCCATGGTCCTGCCTGCTCCGGCGCAGGCCGCGCCAGTGTCTTCGCGCGAGGCGCAGATCGCTGCCGCCCACGCCGCTCTCGCGCGCAAGGACGAAGCGCAGGCGATTGTCCTGCTGGAACGGGCCAGCGCCGATTTTCCCGACGATCCGGAGATTTTGCGCCTGTTGGGCAGCGCCCATGCCTTCGCAGGTGATTATCCTCAGGCCATAGCGACGCTGCGCCGTGCACAGGCGCTGGCGCCTGCGGATAACGACATCGGCGCCGCCTTGGCCCGCGCCTATCTCTGGTCGGGCGACCGCGCCGCCGCCGAGCGCGAGGTCGCGGTCATCGAACAGCGCTCTCCGCAGGATGCGGAGGCCGCCGCGATCCGCCGGCAGCTTCGCACGGAGTCCGCTCCCCACATGGCCCGCCGCTTTGGCCTGGCGGCGACGCAGGGCTTTTCCGATGTCTCCTTTGCCAACCGACCGCGGCAGACATGGTCGACGACGACGCTGGCGGTCTTTGGCCGGGTCGGGCCGGGAACGGTGCTGTCGCTCTCCGCCGAGCGGGAGGACCGCCAGAGCTTCGTCGATACCCGCATCGAGGGGCGCATCGACCAGAGCTTCGGGCCGCATGTTCGTGCCTATGCCGCCATCGCTGTGACGCCCCATGCCGATTTTCGGGAGAAATGGGGTGTCAGCGGTGGCGTGGAGGCGGATGTCACCCCCTATGCGACCCTGCTCGCTGACCTGCGCCATGCCGAATATCGGGATGTTTCGGTGACGACGTTCCTGCCGGGCATCCGCCTGACGGCTGCCCGGCTGGGCATCGGCGCCACGGTCCGGATGATCAACCTGTGGGACGAGCAGGGCACGCACCGTGCCGGTGTATCCGGCCGGCTGGACGGGTCGCTGGCGAGCGGCACGACCCTCTATGCCGGGGCGGCAACCTATCCCGATACCGAAGCGGGCATCACCCGGCAGGTCCATTCGCTGTTCCTGGGCGGGACCCTGCCGCTGACCGAACGGATTCACTTGCGCGCCGGGCTGGACTATGAGCGCCGCCGCGCGACCTACACGCGCAAGGGCGGGTCGGTCGGCCTGCAGATCGGGTTCTGACCATGGGACAGATGCCGATCCCCGACCATGTCGCGCAGATCGCCATTTTCATCTCCTTCTACGGCGCGCTCGGCATGGCGGCGCTGCTGCTGTTCCTGGTGATCCGCCGCGACCGGACAGAGCGCGGCGAAGCGCAGGCCAGCGCGATGATCAAGGCGCTGATCCGCGAGATCATGGGCGGGAGCGGTGAAGATGCCCTGTCCGGCCCCGCCTTCCGCAAGGCGCGCACCGCAGACAAGCTGGCCGCGATCGGCCGTATGATCCAGCTGCTGCGCGGCGAGGAGCGGGAGCGGCTGATCGCGCTGGTCGAACGCCATGGACTGTTGAAGAACGCGCTGCGCAGGGCGCACAGTTCGCGCCGCCGGGCTCAGGTGGATGCGATGCGCATATTGGGTAGCATCGGCGGTGAACATGCGGTGGGCGCGCTGCGGTCCGTACTGCATGAGGACCCCCATATCGACACCAGGCTGGAGGCGGCATCCCTGTTGGCGCAGCTCGATGCCCTGCCGGCGCCGGAACGGTTGATCGAGGATCTCTCGCTCTATGAAACGCGGATCACGCCGCTGCATCGCAGCCTGTTCCGTCTGATCGCGGTCAGCCATCCGGCCGAGCTGCTCGCGCTGGGGAGGTCGGATCAGCTTCCCCCGGCCGTCCGGGCGCTGGTGATCGATGCGCTCGGCTGGACGGAGGATTTCGCGGCCATGCCGCTGCTGGCGACGGCTTCGGGCGATCCCCATGCTCCCGTGCGCCTTGCCGCACTCGATTCCGCGACCCGGCTGGGTCATCCGGGCAGTGCGGGATGGATTATCAGAATGTTGGAGGACCCCGAACATCCGGTGCGGTCACGCGCCATTCGCGCCTGCCAGATCATGAAACTGACCGCCGCCCTGCCGCTGTTGACGGGCCTGCTGAACGATCCTTCGCCCTGGGTCCGCCTGCGCGCGCAACAGGCGGTGCAGATGTTGCAGGCCGCTGCATGATGGAACGCATTCTCTCCACTGCCTCCAGCATCGGCGTCGGGACGCTGATCGCCATCGGCCTGCTCTGCTTCATTGTCGTCACCATCCGCAATCTGGTCTCGACGATCCAGCTTCTGCTGGCGGCGCGTATCTTCGTCACGCGGATCAGGCCCGCGAGCCGATCCTATGACCTGTGGACCCGCTATGCCGACCTGGCCCTGCCGGTGTCGGTCATCGCGCCCTGTTATAATGAGGAACTGTCGATCGCCGACAGCGTGCGCGCGCTGCTGGCACTGGAATATCCCGATCACGAGGTGATCCTGGTCAATGACGGTTCCAGCGACCGCACGCTGGAGGTCCTGGTCCGGGAATTCGCGCTGCGTCCGATCGAACGGGAGCAACTGGCCGAATTGCAGAAGACGACGATTCACGGCGTCTATGGATCGGCGCTCTACCCCAACCTGATCCTCGTCGACAAACAGAATGGGCGCAAGGCGGATGCGGTCAATGCGGGCCTCGGCTTTGCGGCCGCGCCGCTGGTCTGCGTGATCGACGCGGATTCGATCATCGAGCCTGATGGCCTGCTGCGCGCGGCCGAACCCTTCATGGCCGACGACGGATCGTTGATGGCGGTGGGCGGGGCGATCCGCATCGTCAATGGATCGGTCGTTGCGGGGGGGCATGTGCGTGAAATCCGCCTGCCGGGCAAATGGCTGCCACGTTACCAGATACTGGAATATCTGAGGGCTTTCCTGACCGCGCGCATCGCCAATGCCCGGCTTGACATGCTGATGCTGATATCCGGCGCCTTCGGCATGTTCCGCCGGGCGACGCTGGTGGAGATCGGCGGTTATCGCCACGATACGGTGGGTGAGGATCTGGAGGTCGTGACCCGCATACACCGCCGCATGCGGGAGGAGAAAAAGCCCTATCGCATCGATTTCGTGCCGGAAATCGTCTGCTGGACCGACGCGCCGGAGACATGGGCGGGTCTGCGCAACCAGCGTGCGCGGTGGGAGCAGGGGGCGCTGGAAACCATCGTCGGATGCTCGCCAATCCGCGCTATGGCCGGATCGGTCTTGTCAGCATGCCGCTGATCGTGATCGAGGATGTGCTGGGCCCACCCTGCGAGCTGTTCGGCTATCTGCTGATTCCGCTGCTTTGGCTGATGGGGATCGAGTCTGGCACTGTGGTGCTGGCCTTCTTCTCCCTGACGGTGCTGTTCGGCACGGCGCTCAGCCTTGGCACGCTGGCGCTGGAGGAAGTGCAGTTGCGCCGCACGCCCCGCGCGCGCGATCTGGCGATGATCGGGGTTGCCGCGGTGGTGGAGAATCTGGGTTATCGGCAGGCCAATCTGGTGTTTCGGCTCTATGGCATGTGGCGGTTCTTCCGGAAGGATAACCGCTGGGCTGCGGCAGGGCGTTCCGCATTCGTCCGCCAGTGAAAAGCGCTGGCCTCTTGCTGCTGGCGGGAACGGCTGTTGCGGCACCCTCTGCTGTGATCTGGAAAGGACCGGCCGTGACAAACTGGCGCGAAGTGGAGGAGCTGACCCTGTCCGGCACGATCCAGGCGGGCATATTCCACCCCAGCGCATTGGCGCCCGAGCGCGCCGCTCCGCCGCCCGTGCCCCCGCTGGTGCCGATCGGTGAGAATATCCTGCCGCTGGCCGAGATTCGACCCTTCGGAACCGAGGAACGGGTGGTGGTGGAGCGCAGGGCTGGCCGCCAGCATATCCACTGCCGGGCGGGACATGCCCCGGCGGGGGTCGTGTTGCGCTGGCCCGACAGGCGCCTGCCCCGCGCCTATCGGGGGCAATGGCGGCTGGAGGGGCAGGCCGATGCCGTGATCGGGGTCAGTGTCGTTCCGGCTGGGCGGGACGCGCCCGAAGTTCCGGCCGCACGCTGGAGCGATGGGCCTGTCGTTGTTCCATTTACCACCATTTGGGGGGAACGGACGCTCGTTCTCACCTGCCCGGCTGCTGGTGGCTCAGCGCAGCTCGACGTGGTGAGGCTCATGCCCGAGGGTGCCGGAGGATCTGGCGCAAGGGGCACATGGGTGTGGCGGGAGCAGGACTGGCATGCCGATCCGGTCGCCTTTGTCCGCCGGGCAGAGGCGGCGGGGTGGACCGAACTTGCCATACAGGCGCCAGCCGTGCCCGACGCCGCGCTGGTCGGGCTGGCGGCGGCATTGGCGGAGCGTCGCATCGGTTTTCGCCTGCTCGACGGCGATCCCACCATGGCTGAAGCGGAGGGGCGGGTCGAGGCCGTTCGTCGCTTCACCCGTCTCCGCCACTGGTGCGACGATCATTTGGCGGCCCGGCCGCTGCTTGAACTCGACATCGAGCCCTATGCGCTGCCCGGTTTCGCGGCCGATCCCAAGGCGGGATGGCAGGGCTGGGCGCAGACGGTGCGCGCCATCGCGGAGACATGGGATGGGCCGGTGGCCGTCGATCTGCCCTGGTGGATGCGCCGCTCGCCCGAGGGGGCGGCGGCGCTTGCCTCCGCCCGCGCTTCCCTTCACGAGATCATCGTCATGGCCTATCGCACCGATCCACAACGGGTTCTGGATGCTGCCGAAAGCTGGCTGGACGAAGCAGGCCCGCCTGTCCGCATTGCCATAGAGACCGGCCCGGTGGCGCAGGAAGCGACCCGCTTCTACCGACGCGCACCACGCGGCACGCTGAAACTCAGCGACGCGGGGGCGGAACTGCTCAATGCGCCGGAAAGTGCCGGCGCTGGGCAAGCGGTGTTCGCCTTTGCGCGGGAAAGCGGGACCGATCCGGCGGGCGTCAGCTTCCACGGCGCACCGTCTCTCGCGGCGGAAGCGGAACGCACCCTCGTGTCGTTGCTGTCTGGTTGGCCCGGCTTTGCGGGCTTCCGTGTCCACGGCTGGGAGGTGCCTCATCATGGCTAATTCGGATTCGCCCGGCTGGATGAAGGAAATGCTGGCGCTGCAGGCCGCAGTGACGGAGGCCTATGCCGATTTCCAGCACATCATCGATGAGGTCGTGGCGCGCGCCCTGCGCATCATCCCGCTCGCGACCGGCGCCATCGTCGAGATGCGTGAGGGCGACGATGTCGTCTATCGCGCCGTGAGCGGCACCTCGATCAGGCAGATCGGCCTGCGCCTGCGCTTGAGCGGCAGCCTGTCGGGCGCGTGCGTCGCCACCGGGGAAACCCAATTCTGTCACGACAGCGAAACCGATCCGCGTGTCGACCGTGACGCCTGCCGAAGGGTCGGCGTGCGGTCGATGATGCTGGTCCCCTTGCCCTATCATGGCGAGATTGCCGGTGTGCTGAAGGTCTATTCCGATCAGGTTGCTGCCTTCACCCGTGCCGATCTGGATGTCGTCCGCCTGATGGCCGGGCCGATCGTCACCGGCTTTGCCAATGCGGCGCACACGGACGCGGCCCGGCACTTCGCCGCGACCTTCGAGCAGGCGGCCGTCGGCCTTGCCCATGCCTCGCCGGAGGGGCGTTTCCTGCTGGTCAACGACCGCTTTTGCGAGATTGCGGGTTATGACCGGGAAGAGCTGGTCGGGCTGGATTACCGTCAGATCACCCATCCCGCCGATTATGAGATGGACGCCCGGCAGGCACGCCGCCTGCTGTTGGGGGAGATCAACGATTTCGCCCGTGAAAAGCGCTATGTCCGCAAGGATGGCGGGCTGGTCTGGATCAACATGACCGTTTCGCTGGTGCGCGACGCGGCGGGCGCGCCGGATTTCTTCGTCTGCGTGGTGGAGGATATTTCCGCCCGGCGATCGGCCGAGATGGCGAGCGCCGCCAAGACCGGATTCCTGGCCAATATGAGCCATGAGATCCGCACGCCGATGAACGGGATATTGGGCTTTGCCGACCTGCTGCTGGGCGGCGGGCTGCCGTCTGAACAGCATCATCAGGTGAAGATGATCGCCGATTCCGGCCGGGCGATGATGCGCCTGTTGAACGACATATTGGACCTTTCCAAGGTTGAGGCCGGGCAGATGGAGATCGCGCGCGAACCCTTCGATCTGGTCCATGCGCTGGACGCCTGCCTCAACCTGATGCGAGCCAGCGCCGGGCAGAAGGGGGTGGATCTGATCCGCGACATTGCGGGCGACTTGCCCCGGATGATGATGGGGGACGGGCTGCGGATGCGGCAGGTGGTGCTCAACCTGTTGGGCAATGCGGTCAAGTTCACGTCCGAAGGCCATATCGCGCTACGCGTTCGCCGGGACGGCGCGGATCGGCTGGTCATCGCGGTGGAGGATAGCGGACCTGGCATCGCGCCCGACCGGCAGGCCGCCATTTTCGAGAAGTTCGTGCAGGCTGATGTCGGCATCGCCGCGCGCTTCGGCGGCAGTGGGCTGGGTTTGTCGATCAGCGCCCAGCTGGTGACGCTGATGAACGGCGAATTGACGCTGGAAAGCACCGTGGGGCAGGGAAGCTGCTTCACCGTGCGCCTGCCCTTTGAGGAAGCGGGCCATGTCGCCCCGCCAGTCCTTCCGTTGCCGGTGCGGGACAGCGTTGCCGATTTCACCGACCTGCGCGTGCTGGTGGCGGAAGATCACGACGTCAATCAGGAACTGGTCCGGGCGATGCTTGCGCGGATCGGGTGCAACGCGGTGATTGTTCCCGACGGCGCGCAGGCGATTGCCGCGGTGTTGCGCGCCCGCGAGGAGGGAACGCCCTATGCCATCGTTCTCATGGACATGCAGATGCCGGTCATGGGCGGGCTCGACGCGGCGCGGGCCATTCGCGGCCATGGCATCACGGCGCAGGAGCTGCCGATCCTGGCCTTGAGCGCCAATGCCTTTGGCGAGGATGTCCATGCTTCGCTCAGTGCAGGGATGCAGGCGCATCTGGTCAAGCCGATCCGCATGGCCGAATTGCGACAGGCGCTGGCGACATGGTTGCCGGACAAGGGGATGGAGGAAGACTTCGCCGCCGTCGATCCGGTGACGCAACAGTTGAATGAGCGTTTCCGCGAAAAACTGGCGCTTTGGTCGGCTCTCCTGTCCCGCCTGATGGACGATCCGGCGCCTGAGGCCGAGGCGGTCGCGGAGGCGCAAGGCGAATTGCACAAGATCGCGGGGACGGCAGCGATGTTTGGCCGGGTATCGCTGGGCAGCGCGGCGGAGGCGGCGGAGCAGGCGCTACGGGACAGGCGCGGGATCGACGCCATCGTCGCCGGTCGGATCAGGATAGTGATAGGATTGTGTGGAGACAGGTGAAGCCCCGTCCGCAACCTTCAATGTCTGTTCCAGGGTGGGCGCGGAGTCGGGACGTTACCCACATTTGTCCAACAGCGCTTCAATGTTAGGACCCAAGCCAGACCTGCAGCTATTTCTTGCCACCTCTGCGCGCTGATAATCGGTCATTCGATCTCGGAACCACCGTGGTCTTCAAAGGTAGAAGTGCCCGATATTTGTGCCGGATTATCGCGTAAAATGTGTGGATGGCAGTATTATACTATTTTAATGCGTAATATTTTGTGGCAAAATTTCCGCATTAATGGTGATTAACAGCCAAAAATAAGCTGCGTGGAGTACAGGATGAACATGGAAGAAGGCGCACAGCCGCTGAAAGGCAAGGTTGCGATTGTCACAGGAGCGAGCCGGGGAATCGGATCCGCAATTGCCCGACGGCTTTCTGCTGAAGGGGCCGCTGTCGCGCTTGTCGCACGCACAGTTGCTCCTGGGGGCCAGTTGGCCGGTTCGCTGGAGGAAGTTGCGGCGGCGATCCGTACTTCTGGCGGCACATGCTGTATAATTCAGGCGAACCTCGCCAATCCTGTGGACCGTTCGGGTATCGTTGCCGAATGCGTCGCCACGCTGGGCGGGCTTGATATCCTGGTCAATAATGCGGCCTGGTCGCGCTTCGTGCCGATCTGGGAAGTATCGGCTCGCCATGTCGAGCTGGCGATGCAGATGAATCTCTATGCGCCGCTCGATCTGTCTCAGGCTGCGCTGCCGCATATGGAGGCACGGGGGGCAGGGTGGATACTCAACATTTCCAGCGCCACGGCGGATCTGCCTCCATCTGCACCCTGGGACCTGAATGACCGCAAGATACAATTCAATCTTCACGGGCATCCGACGCTCTATGGCACGAGCAAGGCTGCGCTGGACCGCATGACGGCAGGTTGGGCGATCGAACTGGCCGACCGGAATATTGCGGCCAATGTCTTGGCTCCAGTCGGTGCGGTCGCCAGCGAAGGCGCGCTGTCCGTTGGCGGCTGGGACGAACGCGACCATATCGAACCGGTTGAGGCAATGGCCGAAGCGGCTTTTCAGCTCTGCCATCGCCCGGCGAATGAACTTTCCGGGCGTATCGCCCGCAGCCTGCCGTTGCTGGAGGAACTGGGTGTGCATTATCGCGGGCTCGATGGTCAGGCGATTGAGCCAATGTTGATGTGACAGGACATGGATTGGAGGTTGCGCCAAGCGCTTGACCTTCCCGTCGTCAGCCGGGCGAAAATCCCCAATATTCCTTAGTGCAAGGCGGATTTTTGGTCAGCCTGTTACTGCCAATACGCGGTTCATCCTGAGGATTAATATCGAAACCGCAACGATCAGGAGGGCGAGAGTGGCGATGGGGAAGGACGATGGCCCGACTCCATTCAGCAGGACCCCTCCAGAGATACCGCCGCAGGCGACGGCCGTATTCCATGCCGTGGTGCAGGCCGATTGCGCGATGTCGACGGCATTTTCCGCCAATCGGGCCGTGGCAGCCTGAGTGATGACGCCGAAGCCGCCGAAGGATATGCCCCAGAAGATCGCCGCTCCGTACATGGGCAGGTTGGCGCTTGGCCCGGAGATCCAGATGAGATCGGCAAGAAGGAAGAAGGCGATCCATAACGGTCCGAGCAACAGCAGGTGCCGATCGATCAGCGTTCCGACCAGCGCCAGTCCACCGATCGAACCGATGCCGAACAGCAGCAGGACGAAATCGAGCTGGGAAACACGGCCAAGGCTATGCAGAAACGGCTCGATATAGATGTAGATGATATTGTGACCGGCGATATAGACGAAGATCACCATGACCGTGGCGGCAATGCCGGGTCGGGACAGCACGCCGAGAAAGGATTCCTGCTTGCCATGCGCATCGCCGGGATAATCGGGCACGGCGAACATGATCCAGCCTACCAATAGTGCCGCCGTCGCTGATACGATGGCGAAGGCGCCCTGCCATCCCACCGCCTTGCTGAACGCTGCCCCCAGGGGAACGCCGAAGACCAGCGCAGCCGTCGCTCCGCCACCTGCGATTGCGATTGCGCGGCCGCTCATGGACTTGGGCGCCATGCGGACGGCGTAACCCGCCAGCATCGACCAGACGACGCCCCCAAACAGTCCGGCCACGAACCGGGCGAACAGGGAAAGGGTGACGTTGGAGGAGATGGCCGTGATGAAGTTGACGATGGCGAAGCCCATAATCGCGGTCAGCAGCAAAGGCTTGCGCCGAACGCTCCGGGTCATGGCGGTGACCGGGATCGCGGAAAGCAGTGCGCCCAGCGCGAAGGCCGTGATGAACTGCCCGGCCATGCTTTCCGAAATATGCAGCCCGGTCGAGATGGATGACAAAAGGCCCGCCGGCATGATCTCGGTGAGTAGCGTAATGAAAGCGGCCATGGCGAGCGCCAGAAGGCCCGGCAGCGGGAGGCGATCCTCTGACGGCATCCCGGTCCGCGCCTCCTCAGCGCAAGTCAGCGGGAAATTGCCATCGATATCGTATGCCACATTTGTCCTTTTTCTTCACATGCCCCGAACCGGGTCGGCGCCCCCTTAGGGGAATAACGCTTTTCGATCCAGTGTCGGGCGATGCGGTCCGGCGCAGGATCGATATGCTTCGGCTCGGGCTTGCCCTGTCGCCTGTCCCCGCTTAACGGTCGCACATCATGCCCCGGCGCAAGGACATATGGCGGTGCGCCATGGCACGCTACCCGATTGGTGACATCGTCGCCGCCGGTGGCATTGGGCCCGATATCCAGTGGCTGGGTGAGGAGCCTGAATTCACCTTTCTCGCTGATCCCTTTGGCTGGCGGGATGATGCCGGAAGGCTGCATGTCTTTGCCGAACAATATGATTATCGAACGCGGCATGGCATCATCGAAGCGCTGATGTTCGATGAGGCGATGCAGCTCGTCGAGCGCTGTCCCTGTCTGATCGAGGACTGGCATCTTTCCTATCCTCAGGTCTTTTCCGGGGAGGGCGCGATGTGGATGTTGCCGGAGGCACATCGCTCGGGCGGGCTGACGCTCTATCGGGATCATGGCGGTTTACGCGACTGGCGGCCGGAATGCCGGATCGAACTGGATTGCGTGCCGGTGGATGCCAGCATCCTGTGGCATGAGGGGCGGTGGTGGCTTTTCTATTCGCCTGCCGATAGCAAATTGTCCAAACAGGCGCATCTGCATGTCGCCTGGGCTGAAAGCCTTTGTGGTCCGTACAGGCCGCATCCGGGCAATCCCGTGCGGGTGGATCGGGCTTCGGCGCGGCCCGGCGGCGCGCCGGTCGTCATCGGGGACAGGATCATGTTGCCGGTACAGGATTGCTGCACGACCTATGGCGGGGCTATCCGGCCGCTCTGGATCGATCGGCTGGACGAAGGGAATTTCGCGACCGTGGCAGGGGAGCCGCTGGCTTTGCCGGTTTCAGCGGGCGCGTATCGCGCGGGGATGCACACATTGGCCGCATGCGGGGACATCACGCTGTTCGACGTGAAGCGGGTCGACACGTCGTTGCGTGGGCTGGGGGTCGATATCAGGCGGATGCTTGGCGGATACGCTCCATGATTGCCGTCCCGGTGGCCGCGAAGCGGTCCCAGGAGAAGCGCTCCAGCATATCGGCGCGGGCGGCCTGTCCCATTTGCGCAAGTCTTTTCGGGGCGGATAGAAGCCTGGCGAGGGCATCGGCCAGTGCGTCGATGTCGGCGGCAGGCACTGTCAGCCCGGTGACCTGCTGACGGATGGAATAGGGCAGTTCGCCCACGGCCGATGCAATAACCGGAAGGCCCGCGGTCAACGCTTCATGCGCAGCGATGCAGAAGCCTTCGGACCGGGAAGGCTGAAGATAGAGGTGCAGGGTCGAGAGGAATTGGTGGGGCGCGGGCTCGAAGCCGGTAAAGTGTAGGTTGTCGAGTCCTGCCTGGCGCCCGAGTTCTTCCAGACGGGTGCGTTCCGCGCCGTCACCGGCTATGCGGATGTCGAACGGAACGGGGGGCGCGAAGCCTTTGGCCCTCAGCCGGGCGAGGGCGGCGATCAGCACGTCATAGCCCTTGACCGGGTGCAGCCGTCCCAGGCTGCCGATGCGGAGGGGCGTGCCCGGCTGCCATGCGTGGGCCTGCGGCAGGGCGGCGTCGGCGGCGAAGATCGGCCAGCAGACAAGGCGGTCCTGCGGCACGGCAAGGCGCTGGGCCGTGAGGGTCGTCACCAAGCGGGAATCGCCGATCCATAGCATCGCCCGTTTCTGGAGCAGCCGCATCAGGCGGCGGTTCCATGGCTTCAGATAGGCGGCATGTTGCCAGCTTATGACGGGAAGGCCCAGCCGGGGTCCGAGGATCAGGCCAAGGATGGTCGCGCGGCTGAGCGAGGTCCAGATATGGGTGGCGCCCCAGTCTGTGATGGAGCGTTGCAGCCAGTGGGCAGCGGCGAGATGGTCGGTGAGGCCGCCTTCGCGCACCAGTGGATCGAGGCCCGCGTCGACCATCGCCGGCAGGCCCCGGCGGTCGCGGGGGGTGAGGGCGAAGACACGGACTTCGGCACCGGCTTCGCGCAGAATGCGGGTGATGGCGGGAACGGGCTGGGACGCGCCGCCGCCCTCCACCGAGTTGATGACATAGGCGATCCGCATCATCGGGCCAGGCTGCATCGCCAGACGAGGCCCGCGAGCAGGGCGCTGGCCAGCAGGGCCTGACATATGGCCTGCACGCCCGCGCCCATCAGGCCCGCATGGTTCAGCAGCCAGGGCAGGAGCGGCAGGAAGATCAGGCTGGCGAAGAGGTTGGCGCTCATCGACAGGGCGGGATAGCCCATGGCGGACAGGGCGGAACTGCAAGGCGGCCCGACGACCGCGATCATGCGCGCGGCGATCAGCACGACCATGACGCTGCCGGCCGCCTTGAAGGCAGGGCCCGCCAGCAACGTGACGATCGGTGTCGGGAACAGCGCGGCGACGATCGTGACCGGGGCCGCGGCGGCAAGCGCGATGCCGATTACCCTGCGCAGCGTGCGGCGCAGCGGCGCACCGCCTTCGCCCGCCGCGACCATGCGGGCGAGTTCGGCATAGGCGGTGTTGCCCAGGATCTGCGCGGGCTGGGCGATGATGACGGTGGCGCGCTGAGCGACGGCGAACAGCCCCGCCATGGCCGGTCCCAGCACCCAGCCGACGATCAGCGGCGCGACCCGGCCTGCCAGTTCGCTCAGGGTGACATCGGCATTGCTGGCGACCAGAAAGCGCCAGATACCGGGATTATCCATGCTTGCGCTGCCGGGCTGGGGGCGGCGTAGTATCCCGCCGAGGCGACGGTGCGCGAACCAAAGACCCATGCCCCAGAGGACGGCGAACTCCGCCAGCGCGGCGATCAGCCAGGCGGCGAGGAAGCCTTTCAATCCCCAGCCCATCAGCCATGCCAGCGACGCGCCGATCAGCCGCACGATCGGCTGGACCATATTATGCAGGCCGATCAGGTCGAAACGGCCGATCAGTTGCAGATAGCCCGCCGGCGCCGACCGTACCGATCCCAGCACCGCGAAGCTGTAGGGAATGGCGAAGGCCACCGTTTCGGGCGGCCAGCCCAGGCGTGGTCCCACGAAAGGGGCGAGGGCCATGGTCACGAGGATTGCCACCGCGCCCCCGGTCAGTTCGACCGCAGTACCGAAACGCAGCAGGCGGGCGAGCCGGTGCGGCGCGTCCTCTTCCCCGGCTTCGGCGCCGTAGCGGACGATCGCCTGCCACGCCGGGAATTCGACGATGCCGCAGACCGCCGTGACATAGCCGTGGACCAGCACCAATATGCCATAATCCCGCGGACCCAGCGCCCGCGCCGCGATGACAAGATAGACAAGACTGATCAACCCGGCCCCGGCCTTCCCGCCAAGCACCAGTCCCAGTCCCTTGAATATACGTCCGGCCGTTCCTTCGTTCTGCGTCATGAAGCAGATGCAGACCAGTCTTTTGTGCGCAGGGCAATGCCCATGCTGTTGCGGGCCGCCAGTCTCCGGCTCAGAAAGCGGTAGAAATACCAGTCCAACGCCCGTCGCGGCATATAACGGTAGAGCAGACGTTCCGCCCGCGTCCAGCTGACCGATGCGCGGCTGGCGCGGCGGTTGGACGGGAAACAGACATGGTCGGGATGATAGAGGACGGGACCATGGCGCATCACCCGGTGGACGATTTCATGATCCTCCAGCACATAGGGCCAGCGTTCCGCGTCGAAACCGCCGGCGGCCCGTAGCGCTTGCGTGCGGAAGGCCTGGGCATAGCCCCCGGCATGGCATTTGCTGGGAAAGCGCCGGCTCTTGCGCATGATGAAGGCGGCGCGTCGGATGGATTCGGGTGAAAGCGGTGGCGCATAAAGGTCTATGGCCATGACCGCTGCCGCATCGTGGCGCTGGTCGAACAGGGCGACGATCCGTTTCACATAGTCCGCTGGGTAATAGGTGTCGGCATCGCAGATCGCGACCAGCGGCGTTTCGGTCCGGGAAAGGCCCGACGCCATGGCATGGATCTTGCCAGGTTTCGGGCATGCGATCAGGGACGCGCGATCGCCCAGCGGAGCGGCATGGGCCGCTGCTTCGGCATGGCCTTCATCGGTCGATCCATTGTCGACCAGCAGCAGGCGGAATCGTGGGTCGCTCTGGGCGACGAGGCTGTCGATCGTGGGACCGATCCACCCCTGTTCGTTGAAAAAGGGCAGGACGATCGTCAGCAGCGCCGTCATGCCGCCTGGACCGTCGGGCGGGCATTGCGGCTGGCGCGCCTGCGTTCCGCAAGGGCGGCGATGACTTCTGCGGCGCGTTCCGACGAAGGGCGGCCGTCAAGATCGAAACTCTCCGCGAAGAGCCGTTCCTGCACGGCGCGATATTTGTCCCGATGCAGGTCGTTCGCCCGATCCAGCGCTTCGCCGAGCTGGTCGGGATGGGTGATCACTTCCCCCGCCTGCCAATGCGCGAAATTGGGGTCGCCCTGCCATGAGGTGCCATGGCTGTCGAGGAAGATGCAGGGGCGGGATTGCAGCAGGAATTCATAGACCTGGCTGCTCGCGTCGCCGAGATAGATGTCAGCCGCCATCGTGTAGCTCATATCCGTCGAAGCCCGGCTTCCCAGATCGAAATGGATATTGTCGCCGTGCAGATAGCGGTTTTCGATGGTCCCGGCACGATTGACGGTCAGCCGGTCGATGGTGAGGACGAAAGGGCGCTCGAACAGCATGACATGCGGCGCGAAGATCAGTTCGCGTTCGTCATGGCGTCCGAAATGGTCCAGCACTGCCCTGCCATGGCGATACCAGGAGGACAGATGTGGTGACACATGGGGATTGTAGAGCACCACCGGCCGCTCACCGATGGAATGATAGGTTCGTCCTGTCTGGCGGACCATGTCGAATTTTGGATAGCCGACGATGCTGATCGTTTCGGGATCGACCCCGGCCTCCACGATCAGACGGCGGCGGATTTTTCCGCCCGAACAGAGCACATGGTCGAACCGTGCGCTCGCCGGGTCGAAGCCGATGGCTCGATCGCCCGCGCCATGGCGGGTATGGACCATGAACAGATTGTCGAGACCATAGCGGGTCTTGAGCAGCAGAGAGGTCTTTTCCGCCACGACCAGCATGTCGAGGCTGCGAAAGAAATTCAGATTATCACGATAGAGCAGCAGCTTTCCGGCGGGGATCAGGCCGCCCAGCAACCCGGTGATCCGCTTCGACCGGGCAGCCAGCTTCAACTCGACATGCTGGATGGCCGAGCCCAGCAGCGGTCCCGCCAGCCGCTTTACCTCCGCCGCCAGCCGGTCGTTGGCCGTGGCGACGATAATTTCCCCATCGAATCCGCCTTTTGCGAGCGCCATGGCGATGGGCAGGCTGTGGGCAACCTGATGAATCTGGTCATGGTTGAACAGGAATCCGATGCGCATGAGGAACGGACGTCACGCGCGCCACGTCACCTCAGTCGCATTTGCGGGCAAGGGAAAAAATTTTCTTCATTGCGCGCTGGACCTTGCAACCGGCGGGTGCAGTGGCCGATTGGAGGAGGGCAGGGAAACGCGCGCCGCTTCCAGCCATTTTGGCATCATGCTCCTTCCCTAGGAGTTGCGGACCCTGTTTCTTATTCTTCTGGTCATCTGGGTGCTTGGAGCCTTTATCGTGCCTGTTGGCGGCAGTCTCATTCACCTGTTGCTTGTTCTGGCCCTGATCGTTCTGATCTACCAGTTGGTCGCGGGTCGCCGCGTCCCGTAGCGCCTCTGGACATCAGGCAGCGGGTCTGATTGTGAAGCCTGTTCAAGTTCGCGCCCCTCTCACGCGCTGGAGAGGGGCGCCATCCTGTCAGTTGCCGAAGTTATACCGCAAGCGGATGCCGTACATACGCGGTTCGCCGAAGATCTGCGACTGGGAACCGACCTGATTGTACACGCCGCTGTTCGACATGAAATATTGCTTGTTGAGCAGATTGGTTCCGAAGACCGACACGTCCAGGTCCGTACCCATGGCCTTTTTCCAGTCCAATGAGGCGGACAGGAGGCCGTAGGACGGCAGCTTGGCACCCGGTTCCCAGGTCACGTTCGTGCCGCGGAACTTTTCGAGCTGATTGCCGGCCTGTTGCCGACTGGACGTCCAGGCATAGCTGACGAACAGGCTGACATTTCCGACATTATCCGGCGTCGGCAGCGCAAGGCGGCCATAAACAGAGAAGATGTCGGGTGCCAGATACTGCAGAGGAATGCAGCGCAGGTCCGGGGTGGTTGTCTTCGCGAAATTGTTCGAAGTGGTGGAGTTGCAATCCCAGACCGGTTGGGGCGCTGTATAGGTGAAGGATTTGTAATGCGCGTCGATGTGACTGTAGTTTCCGCCGATTTCAAGTGCATCGACGGGCTTGAACATAGCTTCTATTTCGACACCGCGGATCACCGCCTTGGCAGTACTCAACGTAGCTGCACCACTTTGACGGGTGGTGGGATTGAAGTCCGCCAGGCCGCGCTGGATCTGGCTGTAATCCATGTTGAAGCCGTTGACGTTCAGGCGAACCGGGCGATTTGCGACCCGGAAGTCGGACTTGAAGCCCGCTTCCCAGTCGGTCACATATTCGGGACCGAATTGCGTGAATTGCAGGTTGACCGCATAGGCATTGAAGCCGCCCGCCTTATATCCGCGCGAAACCTTGGCGTAGAGCATCAGATTGTCGATCGGGCGATAGTCAAGACCGATCGTCCAGTTCGGCGCTGAACTCTTCAGATGGCCTTCATACCGGCAACCGCGCGTGGCGGCGGTAATGGAGTTTTCGACGTTGGCGCGTGCTACCGACACGCCATCGAACGAACATCTGACATTATCGGGGCCGGACCCCGGATATATGGCGGGGTTAAAGCCGACGGTAAAACCATCGATCTGGTCCCAGGTATAGCGGTAACCTGCCGTCAGGCGCAGACGATCGAGTGCGGGAGCAAAGGCCCCGAAATCGAGTGTGGCCTGCGCGAAAAGCGCCTTCGATTCGTTGGTCACGCCGACCTCGCGGTCGCCGGCACAGAGCAGGGAGCCGGCTTCGCCCGGCAGGGCGCATACGGTCGTCCCGTAATAATGCATCATGCCACCCGGCGTCTGCTTGGAATAGAAACCGCCCAGCGTATAGGTCAGCTTCTTGTCCAGCGCTTCGCCCTGAAGTTGCAGTTCCTCCGTGAACAGCTTGAAGTAATCTTTCGGTGCAGTACGGCTCAGCGAGGTCACGCCGGTGTCATTGATATTGATGATCGTGCCGTCTTGGTCGCTCGCATAAGAGGATTTGAGCGAAGCATAGCTGATGATGTTGCGCAGCTTCAGTCCGTCAGCCAGGCCAATATCGGTGCTGTTGCTGATGCCCCAGGTTTCGACCTTGGCGAAATCGTCAAGGCCATGGGCGACGGTGCGGATGCCGCGCGCCTGCTGATCGGCAATCAACTTGCGAAAGGCGTTGCAATTGGGATCGGCATTGGCCCCGCTGGTCGGGCAGAAATTGAGGCTCGGGACGCCGAAGGAACTGAACCCCTGAAGCAGCGGATAGTTGAAGGCGATCGGCACGATGCCGGTGCCGTTCGTGCTCGAATAGCCGTAATAGGCCATGGTATAGTTAGTGATGGCCTCGATCGGCTGCCATTCGACGCCGATGCGGCCCATGCGCCAATGTTCGTTGTCGCGATCCTTGTTCCACTGGATATCGTGGGTATAGCCGTCGCGATCGCGCGAGGCGCCGACGAGGCGGACCCGCAAGGTGTCCGTGAGCGGCAGGTTCAGCACGCCTTCGAACTCAGTCATATTGTAATTGCCGAAGGCCCCGGAGAGATGGCCTTCCAGCTTGTCGGTGGGGCGTGCCGCCGTCAGCAGGACCGCGCCGCCAGTGGTGTTGCGCCCGAACAGCGTGCCCTGCGCGCCTGAGAGAATCTGGACGTTCTGGAGGTCGACGAAGTTACCCGGTCCGCCCTGCTGGCTGAGGCTGAATGCTGTCGGCAGCGGCACTTCATTCAGATAGACGACCACGCCCGGCGAGCCCTGGAACGAAGCGCCCTGACCGCGAATGGCGGGCGCCATCACGTCACGGGCAGCCTGGCCGTTTGGTGCGATGATAAGGGAAGGGACCTGGCTCTGCAGCCCTTGCAGGTTGGTGATGCTGCGCTCGCGCAAGCCTTCGGACGAAACGGCGGTGATGGCGATCGGCACGGTTTGCGACCGTTCTTCACGGCGCTGGGCTGTCACGATAATCTCTGCCAGGCCTGTTTCCCTGGAAACAGCCTGATCGCTTTCCTGGGCGGCCATTGCGACCAGCGGTTCGAAGCCCATCAAGGCGCTGCCTGCCAGCAATGCCAGACGCAATACGGGCTTTTTCGCGAATTTCATCGTCCATCCCCTCCTGTTCAACGTCTTATTGTGCTTCCGGTAACATGTGATGTGGCAGTTTTCTGCCTGACATGTCTCACCTGCGCCGGAACGTCGTCATATGAAAACCCGACTCTCGGTCGACAATTTTCTCTAACACATATCGCGTATAAATATAATTCATGATTTACGCAAATCATTTTTATGGTGTCCAGCTTACTTTGATATGCGTATAAAATTTCGCCGAAAAAAAGCAGTTCCCTGTTTTTTGAGGCGCTTCTCGGGGTCGCGGGGGGGGGGGTAACTCAGCCTGCCGCGGTGAGAAAATCCTGATCCTCGATCCTTCTCACGGCATGCAGGCGCCGCTGCCGACGGGCACGAGCTGTCCGGTAATGCCGTTCAACGCGCCGGAGGCCGGGAACATGGCGAGATTGGCGATGTCCTCCGGTTTGCCCAGTCGCTTGATCAGCAGGTTGTTCAAGTTCAACAGTGCGCCATCCTCCAGCGCCGTCTGCATGCCTTCGGATGTGTCCATGGTTCGCCGAACATCGCTGCCATCGTTATGGGCAAGGTCAACATCGGCGTCATTCCACCCCCTCATTATCTTGTCGGACCCGATCGATTTTATCGCTTTGGTCCGAATCATCCATTTTGATGGTGCGATGTTACGGGTCGCAATCGCAGCTTACATCATCCAGAATGACTACGCAAAAATTTAAGGTGGACGGTTGTATTTTCTCAGAATCGTAAGAATCATGCCTATTGGGCACGAATCATAAGGCAGCGGCCCATCGGCGCTCGTCGGCTGAGTTATAAATACCAGTCATATGCGCGAGTGCAGGGATTGGATCGCGGTGGAGGCTATGTCGGCATGGCAAAGGGGATCAAGATCAGCGACAGCGAACGGGAAAGCCTCAGGAAGATCGTCAATTCCCCTATATCCTCCGCCTCGCTCGTCCAGCGTTCCAAAATCATATTGGCGTCCGGTGTTCCGGACGCGTCCTCCACGGATATTGCGCGGCAATATGGTGCGTCGGTGGCAACTGTTCGTCGTTGGCAGAAGCAGTTTTCAGAACACAGAATTAAAGGTCTGGCTGACGCACATCGCACTGGTGCTCCCCGTCAAATTGATGAAGTGGTCCGTAAGGAAATTTTCGATCTTCATACAGATGGCCTCGATACACGCGAAATCGCTCGGCATTGTGCCATAAGCCAAAGTTCTGTTTCCCGTATCATACGTCACATGACATCAAGCGTGGATTGTCATTCGGAGAATGCGGTATCTACGCCCGATATAGAGGCGCTGGTTCTGGAATTGTTCGAAAGTCTTGCGGATGAAACTCCCATGACCCGGTTCCTCAAGGCAATTCAGACTGTTACCCGATCTGATTATTGCACTTTGCTTACCTTTTCAAAAAACCGGAGAAAGCCGAATCTGGTATTGTCCGACGGACAACCGTGGAAAGGAACGGAAGATTATATCAATATATATCATACAAAGGAATTTCTTTCTTCGATTCCGGAGGGTGTAGTCGTTACCATCAGTGATTACTTCTCCCCTGAAGAAATCCATGAAAATGGATATTATCGGGAATATTTGAGTCGATATGGGGTGGAGCATATCCTTGGCGTAGACATTGGAACCATACGCGGGATATCCGGAAAATTTCGGCTGGCTCGCCACGGACAAAATGAAGACTTCGGACCTGAAGAGAGATCCCTTGTCAAATCCCTGATCCCCTATCTTCGGGCCGCCCTGAATCTCTTCGTGATGCGGGTTGATATGCAGGCAGAGAAAGACGCCCTGTCTGCCACCGTGTCGGGAATGTCCGTGGGGCGGATTTTGGTCGATCTGGACGGCCAGGTCCTGGAAGCCAATCCGCCTGCGCTGGCAATATTGGAGCAACGGGACGGTTTGTTCCTGAATGGCGACAGGCTGGTGCTGGATGAACCAAAAAAGTCCAAGCAGCTTTATGAGCTGATCCGGAAAAATGCGGAGGGCCAGTTGGAGCCCGGGACACGGGGGGCCGCGCGGGCGATGATGATCGATCGTCCGTCAGGACGGGAAAGCATCAGCCTGGTGGTCGGCTCTGGTTGCCAGGGGCGTCGACTCGCGATGCGGCAAACCGCGCTCATCCATCTTGTCGATCCGGCACAGCCCCGCATTTCCGTGATCGACGCCCTGATCCAGCTGTTTGGATTGACACCAACCGAAGCGAAGGTGGCACTGTCTCTCTCCAATGGGCATGCCATTGCTGAAACGGCGCAGGCCAGCGGGACGAGCAAGAACACGACCCGGTCCCATGTCCGCTCGATCTTTGCGAAAATGGGAATCAATCGTCAGTCGGATTTGATCAGGACGGTCCTCATCAGCGTCGCAATGCTGCCCATGCAGGATCACTCATAGGTACGCCAGCTTTCTGTTCTGACGGGCAGAATGGCGAGTGCGGCGAGCATGGCGGCGAGGCCGAATATCAGGAAGGCTGAACTATAGCTGTGGGTGCTGTCATAGGCATGACCGATAAAGCGCAGGGCGCTCAGCGTCAGGGGAATTTGGATGAGGGCCATCAACCCCATGACCGAACCATAGGATGCAACGCCGAAACGGATCGCAACAAACGCTGCCCAAAGAGGCGCGGACCCACCCACGGCGGCCCCTACGATCAATGAGGCGGCCATCAGGACGCCATAGCCTGGCTGAGCCAACAGGACGGTCAGGAATATCTCGGTCAGCACGGCAAGCGCGATCAGCAGCCAGCGAAGGTCGACGCGATCGGCCAGCGCGCCGATGGCGAGCTTGCCGAGGATCGCCGACCCGGAAATCGCTGATACCAGCATCGCGGCGGCCGGCACCGAAAATCCCCGATCCGTGCCATAGGCGACCAGGGACGCGAGCAGCGCCTGGTCGATACCGAAGAGCAGGCCGACGGAGAGGGTGATCAACCAGAAATCACGTGTGCGCCAAAGCATTCGCGCCGTCCACCGGGGCGTTTGCTGACCGCTGGCTACTGTTCCCGTCGCGGATCGATCGGGATTGAGGTCCTGGTCCCGCATGAGCAATAGGCCGAGACCGCCAACCAGCAGGCAGACGAGAAGGCCGAGCATGACCAGAGCGGCCCGCCAGCCGAACCGCTCGACCAACGCCGCCATCAACGGGAGTACCAGGAAGCCTCCTGCGGATGTCGCGACCGATACGATGCCCAGCGCCCTGCCACGCCCCTTATCGAACCAGCGGGAGGTCAGGGTCGACGCGGTCAGTGGACCCAGCATCGCGGTTCCGGTCGCCAGCAAAAGCAGCGTCGCGGCGCTCATGGCCCATAGCGACGTACTCAATGCGACGGCCATCGCCCCGCCGCCAAAGATCAGCGCCCCCAATGTCACCACCAGTCGGCTGGGAACCCGGTCGAGCATCCGCCCGATGAAGGGAGAGGATATCGCCATGCCGATGAGCAGCAGCATCAGGCCGATATTCACATCGGCGCGGGGCAGGCGATATTCTGCGGCAATCGGCTTTACCAGCAGTGCAAAGCCGTAGGAGGTGATGCCGATCACCAACATCTGCGCCACGAACAGGATCGCGACGACGACCCAGCCACAATATAGCGGCGCGCGCGCGGGTTGCGCGGCGATGTCCTTCGCGGCGGTCATAGCTGAAGCGGCACCATGGCGGTGATGTCGATTTCGATGAGGTTCGGGCCATCGCTGCGCATCGCTTGCGCAAAGGCGTCTTCGAACGCCTCCACGCTGTCGACCCGGCGGGAGGCGATCCCCATCGCGGCGCCGAGCGCGGCGAAGTCGGGCGTGTGCAAATCCACCGAGACATGGGGAGTTCCGGCCATCGTCTGTAAATATTTGAGACCGCCATAGCCCCGGTTGTTGAAGACCAGAACGGTCAGGGGGGCATGGGCTTCCACCGCCGTCGCCAGCTCAGCGATGTTGAGCATCACCCCGCCGTCGCCATGGAGGACGATCGTGCGCCGTCCGCTGCCGATCGCCGCCCCCAGTCCCAGGGGGAGCGCCGGGCCGATTGCAAGGCTGGTGCTGTAGGTGAAATGGCGGGGTCGGCGCGCGGGCAGGCGCATGCTGCCCCATGTGGTGCCGGTCATGGTCGCGTCGCAGACCACATTTCGCTCTTCGGGAGCCAGACGGTCGATGGCGTCGCAGATGCGGCTATGGTCGATGCCGATACGCCGCTCGGTTTCCGCCGCGAGATCGGCGCGCACTCGGGCCGCCAGAGCGAGATATTCAGGATCGTGCGCCCCGCCGTCGATGCGGCCGAGCAATGAAGCGACGCTGCGTTTCGCGTCCCCGACGATCCCGACCTCTGCCGGATAGTTCCGCCCCAATATGGTGGCGTCGACATCGATATGGACCAGCCGGGGCGGCATCGGGAGCGACCAGAACCAGGTCGAGACGGCCTGAAAGCGCGTGCCGATCGCCAGCACGGCGTCCGCCTGTTCCAACAGGCCACGGAAGGCGGGATAATGGGTCTGGCTGCCGACGAACAGGGGATCGTCGGTCGGCACGACGCCACGCCCGTTCAGCGAACTGACGACCGGCGCGCCGATCCTGGCGGCGAGTGCACGCACCTCCGCCGCCGCATCCGCGCTGACGCAGCCACCGCCGATCCAGATCAACGGGCGCTTCGCCGCGTTCAACAGCGCCGCCGCCCGGTCCAGCAGGGCCTCATCCGGCGCGATCCGGGGTTGTGCGGCAAAGGCCGGGCACATGTTGGCGACCGGCGCGGACAGCAGATCGGTCGGGATTTCGACGGCGCCCGGTTGCGGACGGCCCGTCAGGATATCGGTCGCGACCGACAGGATCGTATCGGCGATGCGGTGCCCGTGCATGACGCATTCGCTGCGGCGCGTGACGCTGCGCAGCATGGGGAGCTGGCTGTCGGCGTCATGGATGAAGCCACGGTTGCGGCCCACATGCACACGGTCGACCTGCGTGGTGATGAGCAGCACGGGCGAGGACGCGAAACCAGCCTCATAAAGGCCGTTCATCGCATTCGCGGTGCCTGGTCCGGTGCTGGCGATCACCACGCCCAGCTCGCCCGTGGCGCGCGCATAGCCATCGGCGGCATGGGCCGCTCCGGCTTCATTCCGCGCGCCGATCAGCCGAATGCGCCCGCGCCGCGCCAGGGCATCGTAGAGCGCCAGATTCTGCTGGCTGGGAATGCCGAAGACGGTACGGACGCCCAATGCTTCAAGCGCGGCGCAAACGGCGTCGCCGCCGGTCTGGATGGCGGAAATCGGAGAGCAGTCGTTCATTTATGACACCTGTTGAGGAAGTTGTGCGCCGATCAGGACATTCGCCTGATAAGATTTCGATCCGGTCCCGTCGCAGGCGAGTCCTCCCCTGATGACACGGTCAATCTTGAACATTGTTCCATCCTCTCCGTTGATATGTTGTTGGCGGAGAGACTGGCGCAAGTCCGATGACCCGTCATCGTTCATTTGCATGGAACGGATCGACTTTATCGACCCGCCAATCGTACAACGTCCGGCATGTGCGGATGGTCCGATGCGGCACGAACCATAAATCATCGCGCGTGGCATCCATGATACGTCTGGCAGGCGAAGAATGGAATATTATGGAAAGGGTAACGAAACCATGGTTCCGCTGCCTTCGGGGGTGATCGTCCTGATCGCTTCGGGCGTACCGACAGGCCCGCGGACGGGCTTCATGCAAATGGACGTAGGAGGATGGAAACGCCCATGTCAGGATGAGTGAAATGCAGAATGGAAAGGACAGCGACATGACGATCCGGACGAAGCCCCTGCCAACCATTGGCCAGGAGGTTCTGGATCTGGACCCTGGCGCGGGAATCGATGATGTCACGGCGCGCGATCTGGTCGATCTCTGGAGGGATGCGGGTGTCGTCCTGTTTCGCGGGGTGGGAACATCCCCTGAAACATTGCTCAAACTCAGCCGTTGCTTTGGCGAACTCGATCCGCACCCGATCGAAAGCTTTCGGATGCCGGATTATCCCGAATTGATTCTGTTGACCAACAAGGGGGGGCTGCGGGGGCCAGTCTATGCCTTTGATGGCGTGCCGACCTATGGGCGCATTCCCTGGCATACCGATCTCGCTTTTTCGGAAACACCAAATGCGGGTGCGCTTCTCAACATGGTCGAGAAGGCCAGCATCGGTGGTCAGACGGCGTGGCTCGACACGGAAAAAGCCTATGAGGCGCTGGATAGCGATCTTAAACAGAGGATCGAGGGGCTTGAGGCGCGATTCGAGTTTTGCGCCGACCTGGCAAAGATGAAATATTGCAATCCAAATGGCGTGCGCGTCGGTGAATCCAGCGCGAAATTCCCGGATTACCAACCGCTTGCCCGGCCGCTCGTCTGGAAACATCCCGACACCGGCCGCACGATCATGAATTTTTGCCCGCTCAACCTTCAGGGGATCGTCGGGCTGGACGACGCGGAGAATGACGCGCTGATCCAAAGGTTGATCGACGCGGTCATCCAGCCGCAATTCATCTACGAACATGCGTGGGAGGAAGGCGACATCATCCTGTGGGACAATTACCGCATGATGCACAGTGCGATGGGGCATCCGGTGGATGTGGTGCGCGTCGTTCATCGCACCACGCTGCGCGGCACGGCAAAGGCAGGACGGGTTCTGGCATAGGGACTGCCTCCTTCGGGGTCTCCATCCGTGGCAGTCTGAGCAGGGTCTTGTTCCGTGGCGCGCGTGCGGTTATCCTTGGTGCGTGACGCATAATATGATGATCGACCTGCGCGATACGCCGAACTGCGTAGTCCGCCCTTGGGCGGTTCTTGCCTGGATGGACAGTCCGGCGGCGTGGATCGAATTGCGCCGCTACGATCTGCCGCGTCCCAATGAGATGTGGGAACTGGATGACGCGCCGATCCTGTCCATCACCATGCCCCGTGCCGAGGGAACGGAGGGAGAGGTGATGTTCGACAGCGGCGACCGTCGCCATCATCGTGTCGGCCGCATGATGCTGCGTCCGGCGGGCATCGCCATGCATTCACGCGGCGACGGCGGGGTGCTCGACATTCTGACCTGCCGTTTCGATCCTGTGCTGTTTGCGGAGGCGACGGGGCTGAGCGACTGGGATTCGCGTTTGCTTGGCCAATGTGCGGCCCTGACGTCCGCCCCGATCCTGAGCCTTGCCGAAAAATTGCGCCATGAAACGGTGACGCGCGACTTCGGATCGGACATGGCGGTGGAGGCGCTGGTGCGCCTGTTGCTCATCGAAATCGGGCGGATGTTCCGTTCGACCCCGTTGCGGTCGCGGGGACAAGCGGCCCTTGCGTCCTGGCAGATCACCCGGGTCGAGGAAGCGCTGCGCAACAGCGACGGGGCCTGGCCGACGACGGAGGATCTGGCGGTGCTTTGCCGTATCAGCCGGTCCCATTTGTCGCGGTCTTTCGCTGCGACCACGGGCCGGTCGCTGGCCGATCATGCTGCCGCCATCCGGTTGGAACGGGCGCAGGACATGATCCGCCTGGACAAACTGCCGATGGCGCGTATCGCGGAAACACTGGGTTTTGCGACGGCCAGTGCCTTCAGCGCGACCTTCCGCCGCGCCACCGGCTATACGCCGCGCCAGTTCCGGCAGAGCCTGAGCTGAATGAGGGCACCAATCCGGTCAGCCATCCCCATGGATGATCGCCAGCTCGCCCGTCTGCGCAGCCCATAAGGCGTCCCTGCGCACGATCCGCCAGCCTTCCGGTCGCCGTTCCCATTGGTCGACATATTCGCCGTTGGAATCGAAGACGGGGCCGTATGGATCGCTGGGCCGCTGATGCCGTGCCTGGACATAGGCGCGGCTGGTCGCACGGTCCCCTTCCACATCGACCAACAGGCTGCCGATCAGATGCTGCGTCCCGCCGCAACCATCGAGAAAGCGGCGCATGTTCACCGTCAGCGCGACCATGCCCTGCTGTTCCCCGCCCGCGCCATAGTCAAAGCGGATGTCCTGGGCGAAAACGTCGCCCAGACGGTCCCACTGCTTGTCGTCGAGGATGCGGGCGAAGCGCGAGAGGCCGCGCGTGATTTCCCTTTCGTCCAGCAGTGCCTGCGGGGTGGGGGAAGGGGATAATGCGCCGCCCTGTTCGTCCACCACGAACATGCGCGTCGCCTGACGTTCGAAGAGGTTTTCCTCATCTTCGGCGATCTGCCGCGCGATGTCCGGCTCCGCCGACTTCGCCACGAAACGGTCATAAGCCGTGCGATCGGCGAAGCGAATCTCGGTGATGACATCGAAATCGAGCGGCGCGGCGTCGGGGGAGGCAAAGGCGCCTTCCAGATCCACATAATTGCGCCGATAATCGGCAATGCCCGGCAACAGGCGGCGGATCAGCGGCGCATGCCGGGTCTCATAATAATGAACGAAGGCTTCCTGGGAGAGGCCGGATTTGCGTTTCAGCAGGGCGATGCATTTGAACATGGGCGATCCTCTTCCGTAACGGGTGTCATCATCCTGTCAGGATCATGTCGGCGGCTTTTTCCGCCACCATCATCGTTGGTACATTGGTGTTGCCGCCCGGCACGCGGGGCATGACGGAGGCGTCGACCACGCGCAGCCCGGCTACGCCATGCACCCGAAGCTGCGGATCGACCACCGCCATGGGGTCGTGGCCCATGCGGCAGGTGCCCACCGAATGGATGTCCGAAATGGCCGTCTGCCGCAAATAGGCATCCAGTTCCTCATCCGACCGGATGTCGGCGCCGGGCGCCAGTTCCTCTCCCCGGAACGGATCGAACGGACTTTGCGCGAAGATGTCGCGAACGGCGCGGATCGCTGCCCTGCCCATCGCCATGTCCTGGGCCGTGGACAGAATATTGGGATCGATGGCAAGCGGCGCGCCGGCATCCGGACCGGTCAGTCTGATCTCTCCCACGCTTTCGGGGTTCAGCAGGTCGATATGCGCGAAATACCCATGCTGCATGATGAGCTTGCGGCCCATGGCTTCATACAGGGCCATGGCGAAATGCACCTTCACATCAGGAACGTCGGCGCCCGGCATGGTCCGAAGATAGGCGCCGACCTCCGCCGGTGGATTGGCGAGCGGGCCTCGGCGGAACAGCAGGAAATTCGCAACCCCCTTCGCCGCGACCAGCGGATGGAAGAAGTTGAACATGGAAATGGGCTGGGTGCAGGCCTGCTTTACGGTGACGGCGACATGATCGCGATAATTCTGACCGACGCCTGGCAGGTGATGCGCGACGGTAACGCCATGCGCACGCAGATGCTCCCCATCGCCTATGCCCGACAGCATCAGGATATGCGGCGAATGGATCGCGCCTGCGGACAGGATCACTTCGCGCGTGGCTCTCGCTTCCTCGATTTTGCCCTTGCGGCGCCAGACGACGCCCTGGGCGCGGCCTTCCTCGATCAGGACGCGCTCGACATGGGCATCGGTCACGACATGCAGATTGGGCCGGCTACGCGCGGGCGTCAGATAGGCGCGTGCGGAACTCCAGCGCCGCCCGTCCGCCGCCGTGACATCGGCGGGAAACACGCCTTCGCGCCGAGCGCCGCTGGGGTCGTCATTATAGGGCACATTGGCTGCGACGGCGGCATCACGGAAGGCGCGGGCCAGCGGGTGGACAATGCCGGGTCGGGTGACGCGCACCGGGCCGCCGGTCCCGTGGAAGTCCATTTCGCCGCCGGGGGCGAAATCTTCCAGCTTTCTGAAGTAGGGCAGCACGTCCTCATAGCTCCAGCCCTCATTGCCGAGCTGGCGCCAGCCGTCATAATCGCGCGCCGCGCCCCGATCGTAGACCATGCCGTTGATGGAGGATGATCCGCCCAGCACCTTGCCGCGCGGCGTATAGACCTGCCGCCCTTCGGCGTGGCGTTGTGGCACGCTGACGTGCATCCACTGGAACATGCCCCGATACATGATCGGCAGCAGGCCGCCCGGCGCGTGGATGAAGATGCTGCGGTCCTGTCGACCCGCCTCGATCAGCAGAACGCGGTTCCGCGGATCGGCCGAGAGCCGGTTGGCGAGCACGCAACCTGCAGACCCCGCGCCCGCGATGATGAAATCATAGCTGTCGATCATCGTCTCTCCGATATGTCGAAGAGGGATGGCTGGCGCCTATAGTCCATATCCCCTCCATGCGTACTGAATCCATCAGTATGCTATGCAGGTCAATATGATTATGCCGACAGGGGTATTAAATTCGTATGATTTTGCGTTGGGGAGGGCGTTGAGTTATGGTTTTCAACGCCCAAAAATTCCCTCAATTATCGCAATATTCCCAGCGCCCGGCATTGCAGGCCGCCACCGCGCGACGCCATTCCGCCATTTTCCGGGCATAGTCGGCGCGGGCGTCGGCATAGGCCTCGCGATCCCTTTGCGGCACGCGGTAGGTCCGCATGTTTCTGGCGTCCCGCTGACGAACATAGGCCAGCTGCCGCTGATTCATCTGCTTGATCATGGCGCGATCGTGCGCGCGCGCCGCCGCGCTGCGCATGGTGGGATCATGCGGATCGTCGGCCAACGCCGCCGTCGGCAGGAACGACGCGGCCATTGCGATCGCGCAAACAAACGAACCAAGTTTCATGAACATTCGACCCCTTACGCCTTTTCCCCGCTATTCGCTTGCCCGCCGATGCAAGGCAATCGATTTGCGACGAACGGGGAGCGTGGCGTTCAGACGAATGAACCCAGGTAAAAATCCTTGAGGGCATGGGCATCGTGCAGGGCGTTGTGCGGCATCCGGCTGTTGGCGGCGGCACTGAATCCCGCGCCGTTGATGAGCTCCAGGCGAAGTCCGTTCAGGTCGATTATCTCGCCCGGACCCGTCGTGAGAAGAAGGCAGAAATGGGCCAGATCGTCCGGCCAATCCGCGATGATCACCGGATCGCGATCACTCGCCAGATAGGCTTCCAGATGCCGGGCCGCATCGATGCGGTTCAAATCATGGTCCACGCCCGGCGGCACGAAGCGCAGATAGGGAATCACATTCTTCTCCACCCAGGGATGGATATCGGCCGGGAGAGGGAGCGAGACGTAGAAGTCCTGGTCCCCATATTCGGGCACGAGCGCAAGGCTGATCAGGTCGCCGCCAAAACCATTGAATTCGGTATCGAGGAAATATCGCATCTTTCCTCCTTTGCCGCCGAGGCCCCTTGCCGTAAACCCCCGCCGGCGGCGGATGGACGCCGGATCAAGAGAAAGTGATATGCAGGCGCGCGAATTTATCGGATCGGCCCAGGTGCCCGGCGGGGCGGAGCTTACCCTCTATCGTCGCGGCGGCGACTTCATGATCGTGCTGGACGGCAATGAGTTGATGAGCAGCCGGATGAGCGGATCGGAGGAGGCGCTGGCCCATCTTAGCTGCGAACGGCTGCGCGGCCGTGCACGGCCGCATCTGCTGATCGGCGGCTATGGCATGGGCTTCACGCTGCGCGCCGCGCTGGCTGCGCTTGGCGTGGACGGGCAGGTCACCGTCGCGGAACTGGTGCCGGAAATCGTCGACTGGGCGCGCGGGCCGATGGCGGAGCTGATGGCTGGATGCCTGGACGATCCGCGCGTGCGCCTGTTGCAAGCGGATGTCGCGGACGTGATCGGCGCCGGAAAGGGGACTTATGACGCGATTCTCCTTGATGTGGACAATGGACCTGATGGGCTGGTGCGTCAGGCGAACGACCGCCTCTATTCGGCGCAGGGCATTGCGGCGGCCATAGCGGCGCTCAAGCCCGGCGGAATATTGGCGATATGGTCCGCAGCGCCGGACGCGGCCTTTGCCCGCCGCCTTTCCCGCGCCGGTCTGGCCGTCGACGAGGTGGTCGTGCGCGCCCGCAGCAACGGCAAGGGACCCCGGCACATCATCTGGTTCGCCACCCGGCGCGGGGGCTGACGCCCATTTTTGACTCCGTTATCCAATAGGGGCAATGCAGCGGGCGCTGGCGAAAGCTGTGGTTCCCCATGCGTTGCAGGACATGATGCAGATTGACGATTTCGACATCGACCTTTTCCTTCGCGATCAGTGGCAGAAGCGGCCCGCCCTGATCCGCAATCCGTGGAAATCATGGGTCAACCCGCTCACCCCCGAAGAGCTTGCGGGTCTGGCCTGCGAGGACGATGTCGAATCGCGATTGATCGAGCAGGTGGGCGATAGCTGGACGCTGGCGCATGGGCCGTTCGCCGCCGCCCGATTTGCGAAGCTGGGCAAACAGCCATGGACGCTGCTGGTTCAGGCAGTGGATCATCATGTGCCGGACGTCACCGCGCTTATCGAGCCATTCCGGTTCGTGCCCAATTGGCGGATCGACGATGTGATGGTCAGCTACGCCACGGATGGCGGCGGCGTGGGGCCGCATTTCGACCAATATGACGTGTTCCTGCTTCAGGGGCTGGGCAAGCGCTGCTGGCGGGTGGGGCCGCGCTGCGACGAATCGACCCCGTTGCGACCGCATGACGATCTTCGCCTGCTTGCGGGCTTCGAGGCGACGGACGAGTGGGTGCTGGAACCGGGCGACATATTATATGTGCCGCCCGGTTTCGCCCATGATGGCGTTGCGGTGGGCGACGATTGCATGACCTATTCGATCGGCTTCCGCGCGCCCTCGCGGAGCGAGTTGATCGCGGACTGGTGCGATCATGTCGTCGAACAGATGCAGGATGACGACCGTTACGCCGATCCGGATTTGCAGGTACAGGCCAATCCCGGCGAAATTGCCCCATCGGCGCTTGACCGGCTGCACGCGATGATCGCGGAGAAAATGCTGGACCGCGATGCGTTCGCGCGCTGGTTCGGTACCTATAACAGCGTCCGCAAATATCCGGAAATCGACTGGCAGCCTGACGAACCGATCGACATGGCCGATCTGCGCGATTTCCTTGCCGCGCGCACGCCATTGTGCCGCAATCCGGCGAGCCGTTTTTCCTTCATCCGGCGGGGCGAAAATGCGGTCCTGCTGTTCGTCGACGGCCAGGGTTTCGAATGCTCGGGCGAAACAGCGTTGCTGGCCGAAGCGCTTTGCGCCGGGGATCGCCTGCAACCGGCGTCCGACCTTGCCCATTCACCGGCGGCGCTGACCTTGCTGGCCGCGCTGCTCGATCAGGGCAACCTGGCTTTCGAGCAGGAGGATTGAGGCTGGCATGACGCGGCTGATCCTGTTCAACAAGCCCTATGGGGTCATCACCCAGTTCACAGATGCACGTTCTCCCACCGTTCGGCCGACCTTGTCCGACTATATCGACGTGCCGTGCGTCTATCCCGCGGGGCGGCTCGATCTGGACAGCGAGGGGCTGTTGCTGCTGACCGATGACGGACGGTTGCAGGCGCGCGTCGCCGATCCGAAATTCAAGATGCCCAAAACCTATCTCGTCCAGGTGGAAGGCGACCCGCAGGAGGCCGCGCTGGATCAGCTGAGGCGCGGTGTCCGGCTGAAGGACGGCATGACGCGCCCCGCCGAAGTGGAGTCCATCGCTCCCCCGTCGCTCTGGCCCCGTGATCCTCCGGTCCGTTTTCGCAAGACCGTGCCGGATGGCTGGATCAGGCTGACGATCAGGGAAGGGCGCAACCGGCAGGTCCGCAGGATGACCGCCGCAGTCGGCCTTCCGACGCTCAGGCTGGTGCGGTGGAGCATCGGGGACTGGACGATAGCGGGCATCCAGCCTGGCGAGTGGCGGGACGCTCCCCCCAATCGGTGAGCCGTTTCACCGGATGTTGAGACCCAGTTCGCTGAGAAGCTGGGCTGCCTGCTCGCGGGAAATGGTGGCGCCGCGGAAGGGGCTGGCGTCGACAAGGCGAAGGCCGCCAAGATCCGCTCCCCGCAGATCGGCGCTGTCGAAGCGGCATCCGTGCATATTCGCTTCGCGCAGGCTGCATTCGGCGAAACTCGCCTGACGGAAATCGCATTTGCGCAGATCGGCCTGCGAGAAGTCCACGCGTTTCAGCACGGCGCGCCGAAAGGAAAGGCCGGGCAGCTTGGCGTTGATGAGCAGCGTTTCCTCGAAATGAAGGTCTATCGCCCGCACTTCGGTGAGGTCGGCGCCGGTAAGCTTGCATTGATCGAACCGCGCGGCTTCGAGCAGGGCGCGCTTGAAAGACGCATTGTTGAGATCGCTGGCGATGAACACCGTTTCGCTGAAATCACATCCAGTGAAATTGGCAAAGGGCGCCCGGCAGGATTGCCAATGCGAGCGTTCAAGCCTGGCGCCCTTGAAATCCGCTTTCCGCAGATTGCATCGCTGGAAAGACCATCCCGACAGGTCGAGACCCGACAGATCCGCCTCCTCAAGATCGCAGTCGAAGAGCGAATGCGGGCCGCGCAACGCAACGAAATCGTCGCGGGTTAATGTTCGATCGCTAACCGATCGTTCGGCAGAATGGGCGTCCATGCCCCCGCCGTAGCGGATCAGTATCAATCGGTCCAACGGCGATGGCGGGCTGTTCCTATCGCCGCGCTTCGAAGATAGAATGGCGGCGCGGTTGTTGTAATAGGACCGGCGTTCCCAGCTCCCGTTGCAGCATGGCCAGCATCCAGGCCCGATGACGAACGAGAAAATCGGAGAATCCATCGGGCCTGGCGGGGTCAAAGGCCGGCACCTGCCAGTCCGAAGCCGGTTCCTCATAGGCGATGGAGGGCCGGCCAAGCCCATCGCTGGGCAGATCGACATGGCTGCCTAAATAGCTGTTCCGCTTGAAACGGATGGACCGGGCAGGGGCGAATCCGGCCTGGATCAGATAATCAGGGCCGTTTCGCCCGCTTTCGCGGCCATAGCGCGCCGTGCCCGCCACTTTGAAGCTGTTGCCGACGAAGCGGACCTTGTGCGCCCATCCGTCCCATTGCGTCGCGACCACCATCTGAATGTCCATCGCCTTGCCGACATGGATCACATTTTTTTCGATCAGCACGTCCGACACATTGCCGGAAAGCTGGAATATCCGCGTTCCGTCGTTCCGGCTGACATTGAACCGGGCCACCGTGCCGCGATTGCCGAGATTGTCCCTGCCGTCGCGCTGGGGCGAGCAGATCAGCAGGAAACCGCCCGCATTGTCATGGCTGTAATTATAGAGGAAGGTCGTCCGGCGCGAGTTGAAGTCGGAATCGAAACCCTGACCGTCATAGCGCGTGCGGGTAAAGGCGGCCTCGTTCAACTGGATCAAGCTGTTGTCGGTGCTCCACTGCCAGATCCCGGCATTGTAGCCGGGCGCCCTGCTGCCGGCGTAGCGGACGATATTATGTTCGATCAGCGCGCCGTCGGTTCCGCGCGGCACGATGCCGTCCCCGCCAATATCTTCCAGATAATTATCCCGGATGACGACTTTTCTGCTGGGAAACCAGCTCGGCAGGGAAACCCGGTCGCTGATACCGGCGATGCCCGAACGGTCGACGCGCCACAGGATGTTTCGCTCGATCGTCAGATCCTGGAAACGGGTTGCCCGATGCGTTCCGGTCGCGCGGAAAACGATCCCGCCATTATCCTTGCGGTCATTGGTGCCGCGAACATCGTGGACATAGATGTCGCTGATGCGGATGCCCCGTGTCACGCCCCGATTTTCGGCCGACACCAGCACGCCGATGCGGGATGCTGGCATGGGGGCGTTATTGGTGACCTCCAGCCCCTCCACCGTGACATGATCCGCGTCGATCACGCCGATCGCATAGGAAGAAACGCCGCCCGTCTCAATGCGCGGTCGGGGACCCTCGCCAGTTGCTGCGATGGTGATGGGCGATCCGGCCTTGCCCGACCGCTTGATCGTCAGCGGTTCCTTCCATACCGATCCCGCCGCCAGCAGGATGCGGTCGCCGGGCTGGAAAGGAAAATCGCCCAGATGCGCCAATGTGCGCCAGGGCTGGCTTTCGCTCGTGCCGCTGGATCGATCGTCGCCGCGATTGGCATCGACATAATAGGTTTCGGCATGGGCCTGCGCGACAAGGCCTGATGACAATAACAGCGCTGGAAGGGCGATGGCCCAGCCGGTCTTCACGTCGCAATCCTTTTGTGGGCGGTGCCGTTCCGCCCCGGACCGATATTTTATCAGTCGGTCGCGCCGGTCAACCGTTGCGCAGCGTCGAATTCAGCGGAAGAAGAAAAACCAGATGAGGATCACAAGAGGCAGGGGCACGCCCAGCAACCAGAGCAAACAACCTCTTCCCATGTGAAACCTCCTGATTATTGTCTGCTAAACCAACGCATAAGGCTGAAGCGGCGTTCCGCAGTGTCCTGCGTTTGCGTCATGACAAATCTCCTCTATGGTCCGGCAAACTCCTCTTGGGCGCGGGAGTTCTCTTCCGATGCGGAAAGGAGATATCTGATGACAGCGGCCATTTCGGCTATCCTTCCCGGCGCCAGTTTCTGCCGGGGATGAACGATATGGCGAAAACGGGTCGTCTTGCGCATGTCCGGAAAAATATCGTCCTTTATGGCGCGCTGCTGGCCAATGTCGGGATCGCGATCGCCAAATTCATTGCGGCGGCGCTGACCGGCTCATCCTCCATGCTGACGGAGGGGGTACATTCGCTGGTCGACAGCGGCAACCAGTTGCTGCTGCTCTACGGTCAGGCGCAGGCGAAGCGGCCCGCCGATGCCGCGCATCCCTTCGGCTACGGCCGCGAACTTTATTTCTGGGCCTTTGTCGTGGCGATCCTGATCTTCGCCGTGGGGGCGGGGGTGTCGGTCTATGAAGGCTGGGTCCATATCGAGCAGCCCGAGCCGCTTCGCGATCCGGGCGTGAACTATGTCGTTCTGGCCATTGCCTTTCTGCTCGAGGGCAGCAGCTGGACGATTGCGGTGCGGGAGTTTGGTCGCCAGCGGGGACCGAGTAGCTGGTGGCAATCCATCCGCCGGTCCAAGGACCCGGCTGGTTTCATCGTCCTGTTCGAGGATAGCGCGGCGCTGATCGGTCTGGTCTTCGCGGCGCTCGGGGTCTGGGCCAGCCATTATTTCGGGGACCCGCGGCTGGACGGCATTGCGTCCATCGCCATCGGGCTGGCGCTGGGCATGGTGGCGATATTGCTGGCGCGCGAGGCCAAGGGGTTGTTGATCGGGGAAAGCGCTGATGCGGGCATTATCGAGACCGTCTGGCGCCTGCTCGACCAGCGGCCGGAAATCACCGCCGTCAACCATATCCGCACCATCCATACCGCGCCCGATGCGGTGTTCGTGGCGATCAGCGCGGACTTTGCCGACGAGTTGCGCATGGGCCGGGCCGAAAGCCTGATCGAGGAGCTGGAAAGCGCCATGAAAGCGGCCATCCCCGAGCTCACCTCCATCTATATCCGCCCGGAAAAGCGGGAGGATGCGATCGTTCAGCCGCGACCATTCTGAGCGCTCTTGCCGTTGGGCGCAATGCTTGCGACAGTGCGACGCGCCCGTGGGGCAAGTTGAGCGGAGGATGTCCCACCATGCAGAGGCGTGATGCCATCGCAGGGCTTTCGATTGCGGGCCTGATGTTGCCCGAGGCGATAGCCTATGCCGGCATAGCCGGACTGCCGCCGCAACGCGCGATCCTGGCGGCCATGGCCGGTGCGGTGGCCTATCTGATCCTGGGGCGCAGCCGTTTCGCCATCATTTCCCCGACCTCCTCCTCGGCCGCGATCCTGGCGGCGGCACTGGCGTCGCTGCCGCCCGGCGCGGCGCCGGCGGGCGCTGTCGCGACACTCGTGATCCTCATGGTCGGCGCGATGTTCTGCATCATGGCGGCAGCGCGGCTGGGTGGCCTGGCCAGCTTCATCTCGCGCCCGGTGCTGCGTGGCTTCGCCTTTGGGCTGGCGATCACGATCATCATCAAGCAATTGCCGATCGTGGTCGGCCTGCCCTTGCATGGATCGACTATTGGCGCGCTGCTACTTGCCCTGCTGGAGAAGGCGGGAAGCTGGCATTTGGCGAGCATCGCCACGGCCCTTGCCGCGCTGGCGGCGCTGCTGTTGCTGCGGCGCATGCCGTCCCTGCCGGGTGCTTTTCTCGTACTGGTCGGTGGCATCGGTGCTTCGGCGTTGCTGGACCTGCCCGGTCGGGGCGTTGCAACGGTGGGCATGATCGACCTGATGCCCCGCTGGGAGGGGATGGGCTGGCCGGGCTGGCAGGAATTGTCGCGCGTCGCCCAGCTTGCCGCGCCCATCGTCCTGATCCTCTTTGCCGAGAGCTGGGGTACGATGCGCAACCTTGCCTTGCGCCATGGCGACAGGGTGGAACCCAATCGGGAAATGGCCGCGCTGGGCCTTTCCAACATCGCCGCCGCACTGGTACAGGGCATGCCGGTGGGCGCGGGATTTTCCGCCGGGTCCGCCGCAGAGGCAGCCGGTGCGCGAACCCGCTGGACCGGGCTGGTAGCCGGGGGCGCATTGGCGGCACTGGTGATTCTGGCCATGCCGTTGGTTGCTCGTCTGCCGGAGCCGGTGCTGGCGGCGGTCGTTGTCGCGGCGCTGCTCCATGCCCTCGATCCCGCACCGCTGATCCGCCTGTGGCGCATTCGTCGCGATTGCGTGGCGGCACTGGGCGCGGCGGTAGGCGTCCTGATGCTGGGGGTGCTCGACGGCATGCTCTTTGCCATTGCCTTGTCGTTGGCGCTGCTGATCCGGCGGCTGGCGACGCCGGAATTGAGGCAATTGGGTCAGTTGGAAGCGGGACATGACTATGTCGACCTCGCCCGTCATCCCGATGCGGTCAGCCCGCCCGGCATGATGATCGTGCGCCCGGCCGAGCCGCTGTTCTTTGCCAATGCCGAGCGGGTGCTGGGCCGTGTCGTCGAACTGCTGGGCCAACATGCCGACCGGCGCATGCTGATCCTCAGCCTTGAAGAGAGTTTCGATCTGGACAGTACGGCGCTGGATGCCCTGCTGGAATTCGATACGCTGATGCGGGCGCGTGGGATCAGGCTGCAACTCGCGCGGGTGCGCGATCATGTCCGCGATCTGATGCTGGCCGCCGGAGCAACTGATCTCATCGCACAGAGCAGCTACAGTGTCGATGATGCCGTGCAGGCGCTCAAGAGTACAGACCCGCGACAGGAGAAGAAATGATGCCCCATGTCAGCCCCGAACCCCTGCTGCACTCGGTAGCGTTGGCCGATCTGCGCCCCACACAGATGACCGTCGGCCTGATCGAGGTGGCCCGCAAACGCCATGAATGGAGCGTGCGCGCGGATGGCGACCGGCCGGATTTCCTGGGCCGCCACATGATCCCGGTAGTGATTGGCCCCAAGGGGCGGCGCTGGATGGTCGACCATCATCATCTTGCCCGCGCCCTTCACGACGAGGGCGTGGAGCATGTGCTGGTCAGCGTGGTCGCTGATCTGGGGCATCTGAAGCCCGATGCTTTCCTGACCTATATGGACAATCGCAACTGGCTTCATCCTTTCGATGACAAGGGGCAGCGGCGGGACTATAAGGCCCTTCCCAAGCATATCGGCAAGCTGACCGACGATCCCTATCGCTCGCTTGCCGGGGAACTGCGTCGCGCGGGTGGTTTCGCCAAGGTCGACATTCTCTATTCCGAATTTCTCTGGGCCAATTTCCTGCGCGGGCGGATCAAGCCGTCCCGCCTGGAGCATGGCTTTCAGGACTGCCTTGGCACGGCGCTGACATTGTCCCGGTCGCGCGATGCGGCGCATCTTCCCGGCTGGGCGGGGAGCGTCGAATAGGGTGCTGTGAAGGGCGGGCATTCCCGATATGCCCGCCCGATCCTTGCAGGAATTTTATTGCAGATAGGCCTGCCTGAGCGCGGCAATATCGACGGCGCTGACGCCGACCTCCTGCTGGAGATAATTTTCGACAGAGCCCCAGCGGCTGTCGATTTCTTCGAAAGCGCTGGTCAGAAATGCCTTGCCATCGGGGTCCTTGAGCGGCTCGGCCCTGGTGGAGGCGGGATTGCTCTGGAAATGAGCGAACATCTGCGCCACCGGATTGTCGGGATAGAGCGCCGCGTTGATCGGCGGCAATTCGAAGCGCGGCTGGCGATAGGTGGTCGAGAGGTGATAATCCTGCAGGATCACGTCGCGCGGGACATCCAGCGCCGACAGGATCAGCGCGGTGGCAAAGCCGGTGCGGTCCTGTCCGGCCGAGCAATTATATTCGACCGGCCCTTCCTGTCGCTTCAATATGTCGAAGATGATGCGCATCTGCGGGGCGAGCTGTTCGGGGAGATTGCGGTAGAGCGCGCCGCCATTTTTCAGATTGCCCTTCGTCATCCCCGTCATCGAATAGCCGATGGCCGAATAGTGCACGCCATCGATCTTCGATGGTGCAAGCTGCCTTTCCTCATCCGAACGGAGATCGACCATGTTGCGCAGGCCGAGGGCATGGACCTTTGCCAGATCGTCCGCCGTCAGCATGGCCGACGCGCCCGAACGGTAGATGAGGCCCCATTTGACCTGCCGCCCGTCCGTCGTCCGATAGCCGCCAATGTCCCGGAAATTCGACCCCTGCGCCAGCGGAACCAGCCGTTCCGACACGGTGACGACGCTGTTGTCCGATCGGTCGCGCAGCAGGAAATAGGGGCGCTTGACCGGATCGACCGTGACGGTCTGGCCGCCATCCGCATCGGCGGCCGAGACCAGACGGGACGTTGCGATATCCGCGTCCGCCCGGTCGGCCTGATAGACATCCACCTTGGCGGCGCCGGTCCAGCTCAGCCTGATACTGTTGCCGGAAATCCGCTCCGCCTGCGCATCGGCCACGCGGGCCGATGCCGGCATGGCGGCCAGTGACAGGGCGCTCATGCCCATTGTCAGCATGGTGGCGCGCATCTTTGTCATCCTTCCTCCTCATTTTATCAGCGGTTCAGGCTCCTTTGCCATGTTCAATCATCATGGGAAACCCGCAAGCAACTAGTGACCCGAATCTGAAGTTCGTCACACTATTGGGCGGGCGCTGAACGAACTTCAGATTCGGGTCACTAGCAAATATATATGTTTCCAGTGTGGTTTATGGATTTGAAATACGCTCCCCACCTGGCCGCTATCATGAGGCGTATTTCAAATCCACCACACTGGCATGACCTACCAGTTGAAGCGTAGCGATCCGACCACCGTTCTGGGCGCGCCATAATAGCAACTGTTCAGAAATGGGCAGGCACTGATATAATTTTTGTCGAACAGGTTGGACGCGTTGACCGAAGCGCTCCAGCCGGCAAGGCCGATTTTCGACAGGTCATAGCCCAGCATCGCGTCCACCAGTGTGAAGCCCTTGCTATGGAAACGCTGGAAGGTCGTGACGCCGTTGACGACTGCATAGTTGGTGGTGCCGTCCGACCCGCTGACATAGCGTATGCCCGCGCCGATGCTGAGGCCCGCCAGGGAGCCGGAAACCTGCTGTGCCTTGCCGAAATCGTAGGACAGGAAGCTCGACACGTTCCATTTCGGCACGCCGAGCTGGCGCGTGTCCGTGGTGCTGGGCGTACCGTTGCTGGTCGCGGTCGGCGGGATGGCGGCGCTGCCTTCGGTGATGATCGCGTCGGTGTAGCTGGCGGTGCCGACCAGATCGAGGCCGGGCCGGATCTCGCCACGTCCTTCCCATTCAACGCCGCGCACGCGCACTTCGCCAACCTGGATCGTGGCATTGGCGGGGATGCCGTTGGTACCGGCGCGCGGATCGGTGGCGGTCGAGCCCTTCTGGCGTTTCAGTTCATAAATGGACAGGGTGAAAAGTGCATTGGTGCCCTGTGGCTGATATTTCAGCCCTGCTTCATATTGGGTGCCGGTGGCGGGCACGAAGGGGGCCGTCTCCGTCGCGGAGATATAGCGGGTGCCAGCCTGCGGCTCGAAGGATTCGGAATAGCTGAAATAGGGTGAAAGGCCGAAGGCGAACTCATAGAGTGCGCCCAGCCGCATGGTGAAGGCGGTCGTGTGCAGCTTCGTCACCGGCGCGGCGCGGGCCGCGGCAGTCGTGGGGTTAAGGTTCAGGGAGGTCTGGTCATACCAGTCCTGACGTCCGCTGGCGATCAGTTGCAGCCGGCCGATGGCCATCTGGTCCTGAAAGTAAACGCCCAGCTGGTCGCGCTTGCCATAGGTGTTAGCATAGGATGCCGACAGCTTGGTCAGGTCGAAACTGGGCAGCCCCGCGCCATAGGTCGGCGCGAACAGGTTGAGATTGGGGATGCCGCCCGCGACGCCGGTGTTGAACTGCTGCACATTTTCGCCGGTGATGCGCTGATAATCGATGCCAACCAGAATATTGTGCCGGATGAAGCCTGTCGCGAATCTGGCGTTCAGATGATTGTCGAGCGTCAGCGTATCGAAATCTTCATCCGCGCCACCGCCGCCGCGTGTAATGATCGAATAGTCGCTGTTGCGGTTCGCACCCGTTCCGGTGCTGGCGAAACCGGCGGTGTAGATCTGGCGATAGGACAGCTTGTTGTTCTGGAACCGGAAGTTCGACGCGAAGCTGAGATGCTCGTCGAAATCATGGCGGAAGAATGCCGCTATCGACTTGGCCCTGTGGTCATAGCGTTCATAACCCGGATCGCCGGTGTTCATGTTGCGCGGGATCGTGCCATTGGGGTTGGGCAGCACCGTGCCATAGGCGGGCGTGCCCGAATAGCCGCCGCCATGCGGGCTGTGCTGATAGCTGGCGATCAGGGTGAGGCTGGTCGCTTCGTCAGGGGAGAAGGTCAGCATCGGGCTGATGTGCCAGCGTTCGCTGAACGTACCCTTGGCCAGATTGTCGCCCTTTTGCCAGCCGCCGACAATGCGGGCCTTCAGATGCCCCTCGCTGTCCAGCGGCTGGTTGACGTCGCCCGCGATGCGCATGAAATCGAAATTGCCGAACTGTCCCTCGAATCGGCCAAAGGCTTCCGCTTCGGGCATCTTGCTGGTCAGGTTCACAAGGCCGCTGGGCGGCGCATTGCCATAAAGGACCGAAGCGGGCCCCTTCACCACATCGACATGATCGACGCGGTTGAAGTCGATCTGCGGCGTCGAATAGGGACCGGCGATCAGGCGCATGCCGTCCAGGAAGATGCCCGGCGCAAAGCCGCGCAGGACGAGTTGGTCATAGCGGGTCGCCAGCGCCCCGCGCTGGTTGGTGGAAACGCCCGCGACATAGCCCAGCGCGTCGTTGATCGACAGCGCGTTGCGGCGGGTCAACTCTTCCCGGTCGATGATGGTGATGGTCTGCGGCGTGGCGATCAGCGGCGTGTCGGTCTTGGTCCCGGTGCCGGTCTTGTTCTCATTGAGGCCGGTGACGATGATGGTGTCGGCCCGTGCGTCGGCACTGTCTTCGGCCTGTGCCAGGGTTGGGATAAGCGCCGGAATCGCGGCCAGCAGCATGGCCTTTGAAGAATGTCGCATAATGCCCCTTATCATTGCGAATAATAATGATTCTCAATTGCTACTAGAGTGCAACTGGGCTATCCGCAACCCCGCCTGATATGGGGAGCGCATGTGACCAGCCGAAATTTCCTGCCCTCTTTCCTGCTGTTACGCCGCAACTGGCGCATGGCCGCGCGTTGCATCACGGCGCTGGCGGGTGGCTATGCGGCCGCGGCAGGTCTGGCCTCTCTGGGTGCGCGGCTGCTGCCGATCGCGCGGGTCGAGGCGACATTATGGGGCATGATCCTGTCCTTCCTCATCTTCGCTTCGCTTGGTCTTTGGGCCTTCCATGAAAGGCGGCTGCTGAAAGTGGCGGGATGGATATGGGGTAGCGCGCTGCTGTCCATCGGCGCGTTGTTGCTGATCGGACCCCGTCCATGAGCGGCAAGGCGAAATCGGCGGAAAGGGGCCTGCGCCAGTCCATGGCGTGGATACACAACTGGCTGGGCCTGCTGGCGGGGTGGATCGTGTTCGCCATGTTCCTGACCGGCACGGCCAGCTATTTCCGGCCGGAAATCACCCGCTGGATGCAGCCGGAATTGCGGCTGGAGCCGGTTTCGCCCCGGCACGCCGCCGAAACCGCTGTCGCCCATATGCAGCGTACATCACCGGACGACCGGCAATGGTATATCTACCTGCCGGATGACCGGACAGCGGAAACGCGCATCTTTGCCATGCCCCGGCCCGATCCCGAGGCCGCGCCCGCGAAGCGCGGCAGCGAGATCAAGCTGGACCCCGCGACAGGCGCGCCGATCAGCGCCCGAGAAACCAGGGGAGGGGAGCATTTCTACCGCTTCCACTTCCAGTTGCAGTTGCCCCATCCCTGGGGCCGCTGGCTGGCGGGACTGTGCGCCATCTTCATGCTGGCGGCGATCATTTCGGGCGTGATCACGCACAAGCGGATCTTCGTTGATTTCTTCACCCTGCGATGGAGCAAGGGGCAGCGCAGCTGGCTCGACGCCCATAATGTCACGGCGGTGCTGGCGCTGCCGTTCCACGCGATGATCAGCTATACGGGGCTTATCACGCTGTTCGTAATGTACATGCCATGGCCGGTTGCCGCCAATTATCCCAAGCCCACGGCCTTCTACGCGGAAGCCTATGGCACGGAGCCGGATGGCGAGGCGTCAGGCAGGCCCGCGCCGCTGACGCCCATCGGGCCGCTGGTGGATGCGGCGTCGCACGAATGGAGAGGGGGCCAGCCCCGGGCCATTGTCATCCGCAATCCCAATGACGCGGCGGCCACGGTGACGATCCTGCGCAGCGTCGCCGACCGGCTGAATGCACGGGGGGATTCGATCACCTATTCCGGCGCGACTGGCAGGAAAATGTCGCAATCGCCGCCGCCCGGCACCGCGCTGACCACGGCGGGGGTGATGCTGGGGCTGCATATGGGGAATTTTGCCGGCCCAGCGCTGCGCTGGACCTATTTCCTGCTGGGGCTGACCGGCACGACGATGGTCGGGACGGGCCTGCTGCTGTGGACTGCCAAGCGGCGCAAGCCGGGCGCAAAGCCCTTTTTCGGTTTCTGTCTGGTCGAACGGCTGAATATCGGTGCGATCGCCTGCCTGCCCGCCGGCATGGCAGCTTATCTGCTCGCCAATCGGCTGATCCCGGCCGATCTGACCGGACGGCAGGATATGGAGGTCGCTGCGATGTTCTGGACATGGTTCGGCCTTGCCGGGCTGATGCTGCTCCGCCCGGTGCGCCGCGCGTGGATCGAGGCGCTCGGCCTGTCCGCCCTTGCCTTTGCCGCTTTGCCTTTGGTCAATATGGCGACGACCGATCGCGGTCCTGTCGCAAGCCTTTTGAGCGGTGACTGGCTGTTCCTGTCTTTTGACGCCGCTTTTCTGGCAAGCGCGGCATTGCTTGGCTTTGGAGCATGGCGAGCAAGCCGTGCAAAGGCTGCGCCCGGGCCGAGGCGGCGCGCCGATGCGGGGAGGGCTGCCACCGCCGTCCATGCCGCGCGGGAGGTTGCCGATGCCGCTTGAAGCAGGGCTTGTCAGCTATGCCGCCCTGGCCAGCATGGCGCTGGCGTCGAAGAAGCATCGTTCCACGCCGCCACTGCCGATCATGCCTTCGCCCGGAATGGCGCGGTGGGCGGGATGGGTCATGCTCATCCTCGCCCTTGTCGTCGCGATGCTGCGCTTTGGCATGGCGCAGGGAATGGTGGCGTGGATCGGGCAGATGTGCGTGGCGGGCACGGGCCTGGTGCTGCTGCTGTCGTGGCGTCCGCGACTGGCGCTGGCTTTGGCTGCGCCCGCCTGCTGCATGGCGTTGTTCTGCCTGCTTGTCTTTCCCTTCGCTTAAAAGCGGAAGGCGGCCTTCAGCCAGAATTTGTCGCCCTGCGGGCGGTTTTCGGCATGAAATTCATGCTGCCACTGCGCCGTGACGGGGACATGGCCCAATTGATAGCGGATCAGCGGCCCGGCTGCGAAGGCTTCGCCCTTATAGCCGTCCGGTCCGACACGCAGCCCGCCTTGTTTGTCGTCGGTGGTCTGCTTGTAATAATAGGCCGTGACGCCAACGGTCAGCGGGTTGAAATTATAGGCAGCCGCAAGGTCGACGTGGAATTCCTGTCCCGACCGATAGTCGGTCGCCTTGTTCTTCGTATTGAAGTCGTACATCAACTTGGCGGAGACTTCCGGTCCGCCTTTGGGATCGGCATAGGTGATGGCGACAAGGGGTTCGAAGGTCCAATAGTTGCGGCCGATATTGGCGAGGTCGCCCTTGCGGTAGCGGCCGGTCGGGACATAGCTGTCCATCGTCGCGATGATGTTCAGATTACCCTTGTTCCAGCCAAGGATGAACGGGTTGACGATCATGTCGCCCAGACCGAATTTATGCTGCCGCGCGCCTGCGGCATGGACGGTCAGGTCGACGACCGGCACGAAGGCCTGCATGGCGAAGGTCGCGCCGAGGATTTTCCTGTCCGTGACATGGACGAAGCGCGCGATATTGGCGAAGGCGTCCACGGAAAAATCGGGCACGGCGCTCTTGCCGTTGGCGTCGTTCAGCCGGTCGGCGGTGTAATAGTTGGAGTAGCCAAGCAGATAGGTGCCGGGCGGTGGAAGCTGTGCAACGCCGACGGATTCCGCGCCATTGGGATAAGCGCCGCCGCCGGTTTCGGTGGCCTGTGCGGTGGTGGCGGTCGCGGCGAGCGCAGCGGCCAGTGTGAGCGTATATTTGCGCATACTTCCCTCTCTGAATATTTGTTGTCGTTGGGCGTGGGACGTCCTCCGGCGGATGTCCGGATCTGGAAATTCGACGGCTGGACAGATGTGTTCCTGCGAAGGCAGGGGCCCGTTTCAGTTGGCGGGACTGTCCCCGAAGCCCATCATCGATATCTCAAATCTTCTTGAACAACGGCGATCTTGCCGTGTTCTCCGCGTCTGCGGCGGTCAGGAATTTCTCCATGAAAATGTCGCGTTCGAACAGGCGGCCCTGCATCAGCGTGGTGATGGCAGCGTCGATCATCGCCGGGGGGCCGCAGAGATAGGCCTGATGCCCGTTGAACCTGCTGTCGAACAGGCGCCTGGCGGCGTCATGGACATAGCCCGTTTCGCCGTCCCACCCGTCGCCTTCCTCGGCTTGAGATAGCACGGGAATGTAGCGCAGATTGTCATGGTCCTGCTCCAGTTGCCGGAACAGTTCGGCAAAGTGCAGATCATGCGGACGACGCGCGCCGTGCAGTAATGTGATCTGCTCTTCATAACCGCTTTCCAGCAGGTCAAGGATCATCGACTTGGGACTGGACAGACCCGACCCGCCAGCGATGAAGATCAGCGGCTTTTCCGCCGAGCGCCGGACATAGAAGCGGCCGAGCGGCCCGGTGAAGGACAGGCTGTCGCCTGCCTTCAGATTTTCGTGCAGCCAGGTCGTGCCGATCCCGCCCGGTACCAGCCGGACGTGCAGTTCGATCTCATTGGGCTGCGAAGGGCTTCCGGCGAGCGAGAAGGCGCGTGTGCCCTCGATACCCGGAATGGTGACATTGACATATTGACCCGCCTGAAAGTCGATCCCTGAACCGGGCAGGGCCAGCCAGATTGCCATGATGTCAGGCGTCACCATTTCGGTGCGCGCCACGGTGCCGACATAGTCCGCGACGGTGATGCGGCGGGCATCCTCGTCATCGTCGATATCCGCCTCTATCACGACATTGCCCAGCGCCGTGGCGCTGCACGCCAGCGTCCGGCCCTCGTCACGCTCGAAATCCATGAGGGCGAAGGAGGAGGCGTTGCCATGATCGACCTCGCCCTCCAGCACGGTCACCTTGCAGGTGCCGCACAGGCCATGGCCGCAGGCATGGGGAAGCCAGATGCCGTTGCGCAAGCAGGCGTCGAGCAGCGTCTGTCCTTCGGCGACTTCGACTTCGTCGCCAGTAGGTTCGATGGTCAGCGTTGACATGATTCTTGTCCTGCTTCGTCCGTCAGGCGGAGCCGGCCCGATCCGTCCAGAAACGGATCAGCGACTTGTGGCCCACACCCTGCTCACCGATGCTTTTGGCCGGATCGGGCGACCAGTCCTTGCCGTCGAGCGTCCAGTGCGCGGTGGAAAGGTTGACCGACGCCCAGTCGGGATCGGCCCCGTAAATGTGCGGCAGCACCTCCCCGGTCAGCGCGCCGAAGGGGGTGTCGGCGGGCAGCGGCAGGGTGATCGCAGCGCAGAAATTGAGATGGCCTTCCCAATGCACATAGACGAGCTGCGCGCCGTGATAATTGTCCACCGCGTCGCGGTTGGGGCCGGCATAGCCGGGTTTCAGGCTGGCAACGGGCATATTCTCTCTCCTGATGCTTGTCGCGCGGTCACTCGGCCGCGATGGGCATGGTCGGGCGGCGCCCTTCCATCCACTTGTTCCACTGGGCTTCCTCGGGCGATCCGACATAGTCGAGATTATCCGCGCCCTGATTGATGTGATACCAGTCGAGTACTTCGGGCAGCGTCGCGCCGCCGCAATTGCCCTGGAAGATCTGGTTCACCGGCAGCCAGGCCTGTTTGAACTTCTCCGGCTCATGGTCGAAAATGTCCTTACAGCCGTCTGAACAGGTGTGATAGCGATCGCCCTCAAATTCCGACACGCGGAAGCTGATCGTGGTGGGATCGCCCACTTCGGTGAAGGCCATCGGGATCTGGCAGACCTGACAGAGTTGGGGCAGGCCCTGGCTGTAGAAGCGATTGCCCTGTTCCGCCTGTTCCCGCCATGCCAGATAGCGCGGCTGATAATGTTTCTCGAAGGTCTCGGGATATTTATCGCGCAGCCAGGCCATGTGCTGGTCGTCAATGTCCCAGGTGTGGACGGCGGCGGCATGGGCAAAATTGTAGAAGATGCCCCAGACCTGATGGGTCATATGGCCCTTTTCCGCCTTGGCGACCTCGGCATATTTGGGTTCGCGGATACCGTAGCGGGCAAGGTCTGCGAACAGGGCTCCGCCAGCTTCCTCGAAATAGGTTTCCCACGCCTCGGCCCAGCTCATGACCTTCTTGGGCAGCATATAGTCCATCATCATGCCGACCAGACCCAGCAGGCGGTAGCCGCGCCAGAACCATTTATCGAGCCAGCGCTGGACGATCGGCACATTGGCCTCGTCCTGCTCCAGCAGGAAGCGCACGGCTTCCAGGCCCAGCGTCATGTGCCGGCTTTCGTCCGACTGGGCGGAAAAGCCGAAGGTCACGGTCGCCATGTCGCCATTATAGGCGGCTCCCGACATGAAGGGCACGAACAGCAGGTTGGTCAGCACATATTCGAAGGAAAAGCTGATCGCGGTCAGGAATTCGAACGGTCCGGCGCTCATCGCATCGTCGAAGAAGCTTTTGGGTACCGACAGATACCACAGACGGTCATGCATGTGGGTGAAGTCGTGCAGGCCGTCGAAATATTTGTTGTAGTGGCTGATCGTGTGGATCTGCGTCTGGCAATGGCGCAGTTCGTCGATCGACTGCATCTGCGCCGCGACGCGCAGCCCAGCACCCGGCAGATGCCGCGCCAGATGGGCGAAGTGGCGATGCGCCTGATATTCCAGCGGGGTCACGCCCTGAAGGAAAATCTTCACCGCATTGAGGTAACGCGCATCGGTGATACCAAGCTGGCCGTTATTCTGCGCCATGGAGTCGATGACGGCATAGAGCTTGCGCTCCTTTTCCGCCTGGAACTTCCAATAGGCGTCCATGGTCAGCTTGAACGGGTCTTCCCATGCATCCCAGTCGTGGATCTTGATCCCTTCAAAGGTGGCGAAGGGGAAGATATCCTCCTTCTTCTGGTAGCTCGGCTCCCAGTCGAGGCCACGGGTGAAGTGGCCATATTTCTGCTTCAGGCTGAGTTTGCGGGCGGCCATTGTCTTACCTCCAGAACAGGGTGAAGCTGCCGTCATCCTCATCGACCGTGCCGGAGAGGGAGATGACGCTCATGTGAATTTCCTGCGGGTCCCATTCGCGGCCCAGCAGTTCCGACACGCTCTCGCCACGGATGACGAGGCGGCCGGGGCAGTCGATCTTGGTCATGGCGGGGAAGGACTTGCGCTCGGCTTCCGGATTGTCGGCCATGATCGCATCGGCAATGGCGATGCCGTCCTGCGAATTTTGCAGGGTGATGGAGACGGGGCGGCTCATGCGGCAAGCTCCTTGGCGAAGGTGAGGCCCAGCCTGTCGAGCCGGGCGGAAAGTTGCGTGCGGGCGTCCGCGATCGCTGCCGGACCAAGGTCGCCCAGAACGCTGGCGGCAAGGGGAGTGAGCGCTTCGACCGCGCGGACGCCCCATATGTCGAGCCAGTGGTTGAGGGTGGCGCGGTTCTCTTCGGATTCCGCCGCCGCCGCTTTCATCACGGCGTCGGTCCAGCGGCTGTTGTCCGCGAACCAGTCGGAGAGGAAGCCCGTCATCATCGAAATGGGCGCGCCATTATGCGCGGCGCCCGCCTTGTCGAAGGCATCGCAGACCAGCGGGTAGACAAGGCCGTCAAGGACGACAAGCTGCGCCGCATAGACCTCGAACCAGTCGCGCACGACCAGCAGGTCTTCGGCCAGACGGCGCAGCGGCTGCCATTCGGGTGCCTCCATCCACAGCTTCTTGCCGGCGACCAGCTTCTCGTCCGCGCCGTCGCCCAGCACCAGTCCGATGCGGGAGATGACCTGCGCCAGACCAAGCCGGTCGGTGCCGCAGAAGGCGGCGGCTGACGTGATCTGCGTGCCGAAACCCCAGTCGGCGATCAACTGGCAGTGCATGTTTGCCGCCCATTCCAGATGGCGGAGCGGGATGAGATAGGCGGCCACCTTGTCGCGCCATTCCGCGCCGACGCTGCCCACCAGTTCCCGTTTTTCCACGAAGTTCGCTGCATCGTCGAAGGACTGCTGCATCGCCGAGCGGCTGATATTGTAGGTGGCATAGTAGAATTGGCGCGGATCGCGGAAGACATACCAGTCGGCCATGACGATCCGGGTGCGCCGGGCGTCATAAAGTTCGCGCTCCGGCTCCCAGGTCGGGCGATAGTGGAAATTCACCATCGGCTGTATGTCATAGGTCGCCTCCTCATAGCGTGAGGCGGGCTTGTCGACACCGAAACGGCGGGCGACATGGGAAAAGGTCTGGCGGCGAGGCGTGATCGCTTCTGCCTGGATATCGATGTTCATGCGTGCGGCTCCGTCTCATCGATGGACACAAAGGGGGCGACGGCGATCGGGCTGATCAGGCGCTTCACCGAAGCGCGCAGCCGGTCGTCGGGTACGGCGACATGCGCGCCGTTTTCACTGCAAAATTCACAAAAGGCGGCCAGCGGCAGGACCAGTTCGACCGCCAGATCGGGATCGCCGTAGACGAAGGTGAATTCGATCACCTGTGCGGCGGTGATCCCCGTGACGATCGCCTGCAATCGGGGCGGCGCATTGTTCCGGGGAAGGGGCTTCCGGTTTCCAGCATCTCTCTCTCCACATGGGCCCCGATCGGGTTCTTGTTCGTCTTGAGGGGAGAGTGCGCTTCGGCCTGATGACAATCAAATAGTAATCAGGCAAATGTTGATGCCGAAACGGTATGGCGTTCATACCCGCGTTGAAGAAGGGCGTTTCGGCATGGCCGCATCGAAGGATATCCTGTCCCACGCGCCGTGGATGGGCGTGGATGTGCGGCGTCTGCGTTATTTCCTGGCCGTGGCGGAGGAGCTGCATTTCGGTCGCGCGGCCGAGCGCCTGCACATTGCCCAGCCCGCGCTCAGCCGGCAGATCGCCAGTCTGGAAGCGGCCATCGGCGCACTGCTGTTCGACCGGACACGCAGCAACATCCATCTGACGGCGGCGGGCGAAGCCTTGCTTCCCCGCGCACGGGACATATTGGCGCGGGTGGCCGACGCTGCACGGGTGGCGAAGCGCGCATCCGAAGGGAGCGTCGGCGTCATCCAGATCGGTTTTGTCGGATCGGCGACCTTCTCGATCCTGCCGGGCATTCTCAATGCTTTCCGCACCAGCCATCATGAGGTCGAACTGGTGCTGCATGCCATGAACACGGCGGAATTGCGTGCGGCGCTGATCGACCGCTCCATCGACATCGCCTTTGCCCGGCCGGGGATTCAGGACCCGGAGATCGTCAATGAGGTCGTGTTCAAGGAGCCGCTGATCGTCGCCCTGTCGGAAAACGATCCGCTGGCGGAGCAGAATCACATTGCCCTTGCCGATCTTTCGGCGCGCCCCTTCATCCTCTATCCGCGCCATCCACGGCCGAGCTTTGCCGATACCATCCTGCAAATCTGCCGGGCAGAGGGTTTTTCACCGGACATCGCGCAGGAAACGATGGAGATCCAGACCGCCCTGTCGCTGGTGTCGGTGGGGGCAGGGGTGTCGCTGGTGCCGGAATCGACGTCCGAAGCGCAGCTCAACGGCGTCGCCTATCGCCCGATCCTGGGTGACGCGCCGCAGACGCAGCTCAGCCTTGCCTATCGCCGCGACAACCGCTCGGCGGTGATGGCGGCTTTCTGTGCGCTGGTGCGGGCGCGCAAGGGAGGGAGGTAGAGTTGCGCGGGCGTATCTTTACGCCAGAAATTCCTGTACCGCCTCGCCGAACGCCTCTGGGCATTCGACATTGGCGAGATGCGCGGCTTCCAGCATCACCAGTTGCGAACCGGCGATGGCGCGGGTGAGCGCTTCGCTGTGGGGCGGCGGCGTGGCGGGGTCCTGCGCACCGCCGATGACGAGCGTGGGCAGGTCGATCAGAGCAACCGAGCGCCGCATGTCCATGTCACGGATCGCGGCGCAGCAACCGGCATAGCCCTGGGGCCTGGTAAGCTGAAGCATCGCTCCGATGGGTGCGATGGCTTCCTGTCCAGTCGCGGCAAAGGCCTGCGTGAACCAACGCTCGACCGACGCGTCCGCCAGCGGCGCCATGCCCTGCTGCCGCACCAGTTCAATGCGCGCATCCCAGGCCGATGGCGGCCCCATGAAGCTGGACGTATTGGCCAGGACCAGCCGCCGCAGCCTGCCCGGCTCGCGGATGCCCAGCCATTGCCCGGTCATGCCGCCCAGTGACAGGCCGCAAAAATCGATCGTCCCGATCTTCAGCACATCGAGCAGTTCGATGACATCCCGCCCGAGCCGGTCGATGGAATAGGCGCCCGCCGGCGCATCCGACGCGCCGTGGCCACGCTGGTCATAGCGCAGGACGCGGAAGCTCTGCGTCCACTGCGCCATTTGCGGCGCCCACATGTCCATGTCGGTGCCGAGCGAGTTGGAAAGCATCAGCACAGGTGCGTTTTCCGGCCCGTCGAAACGCCAGGCGATACGGCATCCGTCGCCCATGGTGGCAAATAGTTTTTCCATCATATCCGCTCCACTGCGACCGCCAGCCCCTGACCGACACCGATGCACAGCGTCGCCAGACCAAGCCTGCCGCCCGATTTCTCCAACTGATGCGCCAGCGTCATCAGGATGCGTGCGCCCGACATGCCAAGCGGATGGCCGAGCGCTATCGCACCACCATTGGCATTGACCCGCGCATCGTCATCGGCAACGCCAAGGCCGCGCAGCACCGCCAGGCCCTGGCTCGCAAAAGCCTCATTGAGTTCGATCGCGTCGAAATGGTCGATGGTGAGACCCAGTCGCGCCATCAGCTTTTGCGTGGCAGGCACGGGCCCAATGCCCATGATACGCGGCGGCACACCCGCGCTCGCCATGCCAAGAATCCGGGCGCGGGGCTTCAGGCCATGGCGCTGGACCGCGGCTTCATTGGCGAGGATCATCGCCGCCGCGCCGTCATTGACGCCTGACGCATTGCCCGCCGTCACCGTTCCGTCCGGCCGGACCACGGGCTTGAGCTTCGCCAGCGTTTCGATGCTGGTGTCTGGGCGAGGATGCTCGTCCGTATCGACTATCGTTTCCCGGCCCTTGCGGTCGGTGATGACGACCGGCGCGATCTCCCCGGCGAAATAGCCCGATGCCTGCGCGGCCGCCGCCTTCTGCTGGCTGCGCAGGGCGAAAGCGTCCTGATCCGCGCGCGAGATGCCGAAGTCGCTCGCGACATTCTCGCCCGTCTCCGGCATGGAATCGACGCCATAGAGCGCCTTCATCCTCGGGTTGACGAAGCGCCAGCCGATGGTGGTGTCGTAAATGGCGTTGCTGCGCGAATAGGCGCTTCCCGCCTTGGGCATGACGAAGGGCGCGCGGCTCATGCTTTCCACGCCGCCCGCGATCATCAGGTCGGCATCGCCCGACCGGATCGCCCGTGCCGCCGTGCCCACAGCGTCGAGACCCGAGGCGCAGAGGCGATTGACGGTCGAGCCGCCCACGCTGTCAGGCAGGCCGGCAAGCAGCGCGGCCATGCGTGCGACATTGCGATTATCCTCGCCCGCCTGGTTGGCGCTGCCCAGGATCACATCGTCGATGACGGCAGGGTCGATACCACTGCGTTCGATTAGCGCCTTGATCGGCAGGGCGGCGAGGTCATCGGCGCGGATCGACGCCAGCGCGCCGGCATAGCGGCCAATGGGCGTGCGGACGGCGTCGCAGAGAAAGGCCTCGCTCATGCGGCGGCGGCTTCCCTAATGGCGAGCGGCGCGCCGGTCTTGGTCACGATCTCCTCGACGCTGACGCCGGGAGCCGTTTCGACCAGCGTCAGCCCACCGGCCTTGCGGTCCACCGCGATTACGCCGAGGTCGGTGATGATGAGGTCCACCACGGCCTTGCCGGTGAGCGGCAGGGTGCAGGCGTCGAGAATCTTGGGACTGCCGTTCTTCGAGACATGGTCCATGACCACGACCACGCGCTTGACGCCTGCGACCAGATCCATGGCGCCGCCCATGCCTTTCACCATCTTGCCGGGGATGGTCCAGTTGGCAAGATCGCCATTGGCGGCGACCTCCATCGCGCCCAGCACGGCCATGTCGATATGGCCGCCCCGGATCATCGCGAAGCTGTCGGCGCTCGAGAAGAAGCTGGAGGTCGGCAGCGCGGTGATCGTCTGCTTGCCGGCGTTGATGAGGTCGGGGTCCGCTTCGCCCTCATAGGGGAAGGGGCCGATGCCGAGCATGCCATTCTCGCTCTGGAGCGTGACGTTGACCCCTGTGGGGACATGATTGGCCACCAGAGTCGGGATGCCGATGCCCAGATTTACATAATAGCCGTCGCGCAGTTCCTTCGCGGCGCGGGCCGCCATCTCATCGCGGGTCCAGCTCATCATGCAGTCTCCCTTTCGCGGGTGGTCAGCTTCTCGATCCGCTTCTCGTTGATGGTCGAAAGGATGATGCGGTCGACATAGATGCCCGGCGTATGGATGCAGTCAGGATCGAAGCTGCCTTCGGGCACGATTTCCTCAACCTCGACCACCGTCACCTTGCCCGCCGTCGCCATGTTCGGGTTGAAGTTGCGCGCGGTCTTGCGGAATATGAGGTTGCCCGCAGGGTCAGCCCGCCATGCCTTGATGATCGACAGGTCGGCGCGCAGCCATGTCTCACGGACATAATCCTCGCCCTCGAACGTTTCGACCGGCTTGCCCTCGGCAACGACGGTGCCCACGCCTGTCCTTGTGTAGAAGGCCGGGATGCCTGCGCCGCCCGCCCGGATGCGTTCGGCCAGCGTGCCCTGCGGGTTGAGTTCCAGTTCCAGCTCGCCACTCAGATACTGGCTTTCGAACAGCTTGTTCTCACCCACATAGGACGAGATCATCTTCCTGATCTGGCGGCTTTCCAGCAGCATCCACAGCCCAAAGCGATCCGCCCCCGCATTGTTGGAGATGACGGTCAGGTCCTTGACGCCCGCTGCCCGAATTTCGGGGATCAGACTCTCGGGATTGCCCGAGAGTCCGAACCCACCCGACATGATGGTCATGCCGTCGAACAACAGGCCTTCCAGTGCGACCCGAGGGCTGTCGTAAATCTTCTGCATGGAAAGCCTCCTGCTGTCGTTAAGCCGCGGCGCGCGTCCGGGACGAAAAGCTCTCTTCGCTGGCGGCATCCGCCTTCTGCAGTTCGAAATCGAAGGCGATGGTGGCGGTGTCGCCCTGCCGGTTGGGGACGGGCAGCAGGCCTTCCCGTGTGGCGAAGGCGAAATCGTCCGCCGCGAAGGGATCGTCACCGAAGTTGATCTGAGTCGTCAACGTGCGATAGCCGGGCGCTTCGACGAAGAAGTGGACATGGGCCGGGCGGTTGCCATGACGGCCGATCGCCTTCATCAGTACGTCGGTGGCGCCGTCCGGGGGCACACTGTAGCCGTTGGGCATCTTCGAATGGAAGGTGTAGCGCCCATCGCTGCCCACCTTGATGCGGCGGCGGTTGTTGAACGGGGTCTGCTCGCGCGTCGGGTCGAAATGCGAATACCAGCCCTGGCTGTTGGCGTGCCAGACATGCAGGATCGCATTGTGAACCGGCTCGCCGTCCGGACCCTTGATCTCGCCGCTCATATAGAGCGTACCGGTGTCGTCGGCATCGTCGGTCAGATTGACGTCGCCTTCGACCAGCGGCGCGCCTGCGACATAGAGCGGTCCTTCGATGGTGCGCGGGGTGCCGCCCGACTTGCCGGCTTGGGCGTCCTTCGCATCCATGAACAGGTCCATGAAATGTTCAAGGCCGACGCCGGGAACGATCAGGCCCAATTCGGCGCCGCCATCCTGGAAATATTTGATCGCGCCCCAGAACTCGCTTTCGGTCACGTCATAGCGAACGATGACCTTCATCGCCGCTTCGACCAGATCGCGGGTAATGGCCTTCAGCCGCTTGTCGCCGCCCTCGGCTTCCAGGCCGCTGGCGCGATCGAGCAGGGTTTGAACTGCTTGAGTATTCACAAAATCTTCGGTCATTATACCTCTCCAGGTGACAGGGTTTCAGCGATCGTCATCATGAATGGAGGAAGGGTGGCGGCAAAGAGCAGTCACCTTCATGTCCATGAAAGGATAGAGTGGCAAAGTCGTCAATATGTCGTGGAGTTGCGTATTGTTTTCCACATCGAAGATACTGACATTGCTATACTGTCCGACAACGCGCCAGATATGGCGCCAGGTCCCGGCGCGCTGCAATTCCTGAAAGCGGGACTTTTCCGCCGCCTTCAATCCTTCGAACCGCACGGGATCGTAGTCCAGCGGAACCTTGATATCCATGGTGACATGAAACAACATCGGTTTATCCGTTCGCTTGCTTGGGGAAAATGACCGTGGTCGCGGTGGCGCGATCCCGGCGGAAGCCCGCAACCGCATTGGGGTTGAGCGCGACGCCAAGGCCGGGGCCGGTGGGCACGGTCAGACTGTAGTCGGAATAATCCAGCGGTTCGGTGAGAACTTCCTCAGTCAGCAGCAGCGGTCCGAACAGCTCGGTCCCGAAGGCCAGATCGTTGAAGGTCGCGAAAAGTTGCGCTGAGGCAACCGTGCCCACGCCGCCTTCCAGCATGGTGCCGCCATAGAGCGCCACGCCCGCCGCTTCGGCAATGCCCGCCAGCGCCTTGGCAGGGCCAAGCCCGCCCGCCTGCGCAATCTTGACCGCGAACACGTCCGCCGCACTGGCCGAGGCATAGGCGAACGCGGTATCGGGGCCGTAGAGCGCTTCATCCGCCATGATCGCCAGCTTGCCCATCGCGGTCAGCCGCGCCATGCCGGCCAGATGGCTCGCCTTGATCGGCTGCTCCACCAGATCGACCCCGGCATCGGCCAGCAGGGCAAGACCGCGCTTGGCGGTGGCTTCGCCCCAGGCCTGATTGACGTCGACCCGCACGCTGGCCCGGTCGCCCAAGGCCCGCTTGATCGCCGCGACATGCGCGACATCATCTTCCAGACGGCGCTTGCCGATTTTGAGCTTGAAGGCATTGTGACGGCGGGAAGCGAGCATCGCTTCGGCCTCTTCAATGTCGCGTCCGGTATCGCCGCTGGCGAGGGTCCACAACACCGGCAGCCTGTCACGCAGACGTCCGCCCAGCAATTCGCTGACGGGCACGCCCAGCCGCTTGCCCTGCGCGTCCAGCAAGGCGGTTTCGATGGCGTTCTTCACGAAATGATTGGCGGAAATCTGCTTGCGCAGCGCGGCCATGATCATGGCGGGGCGGGTCGCGTCGCTGCCCTTCAGGATCGGCGCGGCATAGCTGTCGATGGTGAGCTTGATGCTCTCGGGACTTTCCGCGCCATAGCTGAGGCCGCCGATGGTCGTGCCTTCGCCGATGCCCTCGATCCCGTCCGAGCAGATCAGCCGAACGATGACCATGGCCTGCGATTGCATGGTGGCGACGGACAAGACATGCGGACGGATGGTCGGCACATCGAGGATGAATGTCTCAATCGCATCGACGGTAATGGGGGATGCCATATAACTCTCTCCGCTGTCTTGGGTCGGAGAATAATGTCCGGCTTCGATAATGGGAAAGACTGTTTGGGTTAGGCTTGATGCCTTTAAGGTATTACGCCTGATCTTTGCGATCCCCCGGCGGCCGGGGCGGGCAGTGTTGCGCATGATACCCGTTTTAAAGGCCTGGCCCGGCATTTGTGCGGTTGAGCGTGATGCTTGCCATATGCAACCGGCTGCTGAACCATTGCCTGTTCCTGAGGCACCAAGGTGTCGATACAGGCGGCTGTGGAACTCCAGACATGAACCTGATGCTTGATGATAAACCTATGGGTGCACCCACCCCATTCGACGTGAAGCGACGCCGATGATGCCCCTGCGCGCGCGGATCGCCGCAGCGGTCGTAGCAATCATCGGACTGCTGCTGGTCCTTGCCGCCATCATGGCGGATCAGGCGTGGTTCGACGCGCATTTCCTGCCGGTATTCTTCATCACGCGCGACGACTTCCTGCTGGGGACATGGCTGGCCCGCCTCGCCGTGGGTGGATTGGGACTGGCGCTGCTTTTTCCGCTGCGCCCGGTCATCCGCAGGGCCTTTGCCCGACAAGGATGGAAGGACCTGCTTCCGCAAATCCTCGCTCTTGCACTGGCCTTGATACTGGCGCTCGGCACAGGCGAATTGCTGTTGCGCCTGCGCTCGCCCCGCGCTGCTGAAGAAGATCCACCGCAACAGGAACCGTTGCGCCACCATGATCCGATACTCGGCTGGACCTTCGTGCCCGGTCGCTCGGCACAGGCGATGGAGGGCGGGCGGATGATCGACTATGCCTTCGACCCCCATGGCTTTCGCGTCCGCAGCCTTGCCGAGCCGGTCGATCCGCGAAAACCCAGCATTCTCTTTGCGGGCGAGTCCGTCATGGAGGGCTTTGGTCTGCAATGGCAGGAAAGCATCGGCGCGCGGACCGCCGCCCTGCTGGGGCTTCAGCCGGTCAACATGGGCGTGAACGGCTATGCCGACGATCAGATTTATGGACGGCTGAAGCGGGAATTGCCGCGCTTTGCCCGGCCGGTGGCCGTCGTCATCCTCTTTGCGCCGGGCCTCATGTTCCGCGACGACGACATCGACAGGCCGCATCTCGGCCCGCATCTGAACTGGCACCCGGCGGAGCACCGGCTGCGTCTGCTCAGGCTGCTGGATTTTTATGTGCCCTATCATAGCAGCGCGGCCATGGAACGACTCGTCCGTCAGGTTCGGGACCAGTTGACGGCCAGCGTGGAACTGGCGCGCGCGCATCATGCAGCCGTGCTGATACTCGTTCCGCATTTCGGTGCCATCGACCGACGGGAGGCGCTGCTCCGCCGACGGATATTGGATGAAGGACGCATCCCCTATCTCTGGCTTGAGCTGGACCCGGCATGGCGGCTGCCCGACGACCCGCATCCCGACGCCAGGGGAGCGGATGTCATGGCGCAGGCGATTGCCGAACGGCTGAAACAGGCAAGGCTGCGCGCCGGAAAGGATCAGAACATATAGGCGATGCTGGCGAGCACGGTCGTTCGGTCGGGGCGCTGCTCATAATAGTCGGCGTTGCGGCCGCCGCCTGTCAGGGCCAATTGCACCTCAAAATCTCCCGCCTGTTTCGCCAGGCTCACGCGCCAGTCCCGATGCACTTTCCTGCCGTCAGGGGGCAGTTGACCGGCCATTTGGAACAGCGCGCCCGCATGAGCGCCAATTTGCCAGTCGCGCACGGGGCTGAAGGCGGCATTTATCTCACCATAGATTGTCTGGACATCGGATCGGAAATAATCCGGGCTGTAGGCGATGCGCGCGGACAGATGGCCCGACGCGACCCCTGCGTAAAATTCGGTATAATGGGCATTCTCGCCCCCGCTATAATAGTCCGTATAGCCGGACGCGACGATGCCGATGTCGATGGCCGGACCGGATCGTAGTTTCCAGGCGTGGCCGATATTGCCCTTGATGTTGAGGGGATGCGGCCCATCAGAGGTCAGCACCGCCGTCGCGGACCCCGCCAGGTAAAAACCTGACACATCGTCATAGGTCATGTCCAGAGTGGCGACCGGATGGCCGTTGCTCAACGACTGGCCGCGAAACCGGTCGTCGCTGGCAAGGGACAGGCTGGTCCCTATCTCCGCCCGCGCCGGGATGGACAGGCCGGAAAGCAGCAGCAACAGGGACCATGCAGCCGTCCGCATGGCGTCATGGCGGCGCGATGGCGGCGATCTTCGGGGCGCGGGCGCAGGCGCAGTCACAGGGGCCGGACAGATGCAGCAGCGACGCGCAGGCGTCTATCGCGCCGCCATCCGCCCGCGCCGCGACCAAGGTCGGGCGATCGCCACGCACCGGCCGTCCAGCCCGCAGAAGCGCGAGGAGGCCGCTGACATGGGCCGCCGCATAGGAACTGCCATTGACCAGAGTCCATCGTCCCCCCGGCTGCGTGGTAGGCACGTCACGTCCGGGCGCAGTGTAGACGCCATGGACCGATGCGGCCAGAGCTTCGTCCGAAACGGCGATCACCCCGGGCTGGGACGCGGGAAAGCCGCCCTTGGGAAGTGTCAGGTCGAAGGCCGCGACCACCCCGGCGCCTCGCGCGATCGCAAGCGCTATCAACCGGCCCAGCAGCATATCCTGCGGTCCCGCCAGACTGAGGTTGATGACCTGCGCTCTGTTCTCGATGGCGAAATGCAGCGCCTTGGCAAGGCTCAGGCTGTCGCAGAGCGTGGCGGTTGAACCGGTCCGTTGCCAGCAGGCACGCAGCGCCATCAGGCGGGCCTGCGGCGCGACGCCGACAATGCCGACGCCATTATTGGCCTTGGCCGCGATGACACCGGCGACAGCCGTGCCATGCTGTTCCACAGCGGCCGGATGATCTGCAACGAAATTCCGGTTGATCGCGACCTGTCCGGCAAGGTCGGGATGCCGCCCATCAACGCCACTGTCGATCACCGCTATGGTAACGCCCTTGCCGACGGATAGCTGGTGCAGGTCGGCCAGCCGCCAGAGCCGCGCATCGGGCTGGGCGGGGAAGAGCGGATCATTATAAGCGGACGGATTGCCCCGGGCGTTATAGAGGTGCATCGGTTCGGCAAAGACCACGGCCGGGTCGCTGGACACCTGTTGCACGGCATCGGCGACCGATTGGGGTTCGGGCACCGTCATGATGAAGCAATCGAGGTCAAGCAGCGGCATGGGCCATTCATCGGCCAGTTTCAGGCCATGGTGCCGCGCGATCCGCTCGGCCTCATGGCGGCGGGCGCTGCGCGCCTGAATATCCCCGTAACCGCCGCCATAGCCATGGTTGAGGCGCATATGGTCCGGGGGAAGGCGGGTCAGGACCAGGATCTGGCGAGGGGCCGCGTCAGTCTCCGCCATCTGGGCGTGGACCGGGGAAAGGGCAGGCAGCAGCAGCGCCGCGCAGAGCGAAAGCCAAGTGCCCAGCGTGGCCAGGCGACGGATCATGGCTGGCCCTCTCCATCCAGAGGTTGCGCCAGCACAATGTCCTGCTGCCCGCGCAGCGCCTTCAGGATCATGTCCCTGTCCTGCGGCGCGACTTGCAGCACATAGGCCCCCGCCGCCGTCGGCCCGTCGACCAGCCGGGCGCGCTGGGCGGTCAGCAGCCGGCGCAGATTTTCCTCCCGGCTGTCGGGCCGGAAGATCACAATGACATTGCCCGGACGGGCGGCGACGGTTGACCCGAGGGCGTGGTAGGGCGCAGGCGGGCCTTGCGGCAGCAGGAGCATGGCCACCGATGCGGCCAAAGCGACCTGTCCGGCCAGCAGCCAGCCGAATTTCCCCGGCCATGCCAGCAGCCGGAGGAAGGCCGCGCCCCTGCGCCCTTGCTCATGCCGGATGGGCGCGATGCGGCGGCGAAGCACGCTGAAATCCGCTCCTCCGTCGAGGACGAGACCGGCAATCCCGGCCGCCAGCTCCCGCTCCGTCGCCAGTTCCTCCCGGCATTGGGCGCAATCTGAAAGATGTGCCGCAACCAGATCATGGTCGGCCGGATCGAGCCGGCCCGTCACATACCAGGGCAGCAACTGTTGCGTGTCCCGGTGCGGATCGCGATGCAGTCGAATGATGTTGGCCATCGCTCCTATCCTATAGCCAGTCAGCCGGTTCGCCCGCCAGCAGACGCCGCAGATGCCGCCTGGCGTGAAACATCCGCGTTTTGATCGTATCGACGGGACAGCCCATGATCTCGGCAATCTCGCGATAGCCCATCTGATGGAAATAGGTCAGATCGACGACCGTGCGATGATCGACCGACAATTGTTCCATGGCTTGTTGCAGGGACTGGCCCACGCGCGTCCGGTTCAGATGTTCGTCGGGCGTCTCCTCCTCGCTCGCGCGATTTTCCGCCTGGATGTCCTCCACCGGGTCGTCCCTGCGGCGCAGCGCTTTCATGGCCTTGTGATAGGCTATGGCGAAGATCCAGGTCGAAAGTCTGCTCGCGCCGCGATAGCTGGCCGGCTTTTCCCACACCGCCATCATCGTATCGTTCAGCACCTCTTCCACGATATGCGGCTGGTGCACGATGTGGAGGAGAAAGCGGGTCAGACGCGCGTGATAGCGATGGTACAGTTCTTCGAAAGCATGGACGTCGCGGGCGCAGATCCGGACGATCAGGCGACCGTCGCCGGACTGGTCCCCGTCCGGTTCCCGAACATGCCGACCGATCGCCAATCTTCCGATCAAGTCCCGTCTCCCTGCCGTCGGGGAATAAGTGTCCTGCAGCCGTGGAAAAGTTCAACCGGCGGCGGACGAGCCACAGATAGCCTGTGAACCGAACGCTGCCCCGGCAGCACATAGGATAAACCCTCCCGGGAGTTTTCGCCACGGCGTCGCAACAGATGCAGGTTGAACAATGACCAGACCCATTGCCCATATCCATGCGGTCGGAACGGCCGTGCCGGGACATGACATCCATCATGCCTTTCTGAACTGGGCGGACGGGCGCCTTGCCGACCCCCATGACCGGGCGCTGTTCCGCCGCATGGCCGCGCGGTCGGGCATCGAGCATCGCTGGTCGGTCCTGCCCCGTGCCACCGACGGCGGATCGCCGGTGGAACCGGGTGGCTTCTATCATGGCGCAACCTTGCCCTCGACCGGCGCGCGGATGGCCGTCTATGCGCAGGCGGCGCCACGGTTGGCGCAGGAAGCTGTCGAGGCCCTGCGGCAGAAAATCACCCTCGACGGCATCACCCATCTGGTGGTGGCAAGCTGTACCGGCTTTGTCGCGCCGGGGATCGACCAGATGCTGATCGACCGGCTCGGGCTCAGCCCGTCCGTCGAAAGGACGCTGGTGGGTTTCATGGGCTGTTATGCCGCCGTCGCCGCATTGCGGGTTGCCGACTATATCGCCCGATCGGATGACGAGGCGCGGGTTCTGGTCGTGACCGTCGAGCTGTCCTCCTTGCACCTGACGGCGGGATGCAGCATCGAATTCCTGCTCGCGGGCCTCCAGTTCGGCGATGGTGCGGCGGCGGCGCTGGTGAGCGCAACGCCGGGCGGGCTGGCGCTTTCCCATTTCTTCTGCGCCACCCTGCCCGACAGCGCGGAGCTGATCCGGTGGATCATTGGCGACACGGGGTTCGAAATGACCCTTTCGGGCCAGGTGCCGGGCCGGATCGCGGACGGGCTTCGCGATCCTGCGATCCGGGCCACCATATTGCAGGACTGGGCGCCGACAGAACTTGTCTGGGCGGTGCATCCGGGCGGTCGCTCCATCCTTGACGCGGTTGCTGCCGCGCTTGCGTTGCCGGCGGATGCACTCGCTGCGTCCCGGTCGGTGCTGGCGCGCTTTGGCAACATGTCTTCAGCGACATTGATGTTCGTGCTGGCGGAGTTGATGGAGCAGCCCGGCCCCTTTGACGGCGCGGCGCTGGCATTCGGCCCCGGTCTCGCCGCGGAGGGTTTCCGATTTGCAGGGGGATAAGCGGAAATCGCGCTGCCGGTCCGCCTATTGAACGATGACAGTGCCCTTCATGCCGAAGCTGCTGTGCATGAAATGCGAACAATGGCTTTCATATGTGCCCGCCTGTCCCGGCACCAGAAGGATGTCCACCGATTGCCCGCCATGTAAAGCGAGTTCGCCATCTTTCACCTTGCCGCGATCTTCGGGGGCTATGGCGCTGCTGGCGAAGAAGGATTTCGCCACGAAATTGTGGCCGCCCGATGCGCTGTTCACGAAATGAAGCCGGTAACTTTGCCCCCGCTGGAGTGTCAGGGTCGACGGCGTGAAGCGGAAGTTGGACAGGGTGACCGTCACGGTCTGGACCTGTCCGGCCGGCTGGGCGGCGGCCATCGCACTGCACAGGGCCAGCATGACCAGAGCCGGAACTTTCAGATGGCGCATAATCGCCTCCCTCACATGACATATGGGTTCAGTGCCCGCTGCGCATGATCCGGTTCAAATCGATCGTGCCGCCGATGAACCATATCCCTGCTGCCCGGCACTAAGATCGCGACCGTCCGCTCTGTGAGGAGTCGTGGTTCATGACGTCGCTGCTGCAACCGCTTTACTGGGCGATCTGGGTACAGCCCCGCACCCGCGCCCGGAAGCTGCTGGAATTTGGCGAGGTGGAATTGCAGGGCGGGCGGGACCTTGTGCGCGCGGCGGAACTGACGCGCGATTCCCGGCTACGGCGCCTGTTCCTTGCCCATGCGCGGGACGAGCAGCGCCACGCCAGCCTGTTCCGCGCCCGCGGGCTGGCTTTGCTCGACGGGCGGCCGCAGGCGGCGGGAAAGTCCATGATGGATTGGATGGCGCCGGGTGAGCGGGGCCTCGACGATCTGCGGGTGGAGGAAGAGGAGGACGGTTCGTTGTTGGCCTTCATCCACCTTTCCGAAAGTGCGGCGGCGCGGGATTTCGCCCTCTACAGCCGCGTTCTGGGCCATGACCCCCCGACCCAGGCGGTGTTCGATCGCATCCTTCGCGACGAGGAGTCCCATATGCGCTATTCCCTTGCGGAACTTGACCGGGTCGCGCCGGGGCATCGCCGCATCCTTTTGTGGAAGGCGCGGCTATCCCGTCTGTGGAAAGCCTATCTGCGGCTGGCGACGGCGCTGGCAGGCATCATCGCCACCATCATCCTGACGGCGCAATATTTCATCCTGCTACCTCCTTTCGCTTTCTTCGCCAAGCGTGCGGCGATGATGGAACGGACCGGTTGGACCCCGATCCCGGCTGACAGCGACCATGATGGTGGAGGGGAATTTGGACCATGAAGATATTGGGCATTTCCGCGCATTATCATGACTCGGCCGCAGCGCTGTTGATCGACGGCCTGCCGGTCGCGGCGGTTCAGGAAGAAAGGATGTCGCGTCGCAAGAATGACGCCGCCTTCCCGATCGGCGCGATCGAATGGTGCCTGGAGCGGGGCGGCATCCAGCCGGAGGATCTGGACTCGGTCATCTTCTATGAGCGGCCTGCCCTGAAATTCGACCGGGTGCTGACCTCCTGCCTGCGGAGCTTCCCGCAAAGCTGGCGCTCCTTCCCACGGGCGATGAAGAATATGCTGGGCGAGAAGCTCTGGGTCCGGGGCGTCATCGCGGCGCAGCTTGGCATCCCGCGGAACAGGATAGGCTTCACCAGCCACCATCTCTCCCACGCGGCGGCAGCCTTCCTGACCGCGCCATGCCGCCGGGCCGCCATCTTCACGGCGGATGGCGTTGGTGAATGGGCGACCATGACGGTCGGTCAGGGAGAAAAGTGCGATGACGGGTCCACCTACGTCCGGCTGTTCCGGGAACTGCGCTTTCCCCATTCGCTTGGGCTCTTCTATTCGGCCTTCACCGCCTATCTGGGCTTCGCCGTCAATGAGGGCGAATATAAGGTCATGGGCCTTGCTGCCTATGGCACGCCCAATCGGGTCGACGATGTCCGCCGCGTGATCCTGCGCACGGCCGATGGCGCCATTGAGCTGGATACCGATTATTTCGATTTCCAGAGCCGGGTGGAAACCTCCTTTTCTCAGGCGTTCACCGACTTGTTCGGCCCGCCGCGCGCGCCCCATCATCCCATCGATCTCAGCACGGCGGAGGGGCGCCGCTTCGCGGACATCGCCGCCAGCGCGCAGCGGGTGCTGGAGGAGATCATGGTCGACATCGCCCGGTCGCTGCATCGCGAAACGGGGTTTGACGATCTCTGTCTGGGCGGGGGCGTCGCGCTCAATGGCGTGGCCAATGCCCGGATGCTGGCCGAATCCGGTTTCAAGCGGATTTTCGTGCCCCCGGCACCGGGCGATGCGGGTTGCGCGCTGGGCGCGGCGCTGATCGCGGACCGCATCCATTTCCGCCAGCCGCATCGTGCCTTCCCCGACCATCCCTTCTGGGGGCCGCAGGTGGACCAGGCCGAACTTGCCCGTCTGGCACGCGAGGATGGGCTGGCCGTGACCGAGATGACCGACCAGTCCATGCTGGACGCGACAGCGGACGCCCTGTGGCAGGGCGAGATCGTCGGCTGGATGGACGGCGCGCTGGAATTTGGTCCCCGGGCGCTTGGCCATCGTAGCATCTTCGCTGCCCCCCATGATGCGGAGATGCGCGACCGGCTCAATCGCGACATCAAATATCGGGAAGAGTTCCGCCCCTTCGCCCCGGTCGTGCTGACGGAGCATGGACGGCGTTATTTCGATCTTTCGCCCGGAGCGGACCGGCTGGGCCGGTTCATGTCCGGCGTCTTCCCGGTGCGCCCGGAATGGCGCGACAGGCTGGCCGCCGTCACCCATGTGGACGGCACGGCGCGCGTGCAGTTGCTGGACCCCGCCATGGAACCCCGGCTCGCCCGGTTGCTGGAGTTGTACGGCGCCAGAAGCGGCCTTCCGGTCCTGCTCAACACCTCCTTCAACCTTGCGGGCGAGCCGATCGTGAACAGTGCGGCGGAAGGATATTCCACCTTCCGCCGTTGTGGCATCGACCTGCTGATCGCCGGCACTGTCGCTGTGCGCAAGCGGCATGGACAGGGTTTGAGCTTGCAGGAGGCCGCAGCATGATCAGGAAGAAAAGCCGCATCATGCGACAGTGGATCATCTTTCGCAGCGCGTTCGGTACGGCGGGGGAACTGGTCCAGGGCGTCTGGCAGTCGCCGTCCCGGCGGCGATGGATGATACCGCTGATCCTGTTCCTGTGCCTCAACGGCCTGATCCTGACGCTGGCCGCCGGTGTCGAGGCGCTGGCGCCGTTCGTCTATTCCATTTTCTGACGCGGCGATGGATGCGATTTTCCAACCCCTGCTGGCTTGCCCCGCCTGCGCCGGGGCGCTGACACTGGATTGGCGATGCGCCAGTTGCGACGCGGCCTATGCGGTGAGCGAGGATGTGGCGGATTTGCGGCTGCCGGGCGATGAACGGACCGAAACCGTGCGCGCCTTTTATACCGAGGCGCCCTTCCCGGGTTACCCGCCCCATGCCAGCCTGAGTTGGCTGCGCGCGCGCGCCGGTCTCAGCCCGTTCGCCCGTGCGCTCGACCGGGCGATCGCGCCCGATGCGCGGATCGCCGAAATAGGATGCGGCACGGGGCAGATGAGCCTCTATCTCGCTCATGGCGACCGTGTCGTCATCGGCGCCGATCTGACGCGCGCCTCTCTTCTGCTCGCGACCGGTGCGGCAAAGGATTTCGGCATCGGACGCGCGCTTTTCGTCGAGACGGACCTGTTCGCGCCGGGCCTGCGCGACAGCGCCTTCGATGTCGTCTATTGTTCCGGGGTGCTGCATCACACGCCTGATCCACGGGCCGCCTTTCGCCGGATCGCGAGGCTGGCGCGGCCGGGCGGGATGATCGTCATCGGCCTTTACAATGGCTTTGCGCGCATCCCCCTGCGCCTGCGCCGGATCGTGGCCCGGCTGACGGCAGGCCGATGGATTCCGGGCGACCCGGTCCTGAAGGATCGGACCACGGAGGCCGAGCGCCATCGCGCCTGGCTGCGCGATCAATATTGCCACCCGCTGGAGCATTGCCACACCCTTGCCGAAGTGCGCCGCTGGTTCGGGGAAAACGGCATTACCTATGTCAGAAGCTATCCATCAGCCCTGTTGGGTGGATCGGAAGCCGACGCGCTTCTTGCCGACCAGACGGGCGGCTGGTTCCTGGAGGAATGGATCACCCAATGTAAGTGGATGACATCGATCGGCAGGGAAGGGGGATTGTTCGTGACCGTCGGCATTGCCTGACGCACCATCCTTCGTTGCACGATGCGCCCGCGCCGTCAATTGACTGTAACAGGTGTTTGGTATATTGATTGCGCCGCGCTTTGAGGAGAGGCTCCGATGTTCAACTATGTTCCCCCGATCGACGATTACCGCTTTCTGCTGACGGATGTCCTAGGCTTCGACGGGGCGATGGCGGAGATGGGCAAGGAGGTCGATGCGGACCTCGCCGCTGCGGTGCTGGAGGAAGCGGGGCGGATGTGCGCCGATCGGCTGCACCCCATCAACCGCCATGGCGATGAGGAGGGGAGCCGCCTGATCGATGGCAATGTGGAAACCCCGGCGGGCTTTGCCGAGGCGTGGCGCGATTTCGCGGCGGCGGGCTGGGCCTCGCTGTCGGCTGATCCGGCGCATGGCGGGCAGGGGCTGCCTTTCATCCTTCAGCTCTGGCTGGATGAGATGATGGCGGCGGCGAACCTGTCCTTCGGCCTGTTTCCGGGGCTGACGCGCGGGGCTTGCGAAGCGATCTCGGCGCATGCGGGCGATGGCCTCAAGGCCGCCTATCTGCCGCGCATGGTGAGCGGCGAATGGACCGGCGCCATGGCGCTGACCGAAAGCAGCGCGGGCACGGACCTTGCGCTGCTGAAGACCAAGGCAGTGTCCCAGGGCGATGGCAGCTTTGCCGTCACCGGGCAGAAGATCTTCATTTCCTCGGGCGATCATGATTTCGGCGGCAATATCGTTCATCTGGTGCTGGCGCGCCTGCCTGATGCGCCCGCCGGGGTGAAGGGGATCAGCCTGTTCCTGGTGCCCAAGTTCCTGCCCGATGCGGGGGGTGATTTCACCGTTCGTAACGGCATGTCGGTCGGCGCGCTGGAAAAGAAGATGGGCATTCATGCGCAGCCGACCTGCGTGATGAATTATGACGGCGCGACCGGCTGGCTGGTGGGCGAACCGAACAAGGGTCTGGCCGCCATGTTCACCATGATGAATGCCGAGCGGCTGATGGTCGGCATTCAGGGGCTGGGCATTGCGGGGGCCGCCTATCAGCAGGCCGCCGGCTATGCGAAGGAGCGGCTGCAGGGGCGCAGCGCCGATGGCGCACGGAACCCGGTGGCGATCATCGAGCATGCCGATGTGCGGCGGATGCTGCTCAATATCCGCGCCTTTGTGGAGGCGGGACGCGCGCTGGCCGGGTGGACGGCGTTGCAGCTCGACCGGGCGCATCATCACCCCGACGCGACGGAACGGGCGAAGGCGGATGCGCTGGTCGCGCTGCTGACTCCGGTGGTGAAGGCGGGCTTCACCGATTTCGGCTTTGAGAGCGCGGTGCAGGCGCAGCAGGTGTTCGGCGGCCATGGCTACATCCGCGAATGGGGCATGGAGCAATATGTCCGCGATGCGCGGATCGCCCAGATTTATGAGGGCACCAATGGCGTGCAGGCGATGGATCTGGTCGGGCGCAAGCTGCCGCTGGCTGGTGGCGCGGTGGTCGAGGGCTTTTTCGCGTCTGTAGCGGCGGATCTGGCGGCGGCCGGGGGTTTGACGATCGCGGCGAAAACGCAGGAGGCGTTGGCGTTGCTGCGCGCCACGACGGCTTCGCTGCAGGGCGCCGGCACCGATGCGGCGGGCGCGGCGGCGGTCGACTATCTGCGGTTCTTCGCACTGGTGGCCATGGGGTGGATGTGGACGCGCATGGCCGCCGCAGCGCAGGGCGGCGACAGCCCGCTGCATGAAGCGAAGCGTACCGTCGCGGACTATTTCGCGGCGCGGATGCTGCCGCAGGCGCAAGGCCTTGCGGCAAGCATCGCTTCGGGTGAGGGCGCCGTCATGGCGCTGTCTGCTGACGCTTTCTAAGGGAGTTATCGGCTGGGCCGGTTCATCGCCGGCCCCAGTTCAAGTTGCAGGCACTCGACCACCTGCTGCACCTTCGGCATCAGATGGCGGCGCTGCGGATACACGGCCCAGATCGGCTCATCCTCCGGCTGCACATCTTCCAGCAGCAGTTCGACCATGCCGTGTTTCAGATGCGGCAGGATGTAGAAATCGGGGAGTTGGCAGATGCCGAGGCCAGCGATGCACGCCTCCATCACGGCATGGCCGCTGTTGCAGCGGAAGCGGCCCTGGGGGCGATGGATGACATCCTGCCCGTCGACCTTGAAATGCCAGGTAGCGCTGGTCCCGGTGATGCACTCGTGCCGTTCGAGTGCGTCCACCGTTGTCGGACGACCCGCTTGCGCGAGATAGTTCGGCGCCGCGCAGGTGTAGAGCGTTCGGGATGCGACCCGAGCGCCGATCAGGCGCGGGTCGGTGATCGCGCCTGTCCGTACCGCCAGATCATAGCCTTCCGCCACCAGATCGACGACGCGATTGGACAGGTCGATAGACAAAGCGAGCCGGGGATGGCGCATTGCGAAGCGGCGGATGATCGGCGCCACGAAGCGCTCGCCCATGGCGGTCGAGCAGGTGACACGCAATTCCCCCTGCGGTTCGCTTTGTTCGGAAATGAGCGCAATGGCCTCGTCCCGTTCCTGCGCGATCCGGGCGCAGCGGTCGAAGAATACGCGGCCCGTGTCGGTCAGGCGGACGGTCCGGGTCGTGCGGTGAAACAGTTGCGCCTGTACCCGCTGTTCCAGGGCCATGATAGCGCGGCTGACATGCGTGGGCGAAACGCCCAGCGCTTTCGCTCCGCGCGTGAAGGAGCCTGCCGTTGCCACGGCAATGAATTCGTCGATACCGGCCCAGGCGGGCATGCCATTATCCCATCATGGTAACAATCGATTGCTGAATGGCAGGATTATAACATCGATATCAAGGAAAGAAATCGGGGTGAGGCGCTCTATCGCGGGCGCAATGTCCTTTCGAAAAAGGCCAGTGTAGCCTCCAGCGCCTGTGCATTGGCGCGGTGCGTGTCCGCATCGGTTTTGCCGACAAAGCCATGATCGACGCCAGGAATATAGATGGCGTCGACCGGCGTATGTGCGGCCTTGAGCGCGGATTTGAACTCCTGCGTTTGCGAGACGGCCACCAATGTATCGGCAAGGCCGTGGATCAGCAGCATCGGCGGATCCTGCGCATCGACATAGGTGATGGGGCTGGCGAAGCGGAGCACCTCCCCGGAGCATTGGTCCGGGCAACCAAGATAGGGCGCGGGACCCGTCTGGCCCGGCGGAGTGGGCACTGTCGCGAAATCATGCACGCCATACCAGGATACGCCCGCCTGTACGCAATCGGACATGGCTGCCAGATCGGGTGTGTTGGGGTCGGCGGGTGGTTGCAGCTTGGCGATGCCGCAACTGGTGGAAGCAAGGGCGGCAAGCTGTCCCCCTGCCGATCCGCCGAAAATGCCGACATGGGCGGGGTCGATGCCATAACCACCGGCATGTAGCCGCAGGAAGCGGATGGCGGTTTTGACATCCTGTATCGCGGCCGGAAAATGCGCTTCGCCGTCGAGCCGATATTCGACCGACGCCACGACGAAGCCGCGTGCGGCATATTGCGCAAGCACGGCGGGAAAGTCCCTGATCGGCCCACCATGGCGCTTGGTGCCCGTCATCCATGCGCCGCCATGGACATGGACGATCAGCGGTAATGGCTCTTTGCGGTTTTGCGGGCGGTAAAGGTCCAGCCGCAAGGGACGATAATGGAGTGGCTGGCTGTAGATGATATCAGCCTGCGCAGTGACGCCGCCGGGGAAGCGGGTGGCGGTTTGTGGCCATGGTTCGGGCCGCAGTCGCCCGATCTCGAACTGGATCGGTGGCGGCGCGGCGCCGATCAGCGCCAGAAGGGGAAGGATGCGGAGCCGGTTTTTCGTCATTGCCGGCTTCCGATCAAGGCAATTTCTGGCCGGTGCGGTCTGCCCAGAGCTTCCACCAATAGGCGATCTGCTTTGCGCGGAAATCCGGTACGACGGACGTCTTGCCGTTGATCAGCAGGGGCCCGCGATGCGGCCCCTTATATTCGCTCCAGTGGGGCAGGCTGGGACCATTGGGATTCCCCCTCTTGATGAAATTCGCCCAATAATCCTGCATCATCGTCGCCAGTCGCGCATTTTCGGCATTTTGCGATGCCTTGGCCGCGCCCAGCGTATAGCCGAAATCGGCGCAATGCGGTGCGCCTGCGACCTTCCCGCGCTCGGCGGGCGGGACATAGGCGAAATGATAGGACCAACCAGGCTGCCAGCGCGCTGCAAGGCCCGCCGTCGCGGTCGCGGCCGAGGTGAAGATGAAATCGGTCTGCACCTGCCGCAGCAGTTCGGCCGGGGGGAGTTTCCCTTGCGGGTCATAGATTTTGCGCACCGCGGGGAGGTCGATGCCGAAACGGTCCTTCAGCACCTTTTCATCAAAGCCCATCAGCCCGAAAATGCTCGCCTCATTGCTGGTCGATCCGGCGATATAGGGGACGCGGGCGACATTCCCGTTGGCGAAGGCGACGGCGGTTTCCTGCGGGATCCAATCGCCGTCGACCACCGCGCCGAAATTGGGCGGGCCGGGATCGGCGGCCATGACCGCTGCCGGATCGAGCTTGCGCAGCGCGGCGATGGCGTCCTTGCCCTCGCCGGACACGCCCGCGCGGGCGGCAAAGGCGATGCCTTCCCGTTCCGCCTGTGCTTGCGGGCGGGTGGCGTTGTTGATGCCGCCGCCGCTATGCGCGCTGGCGCGGGCGAAGAGGCCGCGTGCCTTGGGCGTGGCAACCAGCGCATTGATGCTGGAGCCGCCTGCCGAGCAGCCCATGATCGTCACCTTGTCAGGATCGCCGCCGAAGTGCGCGATATTGTTGCGGACCCAGTTCAGACCTGCGACCTGATCCATCAGCCAGTAATTGCCGGTCGGGACCCCCGGCTGCTCCGCGCGCAGGCCGGGATGGGAGAAGAAGCCAAGCCGCCCCAGCCGATAGTTGAGCGACACCACCAATATGCCGCGTTTGGTATAGACCCGTGCGGCATCGTCGAACAGTTCCGCGCCCGAGCCCACGAAGAAGGCGCCGCCATGGATCAGTACCAGCACCGGCATCCTGCCCTTGAGCGAGGGGGTAGCGACATTGATCGACAGGCAATCCTCGCTCTGCTTCGCGCCGCGTTCATTGGGGGTTTCGGGCTGGGGGCAGATCGGGCCGAAATGCGAGGCGTCGAAGGGCGCGGTCCAGGGGACGACTGGACGTGGCGGGGTCCAGCGGTGATCGCCGCCGGTCGTCTGGGCGAAGGGGATGCCCTTGAAGATACCGCCGGTTCCTTGCGCCTGTCCATGTACAGGGCCGGATGCGGTTGTCACCACCGGGCCTTGCGCAGCCGGTGCCGCGATCAGGCTGCCGCCGACAAGCGAAAGGCCGGCCATGCCTGCCCAAAACTGTGCTGCCTTCACATTGCCTCTCCCCAAGGAATGAGGGCGGCGACCTGTTGGTTCGCCGCCCCGACTTTGTATCAGAATTTGAACCGCACACCGGCGGTAAAAGCCCGCCCTACCGTGTCATAGGTGGAAATGATCGTCGGCAGGTTCACGCCCGGAATATCGGCGGCCACCAGCGGCGGATCGCGATCAAACAGATTGTTGATCGTGATGAAGGGTTCCAGACTGCCGCCCCAACCCTCGATCTTCTGGCTGATGGTGAGGTCGGTGTACCAGACCGAAGGTGCCTTCGCCCCGGAATAATTATTGTTTGGTTCGCGCGACCCGACCTTCACCGGGCCGGTATATTGTTCCGACACGAAGATGGTGAGGCCGCCGTCGCTCACATAGTTGAGGTTCAGCGTGCCGCGCCATTTCGGCCGGGCGATTGGGCCATTGTTGATGCCGTAGCCCGCCGAGTCATAGGCGGCGACCGCCGCGCTTTGCTGCGTCACATATTTGTCGAGCCAGCTGACATAGGCGCGGGCGCTGAAATTGCCGTTGCCAAGGCGCGTGGCATAGCTGGCGTCGATATCGATCCCTGCCGTTTCCAGCTTGGCGATATTGGCCGCCGCGATGCGGATCAGGCTGGGGAAGGCGGTCGGTGAGGGCCGGGTGATGAGCGCGCATTCGGGCGCCGACGCATTGGCGACGCAATTCTGCACGATCCGCGTGGTGTCGAGCGTACCGATGGCGCCGTCAATCTTCAGGTCGAAATAGTCCGCCGACAGGCTGAAGCCCGGCAGGAAGCGAGGCGTCAGCACGAAGCCGAAGGTCTTGGTTTTGGCCACCTCGGGCTTCAGCAGGCGGTTGCCGCCCGACACGGTGGAGACATTGCCGGTCTGGCCCGAAACCGGATCGGTCAGCAGGCCGATGCCGCTCTGGTCTCCTGCGAACAGGTCGAACAGGGTGGGTGCGCGAATGTCACGCGAGATCGTGCCGCGCAGCAATATGTCCTGCACCGGTTTCCAGGTGAGGCCGGCCTTCCATGTCTCGACCCGCCCGGATGTGCTGTAGTCGGTGACGCGGCCCGCGCCGTTCAGTTCCAGCGACTGGAGGAACGGCATGTCCTTGACGATCGGCAGGTTGATTTCGCCAAATGCTTCCTTGACCGTAACGCTGCCCTGCGCCTCGCCCACATTGGTCAGCCAGTAGAAGAGCGAGGTCGAGGATACGCCGCGCAGGCCCGCGAAATACGCGTCACGCTCGGCTGTGGTGTCGAGTAGCGAGGGGTCGCTGTTGCTGGTGAGGTCCAGCGACTGCTTGCGCCATTCGCCGCCGACCACGATGTCCACAGGGCCGCCGGGCAGTTCGAAGGGCGAGCCGGAAAATTGCAGCGCGGCGGCATCATGCTTGATCCGCGCGTCATAGGCCATGGTGCCGGTCGCATAGTCATAGCCCGGCTGGTTGGTATAGGCGTCACCGGTCAGGAAGATGTTGAGCGGCTGGCACCCGGCAAAGCGTGCACGGATGACCGGATCGGCGCTCAAGGTAGGACGACAGACGATATTGCCGTTGCTGTCGCGAACCGCATCCAGCGCGGCATAGGCCTTCTGATAATCATAGAGGCCGTGCTGGCGGACACTATGCTTGGAATCGCCATGGGTGTAGTTGACCGACCATTTCCAATTGTCGCCCAGACTGCCTTCAAGGCCGGTCGTGACCATCCAGAAATCGGTGCGTTCACTGGTGAAGGGTTTCTTCTTGCCGTCGCCCGAATATTTGCCGATATTGAATTGCTGGCCGGGCGCCAGTGCTGCCTCGATCACCGCCGGGATGAAAGGATTGCCTTCGAACACCGGCGCATTCTGGGTGCCGACCCAGGCATTGGACTGGCTGACATAGCTGAGATCGCTGCGGGTGAAATTACCCTGGACGTAGAAGTTGATGTCGTCCGTCACATCATAGCTGAACCGGCCGAAGCCCTGATAGGTACTCAGCGGCGCCACCGCACTGACGTCGGATGGAATGACGAAGCCGTCGCCGCCAATATTGAATGCCGCCGTGCCTGTAGCGGTGCCATTATTGAAGGGCCGGATCGTGCCGTCGCCGTTGATCTGGTAATTGGCGAAGGGACCGTCCAGTATCTTGCCATTGTCGCTGGCGAAGATCAGGTGGATATTGTCCTGAAGAGCGCGTGGATTGGCGTTGGAACCGGGCGTTGCCGCGCTGCCGGGAACGCTGCCGACATAGACATAGTTTGCATTGCCGCCCTTGCGATCGGACCGCAACATGCCGTTATTGTTATAATATTCGCCCGACAGCAGCAGATGGCCGCGTCCGCCGAACAGGTCCACGCCCCCGGCAAGGCTGATCCGTTGATTGCCATTGTCGCCGCGCTGCGACACGCCGCCCTGAACGCTGCCGGTGAGGCCGGCGAACTTGCGGTTGAGGACGAAATTGACCACGCCCGCGACGGCATCCGATCCGTAAGCGGCAGACGCGCCCGCGGTCACGATATCCACCCGCTGGAGCAGGGCGTTGGGAATGACATTGGTGTCGACCGTGCCGACATAGGTGGTCGGCGGCACGCGCACGCCGTCGAACAGGATCAGCGTGCGGTTTCCGCCCACACCGCGCAGATTGAGCACATTGCCATGGCTCGCGCTGTTGGCGAAATTATGCGAGCTGCGCGAAGGGCTGGAACTGTTCTGGAACTGGGGCAGCTTGTTGAGTGCGTCCGGCACGTTGGTTGGTGTTGCCTTGACCAGATCCTCTGTCGTGGCGACCGTCACCGGGGTCGGCGCGGTATAGCCATCGCGCACGATGCGCGATCCGGTGACGATGATGTCCGACGTGCTGGCGGGAGCCTCGCTCGCGGTTTCGCTATTGGTCGACTGCGACGTGTCCTGCGCCAGGGCAGCGGTGCTGAGCGCCCAGATACTGACGCCGATACAGGCGGCGGAAGCGACGGAAAGTCTCATTTAGTGTCTCCTCTACCCGCAATTGATTATCATTTAAAAATATACGGCGGTGCATGTTTGGCTATCGACGAAAAAAGTGCATGTCAATGCATAATTGGGATTAATCCCAATCCGCGGTGGCAAGATTGGATCGGAAAATATCGATGGATTATTGACGGCCGTTATTCCATCGTATAATCCCGATGGATGGAAACCGAAGCGGCATTGTCCATCCTCGCGGCGCTCGCGCATCCCACTCGTTTGTCGACCTTTCGGCTGCTGGTTCGACATGAGCCCGAGGGATTGTCGACCGGGCAACTGGTGGAAGCAAGCGGGCTGACCCAAAGCACCTTCTCCACCCATCTGGCAGTGCTTGTGAAGGCTGGACTGGTCATTCCGGAAAAGCGCGGGCGCCAGCTAATCCAGCGCGTCAGCATCGATGTCCTGCGCGGCCTCATGCTCTTCCTCGCCAGGGACTGTTGTCAGGGTCGTGCCGAATTGTGCGATCCGCTGCTCGCCGAACTTAGCTGCTGTTGAAGGATCGCCCATGACCGACGTCATCATCTACCATAATCCCGATTGCGGCACGTCCCGCAACACGCTCGCCATGATCCGTAACGCCGGGATCGAGCCGCACGTCGTCGAATATCTCAAGACGCCGCCCTCGCGCGCGATGCTGATCCAGCTGATCGCGCGGGCCGGCATCACCCCGCGCCAGCTTTTGCGCGAGAAGGGCACGCCCTTTGCAGAACTTGGCCTTGGTGACGAGGGCGTGAGCGATGCCGCGCAGATCGATGCGATGATCGCGCACCCGATCCTCATCAACCGGCCGCTGGTCGTCACGCCGCTTGGTGTAAGGCTATGCCGTCCGTCGGAGGTGGTGCTCGATATTCTCCCAACACCGCAACAGGGAGCCTTCGCCAAGGAGGATGGTGAGCAGGTCGTCGACGCCGACGGCAATCGCGCCCAGCCAGCGTGAACCGCCGGACGATTTCTGCCGAGGCGCTGGGCAGCTTCCTGTTGTTCGCGACCGTGATCGGTTCGGGCATCATGGCCGAGCGTCTGGCGGGCGGCAATATCGCCATCGCGCTCCTCGGGAACACGCTGGCGACCGGGGCGGTGCTGTTCGTCCTCATCACGATGCTGGGGCCATTGTCGGGAGCGCATTTCAACCCCGCCGTGACGCTGGTCATGCGGTTGCGCAGTCATATCCGAACCGACATGGCTGTGGCCTATGTCGTGGCGCAGCTTGTGGGCGGCATCCTTGGCATATGGGTCGCGCATTTGATGTTCGACGTGCCGATCCTTCAGCTGTCGCAAAAGGTTCGCACCGGCCCCGGCCAGTGGTACGGCGAGGCGGTCGCCACCTTCGGGCTGGTTCTCACGATTATCGGAACGGCGCGAATGCGGCCCGGCGGCATCGCGGCCAGCGTCGCGCTCTACATCACCGCCGCCTACTGGTTCACCTCATCCACCAGCTTCGCCAACCCCGCCATCACGATCGCCCGATCCCTGAGTAACAGCTTTGCCGGCATCGCCCCGGCCTGCGTGCCGGCCTTCATCGCGGCGCAACTTGCCGGCGCGATCGCCGCCCATCTGGTGGGCAGGATCGTCTTTGACCCACAAGAGGAACCCGCATGATCCGCGTTCGCGTCCTGCCCGACCCCGGTCATCTCCCTGCGCTGGATCGGGCGTTTGCGATCACCCGACCGGCGCTCGGCCTTGGTGACGAACAGCCGCCGCCCCGCATCCTGCTGCTCTACGGTTCGCTGCGGGAACGGTCCTTCTCCCGGCTGGCGGTCGAGGAAGCGGCGCGTCTCCTGCAATTTTTCGGCGCGGAGACCCGCATCTTCGATCCGGCCGATCTGCCGCTGCCCGATCAGGTCGCCAGCGACGATCATCCCGCCGTGCACGAACTGCGTGAACTGTCGATGTGGTCGGAGGGGCAGGTCTGGTGCAGTCCCGAGCGGCATGGCCAGATTACCGGGATCATGAAGGCCCAGATCGACCATCTGCCACTGGAGATGAAGGGATTGCGCCCGACACAGGGGCGTACGCTCGCCGTCATGCAGGTTTCCGGCGGTTCGCAGTCGTTCAACGCCATCAACACGCTCCGCCTGCTCGGCCGCTGGATGCGGATGTTCACCATCCCCAACCAGTCGTCAGTCGCCATGGCCTACAGGGAGTTCGACGAGGCGGGGCGCATGAAGCCGTCCAGCTATTACGACCGGATCGTGGACGTGATGGAAGAACTGGTGCGGATCACCGTCCTGATGCGTCCGCATGGCGCTCAGTTGGTTGACCGCTATTCGGAACGCAAGGCCTCCGGCACCCTGATCGATCTGTCGGCCAATCGCGCCAGGGCGACCCTTACGGATAGGGAATGACCGCTTATGGGTGCGCCATTCCCGTCATGCCGGATGAAACCAGGCTTTCTCCCGAGATATCCTTGATCGACCGTGCACCTGACAGCGTCATCGCGACGCGCATCTCGCTGGCGATCAGGTCGATCAGATTGGCGACCCCCTTCTCGCCTGCCGCCGCCAGCGCGTAGATATAGGCGCGACCAATCAGGACCGCATCCGCGCCCTGCGCCAGCATCCGCACGACATCGAGACCCGAGCGGATGCCGGAATCGACCAGCAGCGTCAGGTCCCCCTTCACCGCGTCGGCGACCATGGGAAGCGCCCGCGCCGTCGACAGCACGCCATCAAGCTGCCGTCCGCCATGATTGGAGACGACGATGCCGTCCGCGCCGAAGCGCACGGCGTCGCGGGCGTCCTCCGGGTCGAGGATGCCCTTCAGCACCATCGATCCCTTCCAATAGTCGCGGATCCACTGGAGGTCGTTCCAGCCGATCGACGGATCGAAATTGGCGCCCAGCCACCCGACATAGTCCTCAAGCGCGATCTTTCGCTTCAGATAGGCCGACACATTGCCAAGATCATGCGGGCGCCCCATCACCCCGACGCTCCACGCCCAGCGGGGATGGAGAACAGCCTGCATCATGCGGCGTTGAGCGGCACGGGCCCCCGACATGCCCGAATGCGCGTCACGGTAGCGGGCGCCCGGGACCGGCATGTCGACCGTGAAGACCAATGTCCGCACGCCCGCGGCCCAGGCACGCTCAAGCGCGTTTTTCATGAAGCCGCGATCCTTGAGGACGTAAAGCTGGAACCAGATCGGCCGGTCCACCTTCGGCTGGACTTCCTCGATGGGACAGACCGAAACCGAGGACATGGTGAAGGGAATGCCGCGAGAGGCTGCGGCCCGGGCCGCCTGCACTTCGCCCCGGCGCGCATACATGCCGGTCAGGCCGACAGGGGCCATCGCCACCGGCAGGGCGAACGGTTCATCGAAGACGCGGGTGGACAGGTCGACCTCGCCAACCGCCTTCAGTACCCTTTGCTTCAGGGCCAGATCCTGAAGATCCTCCTGATTGCGGCGCATCGTCTGCTCCGCATAGGCGCCGCCATCGATATAGTGGAACAGGAAGGGCGGCAGACGGCGCCGGGCCGCTTCGCGATAGTCCGTGGTGGATGCGACGATCATGACTGAGCCTCCGGGCGGAATTTGCCTCAACGTCTGTAGGCCGGTTCACGACAAAGAGAAGATGCTCGCGATTTTTCAGGTCCTATTGGCACCATACGCGTCAAGCTGGGGGATATTCCTTCCTGTTCGGCTCACCCGCTTGCCTTCGGCGGCGGGCGGAATATTCTGCGTCGCTGATGCTTGACGCCAGCCATCTTGCACTCGCCTATCTGCTGGCGGAATGGGTCATTCGTGTGGCCATGATCGTGTTCATTCCGTTGCGCCGGCCGCCGGAGGCCGCGCGGAGCTGGCTGCTGCTCGTCATGTTCATGCCGGTTCCGGCGCTGATCCTTTATCGGTTGATCGGGCGGCCCCGCTTCCCGCAATGGCGGCATGAACGGTTCAGGCACAGCATCGCCTGTCGGGATGCGGTCGCAAAGGCCTTGCCCGCTCCGGCATCCAGCGCCAGTGCGGTCGAGACGCTGGCGTTGCATCTTGGCGGATTTCCCGCCTGTATGGGGAACAGGCTCCGCCTGATGACGGAATATGACGCCGCGATCGAGGCGCTGGTCGCGGAAATCGGCCGGGCGGAAAGGCACATCCACCTTCAGACCTATATTTTCGCCAGTGACGATACCGGCCGCGAGGTGACGCGCGCACTGGGCGCCGCCGTTGCGCGCGGAGTGACGGTGCGCGTGCTGGTCGATGCGCTGGGTTCCCGGCCATGGGCACGACAAAGCATGGCGATGTTGCGGAAGGCGGGGGTGGACGCGCATCTGATCCTGCCGATCCGCTTCGCCTCCCTGCGCCGTGCGCGCAGCGACTTGCGCAATCACCGGAAACTCAGCCTGTTCGACGGGCAGCTGGCCTTCATCGGGTCGCAGAATATCGTCGATCGGGATTTCAAACCGGGAATCGTCAACGATGAACTGGTGGCGCGGATCGAAGGGCCGGTGGCCGCAGCCTGCGAGGCGGTGTTTGCCAGCGACTGGTATCTGGAGACGGAGGAGGAACTGGCCGTGCCAGCGGTGCCGCTGCCCTGCGGCCCGGCAGTGCTTCAGGCGATGCCCAGCGGCCCGGATTACGGCACGCCGGGTTATGAGCGGCTGCTGGTCGATCTCGTCCATCAAGCGAAGCACGATGTCATCATCGTTTCGCCCTATCTCATCCCTGACGAGGCGTTGCTGACCGCGCTCAAAAATGCTGTTGCCCGCAATGTGACGGTGGATCTGGTCGTGTCGAATGTCGTCGACCAATATCTGGTCGGGCTGGCGCAGCGATCCTATTATGACGAACTGCTGCGATCGGGTGTGCGGATCTACCGTTATCGCCGCAAGCTGCTCCATGCCAAGAGCGTGACCGTGGACGAGAGCGTCGGGATCATCGGGTCGAGCAATGCCGATATCCGTTCCTTCATGCTGAATGCCGAGATCAGCCTGATCATGCATGCAGGCGAGCAGGTTGGAGCGCTCAAGGCCATCCACCGGCATTATATGGGCAACAGCGACCCGCTGGATCTCGCCGTCTGGCGGGCGAGGCCGGGCGCGTCCCGCCTGTGGGAAAATCTCGCGCGGCTGGTCAGTCCACTGCTTTGACCCGGCGCCAGCGCAGGATCAAGGCGGGCAGGAAGAGGAGGCTCATCACCGTGGAACTGACCAGCCCGCCAAGGATCACCACCGCCATCGGCCCCTGAATCTCGCGCCCGGCCTGCCCGGCATCGATGGCGAGCGGCGCAAGGCCCAGCGCCGTGACGAGTGCGGTCATCAGGATCGGCGTCACCCGCTCCCGCGTGGCGCGCAACACCGTTTCCGCCGACCAGTCCGCGCCCTCCGCTTCCAGCAGGTGGTCCGCATGGGACAACAGCAATATGGCGTTGCGCGCGGCGATACCGAACAGCGTTACGAAGCCCACCAGCGCACCCAGCGACAGCGTGCCGCCGGTCAGCATCACCGCGATGACCCCGCCCGTCAGCGCGAAGGGCGTGCCTGACAGGATCAGCGCGGTCGGTCGACTTCCACCAAAGGCCAGTGTCAGCAGCGCGATCATCGCGATGGCGGCAAAGCCGACATTCAGCAGCAACTGGCGCGAAGCTGCCGCCTGCCCCTCCGCCGCGCCGGCATAGTCGAGATAGACGCCAGGGGGCAGATGAACGTCGTGCGCGATCCGGGCCTGCGCGTCGCGGACAAAGCCGCTGATGTCCGATCGCGTGGGATTGACGGTCACGACCTGCCGCCGCTGGCCGCCCTCATGCACGATGGTGGATCGGCCTTCCTCTTCCCGGATGGTTGCGATGGCGTTGAGGGGCGTAGTGGTGCCGTCGCCGGAGCGGACCAGCATCGCGCCGATGCTTTCCGGGTCCTGCCGCAGGGCCGGGGGCAAAGCGAGGGCCAGGTCGATCGTGCGGTCGGCCTCGCTGGTCTGGGCGACAACATGTCCCTGGAAGGCGATCTCCACCGCGTCATAGGCATCGGTGGCGGTGATGCCGTGCTGAGCCATGCGGTCATGGTCGAGCCGGATGCGCAGCACCGGCGTCCCGGCAGGCGCCTTCACCTGCACATCGGCCGCGCCGGGGACCTGCCGCACCGTCTGGGCTATGGCCTCAGCGACGCGGTCGAGCGTATCGAGATCGGCGCCATAGACGCTGATCGCCACCGCCGCCGTCTCGCCCGACAGGCTTTCGCCGATGCGGTCGCCCAGGAAGGTCAGCACCTCGGTCTGCATCCCCGGGTAATGGGAAAGGACGTCGCGAATAGCTGTTTGCGCGGCTTCCTCGCCCGCGCCGTTGACGGGCTTCAGCTTGAGGTGGAATTCGCTGTGATTGGGGAGGAAAGTGTCCTCGCCCGCCTCGGCCCGGCCGATCTGCTGCGTCACCGTAGCGACCTGCGGCAGCGCCAGCAGATCGTGCGAGATACGCGTGCCGGTCCGCTTCATCCAGTCCATCGATGCGCCGGTCGGGCCGACCACCTGCAAGACATAATGCCGTTCGCGAAAGGCGGGGAGCAGTTCATTGCCCAGCGACAGGAACAGGAGCCCGCCGATGATTCCGGTTATGGCAGTGGCCATGGCGATCGGGCGCGGATGAGCGGAGAGGCGGCGCACCAGCCCCTCATGACCCGCCTTGATGCGAGTGATGAAGCGCGGCTCCTCACCATGGGTGGCGTTGCCCAACAGGAGGAAAGCCAGCGCCGGAGTGACGCTGACCGCCATGAGCAGCGACGCCAGCACGGCGAGCGCGAAGGCCAGTGCCAACGGCCGGAAGAAGGCGCCTTGCAGTCCGGTCAGCATCAGGATCGGGACCATGGTGAGCAGCAGCACCCAGGTTGCATAGACCACCGGCGCGCGCACCTCGACCGACGCCGCCTCCACCACCGCTGAGCGCGGCATGTCGGGCGGGGCAAGCCGCAGGCGGCGGGCAATATTCTCTATGTCGACGATGGCGTCGTCGATCACCACGCCCAGCGCCACGGCCAGCCCGCCAAGTGTCATGGTGTTGATCGTCTGGCCGAAATGATCGAGCACCAATATCGCCGCCAACAGCGACAGTGGAATCGAGAGGAAAGCGATCAGCGCGACGCGCAGGCTGCGCATGAAGGCGATCAGAATGAAGCCGATCAGCAGTCCGCCGATCAACAGGTCATGGCGGATGCCCCCCAGCGCCGTCTCGATGAAATTGGCCGGGCGGTGGAGCGCGGGATAGAGCGTCACCCCCTGCGCTGTGAGGGCGGGGCGCATGTCGTCCAGCGCCTTTTCCACCGCCAGCGTGGTGTCCAGCGTATTGGCGCCATATTGGCTCGACAGCGCCAGCAGCACGCCGGGTTTCCCCATGATCAGCGCGTCGCCAAATTGCGGCGCGGGCGCATCCACCACATCGGCGACGTCACCCAGCCGCAGCGATCCGCCATGCAGCGGCGTCAGCACCGAATTGGCGAGGCTCTTCGCCGTGACACCGCCATTGTCGGGCTGGACCAGGATGCGCTGGTTCGGCGTGTCGGCAAAGCCGCCGCCACGTACGGCGGCGCTCGCCTGAACGGCGGTTGAAAGATCGTTGATGGACAGGTCGCGGGCGATGAGGTCGGCCGGGTGGACGCGGATCTCGATCCGCCGTTGCGCTCCGCCGAAGACGGTGGCCCGCGCGACACCCGGCACGCTCAGCAGTCGCTGCCGCACGGTCCATTGCACCAGATCGCGCAGCGCCATGGGTGTGAGCCGGGTCGATGTGAAGCCGATCTTCAAAAGGTCCATGGTGGACGATGTGAGCGGTGTCAGCGTTGGCGTGCCGACCCCGGCGGGCAGGCGCGCGGCAGCATCGCCCAGCGCTTCGGCCACCACCTGCCGGGCGCGATAGGGGTCCGATCCTTCCTTGAACACGACGGTGATGACCGACAGCCCCTGAATCGATTCCGATCGCACCGATTCCACGCCATTGGCGCCGTTGATGACGGTTTCGAGCGGGCGGGTGACGAGTGCCTCCACCTGATCGGGGACGAAGCCGGGCGCCTCGGTCTGGACGGTGGCCTGCGGCGGGACGAAATCGGGAAAGACATCATAGGGCGCCTTGCGCAGCGACAGGCCGCCGATCAGCAGGAGCAGCAGCGCGGCGGTCAGCACCATCCAGGGATGGCGGACGCTCTGGCGGACGACATAAGTGAGCATGATGTCAGTCGTCCTCGCCCACGGGTTCTCCGCCGCGGTCGATGGAAAGCAGCACTCCAAGGCCACCCGAGGCGATCCGGTCGCCCGGCTTGACGCCGCTGCGCGCGAACCAGCCCTGCGCTTCTGCCCTTGCATCGGTGAGTTCGATCCGGCGATAACCGCCGCCTGGCTCGACGCGATAGACCCAGAGGCCGCCCTGATAGCGGATGATCGCCTCACGCGGGACCAGAACGCCGTTCTCGCTGGTATTGGCCGCCATGGTGGCGGGGAGCACCCGGCCCGAACCCAGTTCCCGCGCCAGCGGGCCGTGGATGATGGCCAGCGATCCGGCGCTTTGCAGATGTGTGTCGGCGGTGGCCGCTGGCCCCAGCAGGCGAACGGTCGTCTCGCCGATCCGCACCAGTGCACCGGGTGGCGCAGCACCGTCGGCAAAATCGACGCGGATCAGGCTGGCCTGCCCGGCGGTGGCGGCGTGGAGCAGGTCGCCTAGCGATTTCAACGACAGCCGTGTCAGACCCGGGCCGAATTCCAGCCCGATCCGCTGCTTCGCCGCGTCCAGACGCGCCCGGTCCGCCACCGCCTGCGCGCGGGCCAGTTCCACGGCATGGGCTGAAGCGCTCTGGTCGTCGCCGGCGAGTGCGCGTTGCCGCTTATAGTCGGCGTCGGACGTGGCGCTGGCCGCTTCGGCACTGACGATCTCGCTCTGGATGGCGGACAGCGTACTGATGTCGAGTGCGCGGGCAAGGCCCTGGCGAACCGTCGCCACCTGTGCGGGCGCGAGCGGCACCATGGCGATGCCTGCCCGTGTCGCCTGCGCCTTGTCGAGCATGACCACGCCTTCGGGCGCGGCGGGCGCAGCGGCCTTGACTCCGGCGGCATCGTCATCGTCCTTGCCTGTGGTCAGCGACGGGAAAGCGATGAACAGGGCGCCTGCGAGAGCAGCGCCTACCAGCCCGGAAGCGGCGGCGAGGAACAGCGGTTTCATGGATTCGGCTCCAGCGCGCCGGGGTTGAGCATCAGTTCGGGTCCTTCCAGCGGGCGGCGCAAGGCATCCTCCAGCGCCGCGTCGGCGGCATGGACGCGGGCAAGCGCGGCAAGTTCAGTGAGTTGCGCCTGCGGCACGCCGCCCTGCGCGGCGGCCCAGTCGGTGCGGTCGATCTGCCCCCGGCGAAATTGCGCTTCGGCCTGCGCGGCGAGGCGGCGGGCGATGGGCAGGTCGGCCTCGCGTACCCGCGCCAGCGCCGCGCGGGCGAGGCGGCATTCGCTGATCGCGCTGTCCAGCCCCGCATTGGCGGCGGCGACCACCGCCTCCAGCTTGCGTCCGGCCTCCGCGCGCTTGCTCTGCGCGGCCGCGATGGCGTGGCGGTTGAGGTCGAGCGGTGGCAGCACAAGGCCGACCGACAGGGGCAATTTGGTGAGGCCCCGTTCCCAGGTGTAGCCGGGCGTAATGCTGATCGCGGGATATTGTTTGGCGACTTCGCCGCGCAGGTCGCTTTCCGCCTGATCATAGGCAGCGATGGCCTTCAGCACATCTGCCCGCGCCACCGTCGCACCGGAGCGGTCGCGGACGACCTCGTTTCCCGTGGGATCGGGCGCGGGGTCGTCGAAGCCGGACCAGTCGAAAGCGATCGATCCCAGCGCCTCCACCGACAGGCCGATGGCGGCGGCGAGCGCCTGCCGGGCGGCGGTAACGCGGCCGCGCGCATCCTCGACCGACGCCGCCGCGCTGGCGACGTCCGCCCGGACGCGTTCCAGATCGGCGCGGGAAACTGCGCCTGCCTTCAGGCGCTTTTCCATCGCCGCCTGCTGCTGGTTGCGGAGGGCGAACAGGTGTTCCCCCGTCTCTGCCTCGCGCGAGGCGATCAGCATGTCGGCAAGCGCGCGGCGCGCCTGCATCCGTGCTGCCCAGAGCGTGTCGGCATAGTCATAGCGCGCAATCGCGACGGAGAGGGCGGCGCTGGTGATCCGTGCCGTGCGCCGTCCCCCGATATCGAGCGGCACGTCGACGGCGCCGCCCAGCAGCCAGGGTGAACTGGTCGATGGATCGTTGGCATATTCGCTGCTGAGCGTCAGCGTCGCGCCCGGGGCTTGCCGGGCCGCCTTTTCCTGCGCCCTGGCCGATGCAATGGCGGCGCGGGCGGCGGCGACATCAGGATTATGGATGAGCAGCGCCGCCATCACTGAAAGCCGAGTCCAGCGCGTGGCGTCATAGGGAGCGGTCGCTGCGATTCGAGCCTGTTCGATGCGCACGGCTTCCGGGTCGGCGGATCGCTGCTGGCGCGCGACAGCCATTGCTGCCGCATTCACCGGCGCGGGGTGATAGGACTGGCACCCGCCAAGAGGGAGCGCGACCAGCGCCAGCATGGCAAGGAAATTGGGCCTGCGGATCATGGGAAGGGCTTTAGGGCGGCGCCGGACAAGTGCCTAATTGCAATATGGTAAGGTTCAGGCGGAGCAAGTCGAACGCCGGCCAGCCCTTCGTTTGTCATCACAATCCGGAGCGTGGAGGCGTCTCCTCAGCCGCTGCTCCAGCTATGGTCAAGCGGTTGGGACCGGCGGCAGAAATCGCGTGAAATTGCCGCCGGTCATGGCTTTGTTTCCCTTAGAAGGTGAGCGTGATGTCGCCCGTGACCGAACGACCGGGCTGGTAGAAATACTGGTCATAGGGCCGGTAAGTGATATTTGGCGTCACCGTCTTGTCTACATAGTCCTTGCCCGCATTGATGTTGGTGAGGCGGGTCGAGTCGAACAGGTCATTCACCTCCAGACCGATCCGCACCGGCCCGATCTGGTAGCGGGCCGACAGGATGGCCGTGTTGTAGCCGCCGATCCGATAGCGCGGATCGCCGTCGCCGGTAGCCGACTGCGGGCCGGTATATTTGTCGATCAGCGAGAAGCGGATCGGTCCGCTCTTGAACAGCACGCCTCCTGCGGCCGTCCAGTAGGGCGCATTGCCGAGCTGGAGGTGTGGCGACCCGTCATTGTTGGTCTTGGCATAGTTGCGCGAAGCATTGGCGAACAGCGCCAGACCGTTATTGAAGGCGTAGGTGGCCTGGCCTTCGACGCCCTTGTAAACGGCCTTGCCTGCGTTGATGTACACCGTGCCTTCGCTGGCCGGGGCAAACGGATCGGTCGTGACCTTGTTGCGGAAGTCGATATAATAGACGTCGGCGTCCAGGCTCAGATGCGATCCGTGATAGACCAGGCCAGCCTGATAGTTGGTCGACTTCTGCGGCGCCGCCGTCGAGAATTGCGGATTGGCGACATACAGAACGCTGAGCGGCGGGGCGAGGAAACCCTTGGCGAATTGGGCATAGGTCGAAAGCTGGTCGGTGACGGCATAGTTTACCGTCAGGAACGGCAGGTCCGCCTGATAGTCGCCGCTGATATTCTGGGCATAACGCGTCGTCTGATTATAGGCGGCATTGATCCGCCGTTCGAAATCGACATGCTTGAAGCCGGGCGTGATCGTCAGGCCCGGTAGCGGACGCAGTTCCAGTTCGGTGAACAGCTCATAATGATTGGTGTGGCTGTCCTGGTCGAACTTGATATTTGCCGGTGTCGCCACGCCGGTCACGGGATTCTTGACGGCCTTTTCGGCATAGTTGGGCGACATGGTGACAAGATCGACGTCGCGCTGCTGGCGATAGGTGTTGGCGCGTTCGATCCACAGGCCCGCCGTGACCGTGGCGAAATCAGTCAGCTGGATGCGTGCCTTGGCGATGTCGCCCCAGACGCGATATTTGTTGGTCTTGGTATAGCCTGGCACGCCGAAGACCGACTTTGCGCCGGGCGTCAGGACCACGGCATTGGCCTTGGCGATGTCGGCGGCCGAAGTCGGCGTCGCGGCGGCGAACAGGGTCACGTCATTGCCGCTCAGCGTTTCATTGTCATAGCTGTAGGTATAGGCACGGTTCTCGAAGGTGGAGTTGGGCGCAATATTCGCCTCCAGCTTCACGATCTCGAAATCGGTCGTTTTGTGGGTGTGGTTATAGCCGTAATAATTCTGGCTGTTGGGATCATTGTTCAGGCTGAAATTCTTCCCGTACAAGGCGATCTGGCCCTGCGTCGCTCCATCCTTGTCGGGCTGGTTGAACCTGTTTTCGTTGTAGGTGCCGAGCAGCGTCAGTTTCACGTCCGGACTGATCGGGATCATGATCTTGCCGAAGATATTGTTCGACCGGAACGGGCTGTAGGTGCGGGCGCCGTCGGATTCGATATGCTGACCCGACAGCATGATCTGCGTGCCGCCCAGCTTCTCGATCGATCCGCTTTGCAGCACTGCACGGGTCAGCCAGGTGTTCCAGCTGCCGTAGCTTCCCTTGAGCTCTGCGCTCGCATCCTCGCGGGTGGCGCGGGAGAACATGTTCATGCTGCCACCGAAGGTCGCAATGCCGAGGTTCGAGGCGTTGCCCGGGCCGCGATCGACCACCAGCGTTTCGATGGTGTTCGACGGGAAGAAGGTGTTGCTGTGGTGCGATGGGTCATTGGTGTCGCCGAAGGGCACGCCATCATAGGTGATATTATATTCGGCATCCTGAAAGCCGCGGATCTGCGCCTTGGATTCCGAAAGGCCCGCGCCGTTGACGCCGCCGAAATTGGACACGCTGGGCGAAATCAGCGCGATCTGGTTGAAGTCGGCGGTGGCGGGCAACGAATCCTCGATGAAGGAACGCGAGATGATCGCCTGCGGCTGTGTCGCCTGGAGCGAGGCGGTGACGGGCGCGATCTCGTTCACCTTGGTCGCGGTGACCAGGATGTTGGACCCTTCGGCAATCGCCTGGTCGGAGCCGGCGGCTGGCGCCTCGGCAGCAAGGGCGGCGTTGGCGGCAATGAATGGAATGGTGGCAATCGTGCCAAGCAGCAGCGCCCGGCGCAGGTTAAGCATGGTCATGAAACTCGTCCCCTTTTTCCCGCCATCTTGGCGTTGCGGGGCGAGCTATGGGGCAGCCATGACGGATCGATGACGATTCCGTAACAGTTCAAAGTGTGGGAAAATGTAAGCTTCTCTGTGGGCGTCCATGCCCTTAAAGTTCCCGCATCGGTCGCGGATGGAGCCTGGAACTTGCACATTTTGGTGGTGGAGGACGATCCCGACCTCGCTTCGTTCATCGCGGCGGGGCTGGGCCGGGCCGGGCACGGAGTCGAACAGGCCTTCAGCGCCGAGCAGGCGGCGGAGCAGGTCGAAGTCGATGTTTTTGATGCGGTGATCCTCGACCGGATGTTGCCGGGCATGTCGGGGCTGGATCTGCTGCGGCAATGGCGGGCGCGGGGACGGCGGGTTCCGGTACTGCTGCTGACCGCGCTGGACGGTATCGACGACAGGGTGGAGGGGCTGGATGCGGGCGCCGATGATCATGTTGGCAAGCCCTTTGCCATGAACGAACTGCTGGCGCGGCTGCACGCCATTGTCCGGCGTGCGCAGGTGCCGGAACCGGGCGCACGGATCGAACAGGGGGATCTGGCACTGGATCTGCTGCGGCGCGAACTGCGCTACAAGGGAAAGCTGGTGGCGCTCCAGCCGCGCGAGATGCGGTTGCTGGAGGAATTGATGCGCCAGTCGGGCGAGGCAGTGACGCGGGCCATGCTGCTGGAACGGGTGTGGGGCTTCACCTTCGACCCGCAGACCAGCATCGTCGAAACCCATATGAGCCGCCTGCGCTCCAAACTAACGGACAGCGGCGTACCGGCAGCGATCGAGGCGGTGCGCAATGTCGGATATCGGCTCGTCATGCATGGCTAGGTTCCTGCGGAGCGCGGCTTACCGCATTGCCCTTGTCTATGCGCTGGGCTTTGCCGCCGCGACGCTGTTGCTGGGGATCGCGGTCATCCTGTTCGCCCACGCCGCCTTCATGCGCCAGTTGGAAGCGCAAATCGTCGAGGATAGCGGCGCGCTGGTCGCGGAATTCCGGCAGGAAGGACATGAGGGGCTGAACTTCGCCATCCGCGAGCGGGAGGCGGGCAATACGACCAACGAACTGCTCTATGCTGTGTTTGCGCGGGACGGCCGGCGCATAGCGGGCGGACTGCACGCCTATCGGCCGCCCGTTGGCTGGAGCGACCTTGATTTCCAGGACAGGCTGGAGGGGCCGGATGTGGCTCGCGCCTGGGCGGTTGACCTCAACGACGGCACGCGGCTGGTGGTCGGTGCCGACCGATCCGTGGTCGATCGGGTCGATCATATGCTGGGCGGCATCTTCCTTGCCGCCTTTGCGGTGGTGCTGCTGCTCAGCCTGACCGGTGCGCTGCTGCTCGGCGCCTATCTGCGTCGCCGTCTGTCGGCGATCAGCCGTGCCGCGGACAGCATCATGGCGGGCGACATCAACCGCCGCGTACCGGCAAGCGGGCGGCAGGACGAATTCGATGCGCTCGCCCATTCGCTGAACCAGATGCTGGACCGGATCACCGGCCTGCTCGAGAATCTGCGTCAGTTATCGGGGGACATCGCCCATGACCTGCGCACGCCGCTGGCGCGGCTGCGCAACCATCTGGAAGATAGTCTGGATGCGGCGGACGATCCCGTGCGGCAGGGCGAGCGGTTGTCCTCCGCGCTGGAGCAGGCGGACAAGGTGCTGGCGCTGTTCGCCGCGATCCTGCGGATCAGCGAGATTGAGGGGGGGCGGCGCAGGGCCAGTTTCCGCACCGTCGACCTGTCTATGTTGGCGGCGGAGATTTGTGAAACCTATGCGCCTGCGGTCGAGGAGGGGGGACGCAGGCTCCGCTGCGATGTCGCGGCCGGAACGAGCGTCCACGGGGACCCGGAACTGTTGGCGCAGGCGATCATCAACCTGCTCGACAATGCGCAGGTGCATACGCCCGAAGGGGCCTGCATTGATTTCCTGCTGGAACGGGATGCGAATAGCGTGCGCGTCATGGTTCGTGACGATGGGCCGGGCGTGCCGACGGAAGCCCGCGATGCGATCTTCCGCCGTTTCGTGCGGCTGGATCGCGGCAGGAATGTACCCGGCCATGGCCTGGGATTGAACATGGTGGCCGCAATTGTCGCAATGCATGATGGTCGAGTGGAAATCGGCGACAACGCACCGGGATTGAGGATCGGTTTCCTGCTTCCGGCCGGGATTTAGGAAGAGGGCCACAACGCAACCCTCTTCCCATGGACCTCACCTCATCGTCGGAATGACGAAGCTCTGGTCGACCACCGCGCCGCCAGTTGGCCAGCGCTGGGTGATCTTCTTGGTGCGGGTGTAGAAACGCACGCCGTCCATGCCATATTGGTCGAGATCGCCGAAGCCCGAGCGCTTCCAGCCGCCAAAGCTGTGATAGGCGACCGGCACCGGGATCGGCACGTTGATGCCGACCATGCCGACTTCGACATCGGCGGCGAACTTCCGGGCATAATCGCCATTGCGGGTGAAGATGGCGACGCCGTTGCCATATTGATGTTTGCTCGGATAGCTCAGCGCCTCCTCGAAGGTCTGGGCGCGCAGAATCTGGAGCACCGGGCCGAAAATCTCGTCCTGATAGCTCTTCATCTGCGGCGTTACCCGGTCGATCAGCGTCGGCGCCAGGAAGAAGCCTTCCTCATAGCCCTGAAGGGAGAAGCCGCGACCGTCGACGACGATTTCCGCGCCTTCGTCTGCGGCCATCTGGATATAGCTTTCCACGCGGGCCTTGTGCTGGCCGGTGACGAGCGGACCATATTGCGCATCAGGATCGGTCGGGGTGCCGGGGCGCAGCGTTTCGATGGCGCTCACCAGCTTGGCGCGGAAGGCATCCGCCGTTGCCTCGCCAACCGGCACGACCACCGGGAGCGCCATGCAGCGTTCGCCCGCCGAGCCATAGGCGGCGCCCACGATGTCGGCTACCGCCTGATCCATGTCGGCGTCGGGCAGAATGATGCCGTGGTTCTTCGCGCCGCCCATGGCCTGCACGCGCTTGCCGTTCTGCGCGCCGCGCGCATAGACATAATTGGCGATGTCGGACGAGCCGACGAAGCTGACCGCCTTGATATCGGGATGGTCGAGAATGGCGTCGACGATTTCCTTGTCGCCATGCACGACGTTCAGGATGCCGGCGGGCAGGCCGGCCTCCATCGCCAGTTCGGCGAGGCGCACGGGGACCGACGGGTCGCGTTCGGAGGGCTTCAGGATGAAGGCATTGCCGCAGGCGATGGCCATGGCGCTCATCCAGAGCGGGATCATCGCCGGGAAGTTGAAGGGCGTGATGCCCGCCACGATGCCCAGTGGCTGGCGCATCGAATAGACGTCGATGCCGGGACCGGCGCCTTCGGTATATTCGCCCTTCAGCAGATGGGGGATGCCGCAGGCGAATTCCACGACTTCCAGGCCGCGCTGGATATCACCCTTGGCATCCGCGATGACCTTGCCATGTTCGGATGAGAGCAGATGGGCGAGATCGTCCATATTCTGCTCGATCAGTTCCTTGAAGCGGAACAGGACGCGGGCGCGGCGCTGCGGGTTCATGGCGGCCCAGGCGGGCTGGGCTTCACGGGCGGAATCGACGGCCTTCTGGAGATGCGCGGGATTGGCCAGTTCGACCTGCGCTTGGACCGTGCCCGTCGCCGGATCGAGCACGTCGGACAGGCGGGCGCCGGGAAGGGGCGCAGTCTTTCCGTGGATATAATGGGTGATGGAACGCATATTTACCTCTCCTGCCGATGAGACAGGAGCAATAATAGCCGCATCGGCTTTGCACTTATACAGACATGACGGCACATTGGTTGTGCAAAAATACAGGTCCTGATGGACGGCCGCCCCGCTTGCCGGGGCGGCCCCGTCTATTACCGCACCACGGCGCGGGTGTAGAGATGCCAGGTCGCATAGCCCAGCACCGGCAGCACCACGGCAAGGCCGACCAGCGCCGGCAGCGCGCCCAGGAACAGCAGCGCCACGACGATCACGCCCCAGGCCAGGACCGTGACAGGATTATGCCACGCCACGCGGAAGGATGTGCGCAGTGCCACGCCCCAGCTCACCGGCCTGTCCACCACCATCGGGAAGGACACGACGCTGGCCGCCAGCGTGAGGACCGCGAAACACAAGCCGACCAGATTGCCGATGACGATCATCTGCATGCCTTCCGCCGTGCCGAACACCGCAGACAGGAACGCGCCCGAGGAGGACACCGAACCCGGCACATTTTCCAGCGTCACATGGTAGATCAGCCAGGCCATCGCCATCCAGCCGATGAACAGCATGGCGGTGACGCAGGTCAGGTCGAACACCGCCGAGGTCCCGGGCTTGCGTACGACATCCATGAAATGGCGCCAGCGGGAATCCAGTCCCGCCTCGCGCCGCCGCGCCAGTTCGTAGAAACCGCTGGCGAAGGCCGGTCCCAGCAGCACTGAACCGGCTACCAGCGGAAAGACGAGGGGCATGATCGACATGCGGCTGGCGGACATGATCGCCAGCAGGACGATGACGGGATAGACGAAACCGATGAATACCAGATCGCCGCGCTTGGCGAGGAAATCGTCCCAGCCCTGGCGCAGGGAAATACGCAGATCGTCGAAGGTGATGGTACGAATGGCAATATCGTCCCTGGCGGACGCCACAGGCGACGGATGGGCAATGGCCATGGTTCGCTCTCCTGACCGAACGCCATGACGCGCTATTGCTCTGCTTTGGTCCTCTGTCGGGACATGCCCGTCCTTTCGGGGCGAACATCTCTCGGCATGAGGGAGCGCCTCATGGCCAATGGCGGGCATCCTACACCCGGATTGTCGGGCTTGCCAGCCCTTTCCTGACAGGATGACGAAGCGCTGTTTCTCCGGATCGGAGGGACTGACCCGGGCCGTTCGTCCCGCTGCATTTGTTCTTCATCGCAAAGCCGGTTGCATCGGTTCCGCTCTTGGAATTGGGGAGCCGATGTGGAACAGCGTGCTCTTGATCGCTGGAAGAGAAACCGGAACATCATGCCGCTGCCGAGCCGATTGACGACCTTATCCTGGGCTTGCGGTGCGGCGAGCGTCGCGCTGTCGGCTGCATCGGTGCAGGCGGCCAATCCTGCGCCTTTTGAACTGAGCGGGCCGGAGTTGCGCGTCACGGTGACGCGGGGCAAGGATATGCTGCCCATTGCGCAGGTGCCGAGCCTGGCCGAAGGCGACAGGCTTTCGGTCAAGGCCGATCTGCCGGAGGATCAGGGTGCGCGCTTCCTGCTGCTTTCGACATTTTTGCGTGGCGCGACCAATCCGCCGCCCAAGGATTGGGTGAAGGCGGTCGAAACCTGGAAGAAGAAGGAAAAGGACAACAGCCTTACCCTGATCGTGCCCAAGGGCGCGCGACAGATGACCCTGTTCCTGGTGCCCGACACCGGCGGTGCGGAGGGCGCCATCGTCAACGCTGTGCGCGGTAAGCCGGGCGAGTTCACCCGCGCGACGCAGGAGCTCAACCAGGCTTCGCTCGACCGATCGCGGCTGGATGCCTTCATGGCGGCGATCCGGGCACAGGAAAACATCCATCCTGAATATCTGCGCTCGGTCGCCCCGGCGCTGGCGCACAGCCTGTCGATGAAGCTCAATGACGAATGCCTGTCCAAGGTGGTCGAGCTTCAGGCGAACTGCCTGCTCGAAAACCGGGAGCAACTGGTGCTGGCGGATGTGCACAGCAGTTCCATCGCCGAAACGCTGACCGGCGCGCCGACCGATCTGGCGTTGCAACTCAGCTCCACAAGGGAGGCGGGCTATGGTTTCTACAGCCCCTATATCGGCGTGGTGCGCGACGTGGCGAAGATTTTCGGCGCCTTTAGCAGTCCGGAATTCGACTATCTGCCGACGATCAGCGTGCGGCGCGATGCGTCTGCTTCGTTGTTGCTCAACAAGGCGCCGTCCTTCCGAAAGCCCAAATCGGTGCTGGTCGTCGGCATGCCCTCCATCGAGGCGGACAGCCCGCCCCGCCTGCGCAGCACCGCCAATGGCCCGATCTGCGCCGCGCGTCCGGGCCTGGTGCTGCCGGTCGAGGGGGCGCCGCTCATCTATTCCACCGCTTATGCGCGGGACATGATGGTGAAGCTGACCGCCGGGACCGGCGAGACGATCGACTTGCCGGTCGAGGCGCGGGCGGATCGTGGCGGCTATGTGGTGAAGAGCAGCGACCCGCTGCCCGCCGCTTTCAAGGGCACGGTGAAGGGACATCTTTACGGTTATTGGGGTTTCGAGCGTTTCAATGGCCCCGATTTCACACTGCAACTTCCCGGAGATGCGCCGTGGAAAGTGGCGGGTGAGGTGCCCGCCCTGGTCATCGGTCGCGACAATGCGCTGACCCTGACCGGCGATGCGCCTGCCTGCGTCGAGGGCGTAGCGCTGCGGCAGGGGGATGGCGCGGCGCAGCCGCTGCCCTGGAAGGTGCAGGGCACGGATCAACTGCTGCTGTCCCTGCCGCTTGGTGAACGCAAGCCCGGCGACATCAGGGTCGAGGTTAAATATCAGGGTGTCGCGGCGCCCTTGGTGGTGCCGCTCAGGGCCTATGTGCAGGCGAGCCGACTGGACAGGCTGAGCCTGCATGCCGGGGACGATTGGGCGATCCTGTCCGGACAGCGGCTGGATCAGGTCGCTGGCGTCGAATTGTCGGGCATGACGCTGCAACCCGATGGACTGGTGCGCGACGGGTCGGTGGACCGGCTGCGGCTGGC
>NZ_JABXWB010000005.1:1690000-1860973 GCF_013375555.1 Sphingobium sp. EM0848
TTCCATATTCCCGGCGGCTCCAGATGGTATCAATTGTTACCTCTATAGCAGTTTGCGAATGAGGTATCAAATGTTACTATCTAGCATGGCCGCAAAAACCCTTCGCCTCGATCATTTTCTGCCCTATCGGCTGTCCTTCACCACGGGGCTGCTCAGCGACAGCATCGCGCAAAGCTATGAGGCGCTGTTTGGCATCAACATTCCCGAATGGCGGGTCATCGCGTGGGTCGCGGAACAAGGCAGCATCACCCAGCACCATATCTGCGCCCAGACCCGCATGGACAAGGTGACGGTCAGCCGCGCCGCCATCGCGCTGACGGAACGGGGCCTGCTCCAGCGCCTGCCCAATCCGGAGGATCGCCGCTCCCACCTCCTGGCGCTCACGGCGAAGGGGCAGCTACTCCATGCCGCCATCGCGCCCAAGGCGCTGGAACTGGAAAGCCGCGTTTTTTCGCATTTCAGCGAGGCGGAGGTCGATGCCTTCCTGTCCATGTTGCGCCGGATCGACGCGATTGTGCTGGGGGAAGAGCGTGACGGCTAAGGGTCTCAGCCACTCATTCGCCCGGCAATATCGCGCGCGACGGCCGCCACCGCCTGAGCCAATGGCCCCAGCGGCGCCCGATCCGACACGATCACGCCGATCCGGCTGCCCTCATCCGTATCGGGCAGAGCAAAGGTCCGCACCCAATCCAACCCGTCCAGCAGCATCGCATGACGGTCCGGCACGATCGAACAGAGGCGCCCTTGCCGAACCAGTGCAAACAGCGCGACATAGCTGTCCGCCGTTACCACCGGCCGCAAAGCCAGTTCGCGCCCGCCCAGCCGCGCGTCCAATATTCGCCGGTTCTGCATCCCCTGATGCAAAAGACAAAGGGGCAGCCGCGCCACATCCTCCCAATCCAGCGCCCGCTCTTCATCCAGCACGCCGCGTGCTGCTACCAGCATGTAGCGCTCAACATAGAGCGGTACGGCCAACACATGGGAAGGCGGCTCGAAATCCAGATAGGTGAGCCCCGCGTCCAGTTCGAAGGCCGCCAGTTCCCGCTCGATCTGGCGTGAGGTCAACGCCCTGACCGAGATGTTCAGCCCCGGATGCCGCTCCAGCAGCGCCTCAACCAGAAAGCCGATGGCGGGCATCGCCGCCGGGATCGCACCCAGCCGCAATTCGCCCTGCAACGGTCCCTTGGCGACCGCCGCTGCCTGCATCAGATTGTCCGCCGCTGCGACCAGTTGCCGCGCCCAGGGCAGGATCGCGCGCCCCTCCTCCGTCAGCCCGCCATAACGCCGGTTGCGCTGAATCAGCCGCTTGCCCAGTTGCGCCTCCAGCGCGGAAATGCCCGCCGACAGGGTCGGCTGCGACACATGGCACGCCGCTGCCGCTCGCGCGAAATGTCCTTCGCGCTCCAGCGCGAGGAAATATTGAAGAAGGCGGGTCTGCACAGGCTTTGTTCTTTCTTCCGGCGCTGATAAGGCAAAGCAGCGCGCCATGGAACCCGGCTCTGGACGTCCGGGCATAGGCCTACTATATACCGTTCGGTATGAAATCACAGACGCAGACAATAAGGGGCCGCCCGCGGGAGTTCGATCCTGAAGAAGCGCTGAGCGCTGCGCTGACCGTTTTCTGGCGCCGTGGCTACGAAGGCGCCTCCATGGCCGAACTGACGGAGGCCATGGGGATCACCAAGCCCAGCCTCTATGCCTGTTTCGGCAACAAGGAATCCTTGTTTCGCAAGGCGCTCGACCTCTATGAGCGCGACAAGCTCTGCTACATGAAATCCGCGCTGGACGCACCCACTGCCAAGGGGGTTGCCGAACGGCTGCTGCGCGGATCGCTCGCGATCCAGACCGGCACGACCGACCCTCATGGCTGCCTGGGCGTCATCAGCACGGTTGCCTGCACCGCCCAGGCAGAATCGATCCGCGACGATGTCATCGCCCGCCGCGCCTCTTCCGACGCAGCGCTGGCCCAACGGTTCGAACGTGCCCGCGCCGAGGGTGACTTTCCCGAGGCCATCGATCCGCAGGCGCTCGTCACCTATCTCTCCACCATCATGCAGGGCATGGCCGTACAGGCTGGCGCGGGCACGGCGCGCGACAAGCTGGAGCAACTGATAGAGACGACCTTGGCCGTCTGGCCCGGAAAATGACGGAAAAGCTCGTTTTTTCGGATTAAATACAGAAAAGTACCAATCGGTACAAAAATATCGTTGACCCATTCATTGCCTCATATTATATACCAATCAGTATTGAATAGACCCTGCTCCATGAAGGGGTTCAAGATGCCGACATTTCTCAATTCCTGTCGTCGCTGACGATATGAAGCGGCTTCCCCAACGGGGCGCTGCGACCCGACTATTCATGCTTCCGCTCATCAGGCTGCGCGGTGCAGAGTTTTTTCACGTTCGGCCGGGATGGCTTGCAGCGGACGGTGACCCGCCGGCCCGCCTCCACGGCCCTGCGTCCGTAACAGGGAATTTACCATGGCATTTTTGCAACTTGCCACGCGTGCCGAAGATGGTGGAACGATCGGCGCTGCAAAGGCGGCCACTTCCGGTTTCGCGCCCAGCGAATGGCAGATCATCCGGCTTGCGCGCAAGGACGGGCTGTCGTCCCTGCGTCCACCCAGCCGCTGGGATCGGCTGAAGACCAGGATTTTCGGCGAAGGCATCAATCCGCGTCTCACCGACAAACGGATGGAAAGTCTGCGCCACCTTTCGGTCGATGCCTGGCATCGCGGCTACACCGTCCGCCCATCCTCGCTGAGAGCCTTTCTCAAGGCGGGGTTCAACGAAGGCCAGCTTGAAACGCTGCTGGCCACCATCAGTGCGCAAAGACGTAAATAGTTTCTCGAAGGCAGGTCGACCAATTTCGCCCGCAGAAAGCAGAAAGAAGGTCGAACGACTCATTGCCGAAGGTTACAACTTCCCCATGTTCACGTCGCGAACTGGCGGGGTAGTAACCATGAACGGAGCTGAGACACTCGTTTCCACGCTTGTCGATCAGGGCGTCGATATTTGCTTCGCCAATCCGGGCACGTCGGAAATGCATTTTCTGGCGGCACTCGAAAATCCACGCATGCGGCCGGTGCTGTGCCTGTTCGAAGGCGTGGCGACGGGCGCAGCGGACGGCTGGTACCGGATGAAGGACAGCCCCGCTTCCACCCTGCTTCATCTGGGACCGGGGCTGGCCAATGGACTGGCGAACATTCACAACGCCCGGCGCGCTTCGTCCGGCATGGTCAACATCGTCGGCGAGCATTCGGGAGCGCACCTGCAATATGATCCGCCGCTCAAGTCCGACATTGAAGGACTGGCCCGACCGCTCAGCCATTGGGTTCGGCGCGCGGATTCGGCCCGCTCCATCGCCTGGGATGCGGCGGCGGCGATTGCCAAGGGGTTCGAACATCCCGGCAGGATCGCCACGTTGATCCTGCCGGGCGACAACTCCTGGCAGGACGCCGGGGAGCCGGTGCCGCTGCCACCGTTGCAAAAGGCCGCGCGCAAAGTGCCTTCGCAGACCAGGATTGACCATGTGGCGCAGGTTCTTCGCTCCGGCGAACCGACGCTCATCATCCTGGCGAACAAGGCGACGCGCGGGCGAGCGCTTGAACTGGCGGGCACTGTCGCAGCGGCAACGGGGGCACGGCTCGGCTCCCAATTTTTCACGGCGCGGATAGCGCGCGGTGCAGGCCGGGTAGCGCTTGAGCGCATCCCCTATGCCGTGGCGCTGGCGACGAAATTTCTGGAGGGCTTCCGGCATCTCATCACGGTGGAGACCAGCGAACCGGTGGCCTTCTTCAGCTATCCCGACAAGCCCAGCCTGATGAAGCAGGAAGGCACACTGGTCCATCCGCTGGTCGAGGCGGACGAGGACAGTGCGCTGGCGCTGGAGATGCTGATCGACGCGCTGGGGGCGAAAGGGATCGCGCCGATCATCCAGCCGCGGGTGGAAACGCCGGTCCCGACTGGCGCGCTCAACCCTGCGAGCATTGCCCATGCGCTGGCGGCGGCGATGCCCGAACATTGCATATTGGTCGATGAATCGCTGACGACAGGGCGTGAATCCATGGCACTGACCCTTGGCGCCCTGCCTCATGACCTGATCAACAATATGGGCGGGTCGATCGGTTATTCGACGCCGGTGGCGACGGGTGCCGCACTCGCCTGCCCGGATCGGCGTGTCTTCTGCATGGTCGGCGACGGCAGTGCCATGTACACGATCCAGTCGCTCTGGACCCAGGCCCGCGAAGGTCTGGACATCACGACGATCATCTTCGCCAACAACAGCTATGCGATACTGAAGGCCGAATATGCCAATATGGGCGCGGGCACGCCCGGCGAGCGGGCGCTGTCGATGATTGACATCGACCGTCCCCGGATCGACTGGCAGGCGATGGCGAAGAGCATGGGCGTACCGGCCGTTGCAGTCGAAACGGCGGAGGATTTCACGCGGGCCATGATCGCTTCGGTCAAGGAACCGGGACCGCAATTGATCGAGGTCAGACTTTGATTGATCGTTCCGCTATCGCCGGTGGCTATCGTGGTTCGGCCAGGCTAGGGCCGATGCACCGATCCCACCCGAAAGCTTCTGCATGACCTCTTCCGTCGACCTCTCCATCCGCCTACGCCGCGCTGATTTCAACCGCGCGCTGGCGGAGGCGGACCTGAACGCCATCGGGCCGATCCTTGCTCCCGATGCCGTCCTTGTCACCGGAACGGACAGTGCCGTAATCGCCGGACGAAAGGCGCAGTTGCTGGCCTGGAAGCGCGAATTCAACGCGCCGGAACGGACCATCTATACCCGTACACCAGAGACGGTCGTGGCGTCGCCGGTTGAACCGATCGCCTTGGAGCATGGCCGCTGGGAGGGTGTCGCCGCCGGTTCCGGGCAGTTCCTCGCCTCCGGCAGCTACACCGCCAAATGGCGGCAGACGGGTGCGTATTGGGTGATCGAGGCGGAAATCTACCTGACCCTTGCCTAGGGCCACTATCGAAGCTTGAAGAGCCGCCCTGGATGACCCAATTAGAAGGTCTATCCAGACCGCGAGTAACCATGACCAGCAATCCCCTTCTTGCCGATCTCGACCTGCCCGATTTCGCGGCGATCCAGCCACCCCATATCGTCCCTGCCATGGAGGAGGCCATTGCCGCGCACCGAGCAGCCATCGAAGGGATCACGGCCGGCGGCAAGGGTGATTTCGATACGGTAGTCCTGACGGCGGAGCGCGCCGATTTCCTGCTGTCGCGCACTTGGTCACCCGTGGGTCATCTCTCATCAGTGGCCGACACCCCTGAATTGCGCGAAGCCCATGCCGCCGCGCAGGCGCTGATGACCGCCTATCTCATGGAAGCGGGCCAGAACCGCGCCCATCACGACGCCGTCGCGCGGGTCGCAGCCCGACCCGATTTCGTCAGCCTGCCCGCTGCAAACAAGCGAGCGGTCGATCTTGCCCTGCGCGGCTTCCGCCTGGCCGGCGTGGCGTTGGAAGGCGAGGCGCGGCAGCGTTTCCTCGACATTGGGGTCAGCTTGAGCGATCTCAGCACCAAATTCGGCAATGCGGTACTCGACGCGACCGAAGCGTGGAGCGAGCATGTCACCGAGGAAGCCGCGCTCGCCGGCGTGCCTGACAGCGACAAGGCGATACTGGCCGCCTATGCACAGGAAAAGGGACTGACCGGCTGGCTCATCACCCTGCGCCAGCCAAGCGTCCTGGCGGTCCTGCTACACGCAAAGGACCGCGCTCTGCGGGAACGGGTCTACCGCGCCCACAATACCCGCGCCTCCGATCAGGCCGATGACAAGAGCCACGACAATAGCGAGCGGATCGACGCGATCATGGCGCTGCGGCATGAGGCGGCGCAGATATTGGGCTTCGCCGATTCCGCCGCACATTCGCTGGAAACCAAGATGGCGGCCGACGCTGACGAGGCGCTGGCCTTCCTTGCCGACCTCGCCCACCGTGCCAGGCCGGTGGGTGAGCGGGAACTGGAGGAAGCCCAGGCCTTTGCCGCCGAGCATCTGGGCCTGACCGACCTTCAGCCCTGGGACCTGTCCTATGTGGCCGAAGCCATGCGCCGTACCCTGCATGGGGTCGATCAGGAAGTGCTCAAGCCCTATTTCCCTCTGCCACGTGTGCTGGCGGGGACGGAGGCGCTGATCGAGCGGCTCTTCGGCATCCGCCTTGTCAAACGGGAGGGTGTCTCGACCTGGCATCCCGATGTGCTGTTCTACGATGTGCAGGACGCCGGCGGCGCGGTGGTGGCGGGGGTCTATCTCGACCTCTTCGCTCGCGCGGGCAAGCGCGGCGGCGCGTGGATGGACGTATGCCGTTCCCGCTTCCGCGACGCCGACCGTTTCCACCGGCCCATCGCCTATCTGACCACCAATTTCGCGCCGCCCGCCGGCGACAGACCCTCATTGGTCACGCATAATGATGTGGTGACGCTGTTCCATGAGTTCGGCCACGTGTTGCATCATCTGCTGACGGAGGTGGACCTGCCGTCCATCGGCGGCATCAACGGCGTGGAATGGGATGCGGTCGAACTGCCCAGCCAGTTTATGGAGAATTTTGCCTGGGACAAGGACACGCTGATCGGTCTGTCCGGCCATGTCGATACGGGTGAACCCCTGCCCGACGCCATGTTTGACCGATTGTTGGCCGCGCGCCAGTTTCAGGCGGGACTGGCGATCCTGCGCCAGATCGAGTTTGCGACCTTCGACCTGCTGCTCCATCGCGATTATGACCCGGCCAAGGGCGCGCAGGTCAATGCCATGCTGGATCAGGTGCGCGCGGCCGTCGCCGTGGTCCATCCACCGGCCTGGAACCGCTTTGCCCATGCCTTCAGCCATATTTTCGCGGGCGGCTATGCGGCGGGCTATTATTCCTATCTCTGGGCGGAACTGTTGTCCGCCGATGCCTTCGAAATCTTCGCCCATGGCAACATTCCCGGCGGCGGCGCGACCGCCTTCCGCCGGGAAATCCTCGCCGCGGGCGCAAGCCGTCCGGCGTCGGAGAATTTCCAGGCCTTTGCCGGACGCACGCCGGAGGTCGACGCCCTGTTGCGAATGCGGGGACTGGCAGCTTAAGGAGAGCCTGACTTGGACCCTTTCCTACAGGTCGAACGCGATGGCCCGGTGGTCATCGCCCGTTTCAACCGTCCCGAAGAACGCAACGCCATTTCCAAAGTCTCCGATAGTGAGGAGATTGTTGATTTCTGCGCGCGCATGGTCCGCGACACATCTGTCCGGGCCATCATTCTGACCGGCGCTGGCAAGGCTTTCTGCGCGGGCGGCAACGTCAAGGATATGCAGGAGCGGGCCGCCATGTTCAGCGGCTCTCCCTATGAGATCCGCAACAATTATCGCACCAACGTGCAGATGATCGGACCCGCGATCAGCGAACTGGAAGTGCCGATCATCGCCGCGATCAACGGGCCGGCCATCGGCCTTGGCCTCGATATCGCCTGCATGTGCGATATTCGCATCATGGCCGACACGGCCATCGTCGCGGAAAGCTATGTGAAACTGGGCATCATTCCGGGCGGGGGGGGCGGCTGGCTGTTACCGCGCCTGATCGGGCCACAGCGCGCCAGCCTGATGACGCTGACCGGCGATTCCATCGATGCCGCGACCGCACTGGATTATGGCCTGGTGGCGGAGGTCCTGCCCGCCGACGGATTGCTCGATCGCGCGCGGGAACTGGCGGGCAGGATCGCGGCCAATCCAGGCCACGCGACGCGCATGGCCAAACGCCTGATGCGGGAGGGCGCGCATATGAAGTTGCCGTCCCTGCTGGAACTCGCTGCAGCTTATCAGGCATTGGCCCACTATACCGACGATCATCATGAGGCGATCGCGTCCTTCCTCGGCAAACGCGCGCCGGAGTTCAAGGACAGATGAACGGCGCTGGCTTTGCAGGGATCGTCCCTGCAAAGTCAGCGCCCCACACTCAGCCTTTTTGATCTTCAGCGTTCGTGGTCGACCAGCGCGCGGGTGACTTCGCCGCTTTTGAGCGCGGCGATCGCTTCTCCAATCTGGTCCAACGACCAGACGCCACTGACCTGATCCGCCAGGTTCAACCGCCCGTCCTGCGCCTGCGCGATGAGTTCCGGATAGTCCCGGCCCGGCAATGCGCCACCGTTCATCGTGGCGATCACCTCTCCGCCCGTGACGAAGCTGTCGAGTGGCAGCGAGGCCTGTGACCCCGGTCGGGACATGCCGATTAGGACCACCCGGCCGCCCCGTTTCGTGCAACGCAGCGCGGTTTCTATCGCACCGACAGCACCGCTGCATTCCACGACGACGTCTATCGGGCCATGTCCCTCCGCCAACATCGCGGCGGCGGTAGCGCTGTCCAGCGACGGATTGGCCAGCACGAATGCCGCTGCGCCGAATTGCCGCGCCACGGCTTCCTTGGCCGGATTGGCATCGACCGCGATCACATGCGCACCGTTTCGCGCCGCGCCCTGTATGGCGTTGACGCCGATCCCGCCGACACCGAACACCGCCACATTGTCGCCGGCACGCACCCGCCCGAGAACCCGTGACGCGCACACGCCAGTGGACACAGCGCAGCCGATCAGCGCAGCCTGTTCAGGCGGCAAGTCGTCAATGGCGAAAAGCTGCGATGCCTTCACCACGATCTCCCCGGCGAAGGAGGAGACATTGGCGAAGGACGCCACAGGCTTGCCATCCAGCGTGAAGGGGTGGCTGGGGACGAAGCCCCAATTTATATCGCAATTATGCGGTTCGCCCCGCCGGCATTCGCGGCATTCGCCACAGGGCGTCTGCGTGCCGACGGTCACCCGGTCACCCACCGCCCAGCCTTCGACACCCGCGCCCAGTTCCGCGATCTCGCCTGCTGCCTCATGCCCCAGCACCACCGGCAGGACAGGAAGATGCGGCGTCATCATCGCAATATCGCTATGACAAATACCTGAACGGAGCACACGAACGCGCACTTCCCCCGCCGCTATCGGGCGAAGTGTCAGGCGATCGCTGACGAACAGCGACGTCCCGTCCCAGACCGCGCCCCTCACGCGCCCAGTCCTGCCAGCAAGGGATAGGAAAAGGACGGATCGGCGCGATCCATGCGGCCGTTGGGGGCATCCTTGCTCATGACTTCCATGGCGCCTTCATCAACAGGCACGATCGATCCATGGTCGAACACCAGACTGCGATAAATGAATTTCCACACCCCCTCGCGCCGTTCATAGCGGTCAAGGTAACGGCCCAGGACGATATACAGCCTGGCGTCCGGTCCGCGCGTGCGGTGCCATGCCTCCACATAATGTTCGCCTTCCGCCCGATCGCCGTCGATCACGAACAGGCTGTTGCTGATGCTGTGGCGCGTCAGGTCCCAATGCGCGGTCGCCTCGGGCAACCAGGCGACGAACGCATCGGGCCCTCCGCTGAACATCGCGCCATGATCGTCCACCGCATCATCATGATAAAGCGAGCGAACGAGCGCGAAGTCGCGTCGGTCGCATCCCCGGCAATAGCGCATCACCAGATCGTGCAGCGCCATCCGGTCAAGCCATGGCTGTGACATACCTCTCCTTCCACGTAAAAACTACGCGATGCAAAATTATTTGACAGGACTAGCGTCCGTTGGCGTGATAGATAAAGGAAAATGGTACGCATCGCTATATAGGAGAGACGAAATGTCTGTGGCCTCTGCTCCCCGGACGACCTCGGGGGCCGTTACCTTGTCAAGCCCCGGGCGGATCGGCACGCTGACCGTCCCCAACCGAATTTTCGTCACCGCCATGGGCGTCAGCCTGGCCGAGGAAGACGGGACGGTAGGTGATCGACTTCTGAACTATCATGTCGCTCAGGCCAAGGGTGGTGCGGGCATGATCGTCATGGGGGTGACGGGCGTTGCCTGGCCGGTCGGCGCGGTGCAACCCAACCAGACCGCGATTTCCGACGACCGCTTCCTGCCCGGTCTGAAGCGCCTGGTCGACGCGGTGCATGCCGCTGGCGGCCTGATCGCAACGCAGCTTCATCATGGCGGCCTGGTGGCGACTCATTCAGCCCAGGAGAGGCACCCCCTCTGGGCCCCGGCCATCCCCCCCGCCTTCTCAGGCGATTTCCCGACCTATTTCCTGCCGGAAGAACTGGCCGCCTTTGCTGGCGCCGCCCTTCCGGAAATCAAGGTGCTGACGAAGGAAGACATCGCTCTTGTGGTGCAGCAGTTCGGGGCGGCCGCGGCGCGCTCTAAGGCTGCGGGCTTTGACGGCATCGAAATCCATGGCGGCCATGGCTATCTCCTCTCCTCCTTCATGTCGCCCGCCACCAATACCCGCACCGACGAATATGGCGGCGACCTGAAAGGCCGTGCGCGGCTGCTGCTGGAGGTGGTACGTGCGGTGCGCGATGTCGTCGGCCCGGATTTCCCGATGTGGGTCAAGATGGACTCGCGGGAAATGGGCAAGAAGAACGGCATCACCATTGACCATGCCAAGGAACTGGCTCCGATGGTGGAAGCGGCCGGGGCCGACGGTATCACCGTCACCGCCTATCATGATGTCGGCCAGGGAAAACTGCATTCAGCCTCCAACATCCCGCATGAGCCGGGCATCCATCTGGAATATGCCGCCGCCATCCGCAACACCGTGAACATTCCGGTGATCGCGTCCGGCCGGGTCGAGATCGATCGGGGTAACAAGGGCCTGGCCGACGGGGAGTTCGACTTCCTGGCGATGGGCCGCAAGCTGCTGGCCGACCCGGATCTGCCGGTCAAGCTGGCGGAAGGGCGGACAGACGACATCCGTCCCTGCATCTATTGCTATACCTGCGTGTCGACCGCCTATCTGCGCGAGCAGGTGCGTTGCGCCGTCCGGTCGGAAACGGGCTATGAGGATCTGGACTGGTCGCCCACGGCCGTCCCCGGCCATGTCGTCATCGTCGGTGGTGGCCCCGGCGGCATGGAAGCGGCGCGGCGGCTGAACCAGGCCGGTGCGCGGGTCACTCTGATCGAGAAATCGGACCGGCTGGGTGGCACGCTGCGCTTTGCTGCCCTCGCCTATGAGCCCAATGAGCGGCTGCTGAACTGGCTGCGGCGGGAGATCGACAAATCTTCCGTCGACGTACGGCTGAAGACCGAAGCGACGCCTGAACTCATCGCCAGCCTGAAACCCGACAAGGTGATTGTCGCGGTCGGCGCCGTGCGCGACATGCCGCCCATTCCCGGCAATGATCAGGACTTCGTGCTGTCGGGCGACGATCTGCGCGGCATGATGCTGGGCGAGGACAGCGCCTCGATCCGCCGCAAGACGAGCTGGGCGACGCGCATCGCGACCAAGGTCGGCGCGGCGACCGGCGCCACCGCCAATCTGGAACTTGTGCGCAAGGCGACGCACAGTTGGATGCCGCTGGGCAAGCGGGTCGTCATCATCGGCGGCGAACTGGTCGGCTGCGAACTGGCTGAGTTTCTGATGGAGCGCGGCCGCGAAGTCACCATCGTCGGCGAAGCGCCAAAGTTCGGCGGCGGCCTGCTGCTGGTGCGGCGGATGCGCTTGCTGGCCGAACTGCGTGAACATGGTGTCGCGATGTTCCCGGGCGCCAGCGACATCCGCATCGGCAAAAAGGCGGTCAGCTTCACCAGCGAGACGGGCGAAACGCAGGATATCGCGGCCGATCATGTCGTCGTCGCCATGGGCGCGCACGGTGATTCGACGCTGGCCAATGCCTTGCGGGCGGCGGGACATGATGTGGCGGAGATCGGCGACGGCACCGGTGTCACCTATATTGAGGGTGCGATCCGTGGGGCCGCAGAAGCGGTCGCAGCCATGGGACGCTGAAGCCGAAACGGGGGGGATGGCGCAGTCGCCTCCCCCCGTTCCCCTGACAGACAAGGAGTAGCAAATGCGGTTTCACTATGCGGAGAGCATGACGGCCATTGCCAACTATATTCCGCTGGCCCAGGCGGCGGAGGCACACGGCTATGCCGGTTTCACCATTCCCGACAGCCTGATCTATCCCAAAGCGTCCGACACCAGCTACAGTTACACCGAAGATGGCGGGCGGGAATTTCTGGAAAACAAGCCCTTCATCGAAAGCTTCATTCTTGCCACGGCGATCGGCACGGCGACCAAGACGCTTGAGATGACGACCAATGTCGTCAAGCTGCCGGTACGGCCGCCGCTCTATGCCGCCAAGCTGGCTGCTTCGATAGCGGCGTTGACCGGAAACCGCTTCAACCTGGGCGTCGGCCTCAGCGTCTGGCCCGAAGATTATGAAGCCATGGGCGTTTCCTTTGCCAAGCGCGGCAAGCGGTTCGACGAATGCATCGCTATCGTGCGTGGACTGTGCGCGGGCGGCTATTTCGAATTTCACGGCGAATTTTACGACCTGCCACCGGTCAAGCTGAACCCCGTTCCCGACAAGCCCCTACCGATCCTGATCGGCGGATATTCCGACGCGGCCTTCAAGCGAGCGGCGCATAATGATGGCTTCATGTATGCGGGCGGAGACGGCGGCACCGACGACCTGGCTAATGTCGTTGCGAAGATTGCGCAATATCGCGCGGAGGCGGGCACATTAGACAAGCCGTTCCGTATCTTCGCAACCGCCATGGGCCGCATCGACGCCGATGTGGTGAAGCGGCACGAGGATCTGGGCGTTACCGACATGCCCGTCGCGTTCCGCAACCTCTATGCCGTTGAGGAGGACAGTCAGCCTCTCCAGCAGAAGCTCGACGATCTGGCACGCTTCGCGGACGAAGTGATCGCGAAGATCTGACAGCGAGGGCGGGGGGTCAGGACCCGATCATCCGGGCAAGGCGTGAAAGCATTCGCGCCTCCCCCTCTGCCGTCTGGTCCACTGGTTCAAATTCCAGCTCGACAGGCCCGCCATAGCCCTGCGTCATGATCTGGCGCAGGATCGCAGGCAAATCCAGTTGCCCCAGACCCGGATCGACCCGGCCGGGAACATCCGCCAACTGGATGAGCCCGGTCGCGTCTTCGCACAGGGCCAGCGCGGACAGAACGTCATGGCCCATCATGGCGACATGGCCGATGTCGAACAGCAGCCGCACCGATGGCATGGCGATGGCGCGCACCATGTCCAGCCCATCCTCCAGTCGATCGAGAAGCAGTCCCTCGATCCGGCTCCGGGCAATCGGTTCGACCAGCAGCACCAGCCCGGCGCGCGCGGCTGCTTCGGCATGGCGCTTCAGATTCTCGGTCATCGCCGCAAATTGTTGCCGCCGAGGTCGCTCACTGTCCTCGCCTGCAACGCAGACGGCACCCGTTCCACTGAACAGCATCGCAAGGTCGCAGCTGGCCCTGACGCTCGCATCCACCGCGGAGCGCCCGGCGTCGTCCTCCGCACTCCAGAGCGGGCTGTTCCAATGCATTGGATCGCCGCCGAAACTTGACAGAACCAACTCGCGTCGCGCCATGCGCTCCGCCATCGCCGCCTGTTGCGATGGTGGCCGCAGCTTCAGGAACAGGTCCTGTACGCCTACGAAACCATGGTCCGCCAGCGCATCGATCTGGTCGAGCGGATCGACCGAGCGACCGATATGCGCGAGCAATGGCCGGTCCGGCGCGCTCAGACCCAGATGCCCGGCGAAGCGCAGCCTGTCCATCACTCCCGCATCCCCGCCAGAAAATCGAGCAGCGCCGCGTTGAAGGCGTCGGGCTTTTCCTGCTGCAAGAAATGGCCAGCGCCAGGAACGGCGACAATCTTCCTGAGGCCCGGCACGCGCACCTTCAAACGCTCTTCCCAATCAGGGAAGAAACCAAAGGACGGGTCGTTTTCGCCATAAAGGAACAGGGTGGGCGTCTCAACATCGCAATCGGCCCAATCCTTGCCGATGCGCCAATTGGCGTCGGCCGTGCGATAGCTGTTGAGCCCGCCGATGAAGCGTAGCATCGGGTCCGCATGGTCGTAGCCCGCCACGAAATGGTCGAACTCCGCCTCACTGAGCCACGGCCAGGGCAAGGGCGGTGCGGGCGGCAGCACATCAAGATAGCCGCTCCCCTCCGAAGGCACGGTTTTCCAACGCCAGAGATCGCCCTCCGCCGACAGTTCGTGGAACAGCCGGGCCAGGAATTCCGGCGCACGGTCCGCCAATTCGCGCTCAGCGGGTCCCACATGCTGAAAATAATGGAAGTGAACGAAATGGTCGCGCGCCATCGCCGCGAAACGCTCGCTTGGCAGGTGATCCGGCGAAGAAGCGTCCGGCCGCGCGGGTGCATTTTCGGGCAGGAGCGGCGCGCTGCCCAGCATCGCGCGTCCAGCCATGTCATAGTCATAAGGGATGGTGGCGATCAGCGCGGCTACCCGTTCGGGTGCGCGTACCGCCATGTTCCAGGCATATTGCGCCCCGAAATCCTGTCCGACGACCACCGCCCGGTCGGCGCCATAATGGTCGAGCACCGCCAGTAAATAGTCCTGTATCCGTTCGGCGGTATAGGACGCCGGGTCGGATGGACGATCGCTGCCGCCATAGCCCAGACTGTCGATGGCTACGGCGCGGTAGCCCGCCGCAGCCAGCGGCGCCATCTGATGCCGCCAGGACCAGGCAAGGCCGGGGAAGCCGTGTATCATCAGAACGACAGGCCCGTCCCCCTGTTCGACCGCGCGCAGCCGATAGCCGCCCACATCAATGATTTGCTCTTTCACAGCCGCGCATCCTCCTCTCCACATGCGATCCTCCAGGCCAGGCCGGCAATCTCGCCTGCCCGCGCGCCATGGATCGCCGCCGCTTCGCTCGACGCATTGCCGTCGAGCGCGCGGCGATAAACGCCCTGTCGAATGCCCGCATTGCGGAACATCGCGAAGATCAGTGCATAGCGCCAATGGGCAGGATCAATCTCGCCCACACCGCTGCGTTCGCCATAGCGGCGCACATAATCAGCCTCCGCCGGAATGCCGAGCGCGGGGAGATCGGCATCGGAAAGCCCCCGATAGCCCTCGCCAGGCACGCGCCAGGCCATGACATGCTGGGCCAGGTCAGCCAGCGGATGGCCCAATGTCGACAATTCCCAGTCCAGCACGGCGACAATGCGCGGTTCATCCATTGCGAAAATCAGATTGTCGTTGCGATAATCGCCATGGACGATCCGGCATGCGTCCAGCCCCGGATCATGGGCAGGAAGCCACTCGATCAAGCGCTCCATCGCATCGATCGTCCGGGTTTCCGTGGCGCGATACTGCTTCGTCCAGCGCGCCACCTGGCGGGCGAAATAATTGCCCGGCCGGCCATAGTCGGACAGGCCCACATCGGCCGGATCAATGGCGTGGAGCACCGCCAGCACCCGGTTCATCTCATCATAGACCGCGCCGCGTTCAGCCGCCGTCTGTTCGGGCAGGCGGGCGTACCAGAAATTGCGTCCCCGCGCATAGTCCATCACGAAGAAGGGCGTGCCGACGATGCCGCTATCCTCGCACAGCGCCAGCGGGCGGGCGACGGGGACCGCCATATCCTTGAGCGCGTCGGTCACGCGATATTCCCGCTCGACCGCATGGGCGGACGGGAGGAGCATACCATCGGGCTTGCGGCGCAGCACGAAGCGCGGATCGCCGTCGACCGACAGCAGATAGGTCGGGTTGGACTGCCCGCCCGCGAATTTTTCCGCCGTGATAGCACCATCCGCGCCCGGCACATGGTCCCGCAACCAAGGCGTCAGGCGCGTCATGTCGAGCGCGTGAACATCCCGCGCCTCAGTCATATTTCGCCAGTTCCAGACGGCCGAGCTGGTGCCGATGCACCTCGTCGGGTCCATCGGCGAAGCGGATCTTGCGGGCATGGGCATAATAGTTCGCGAGGAAGAAATCCTGGCTGATGCCCGCCGCACCATGGGCCTGCATTGCCCAGTCGATGACCTGACAGGCCATGTTGGGTGCGGCGACCTTGATCATCGCGATTTCCGCCTTGGCTACCTTGTTGCCAACCGTATCCATGCGATGCGCGGCATGCAGCGTCAACAGCCGCGCCTGATCGATCATGATGCGGCTGTTGGCGATCCGTTCGATGATGACGCCCTGTTCGGCCAGCGGCTTGCCGAAAGCGACGCGCGACTTGACCCGGCGGCACATTGCCTCCAGCGCGCGTTCGGCCATGCCGATCATGCGCATGCAGTGATGGATGCGCCCCGGTCCCAGCCGGGCCTGCGCGATCTCGAACCCGCGCCCTTCGCCCAGCAACATGTTGCTCGCCGGCACCCGCACATTTTCGAACACTATTTCCATATGGCCATGCGGTGCGTCGTCATAGCCAAGGACGGTCATCGGCCGCAGCACGGTGATGCCCGGCGTGTCGCGCGGCACCAGGATCATCGACTGCTGCTTGTGCTTGGGCGCGGCTGGATCGGTCTTGCCCATGAAGATCATGAGCATGCAATCCGCCTCACCCATGCCGGAAATCCACCATTTCCGGCCATTAATGACATAATCGTCACCATCCCGGACGATCGAGCTTTCGATGTTCGTTGCATCCGAAGAGGCGACCGCCGGTTCGGTCATGGCGAAGGCCGACCGCATCTCGCCTGCCAGCAGGGGCCTTAGCCAGCGGTCCTTGTGCTCCTGCGTGCCGAAGCGTTCCAGCGTCTCCATATTGCCGGTGTCCGGCGCGGCGCAGTTGAACACGGCGGGACACCAGTGAACCCGCCCCATCTCCTCGCAGAGCGGCGCATATTCAAGGTTGCTGAGCCCCGCGCCATGAGTGCTGTCGGGCAGGAACAGGTTCCAGAGGCCCGCTTCCTTCGCCAGCGGCTTGAGTTCATCGATCAAAGTGACATGCGCCCAGCGGTCGCCGGTCGCGACCTCCTCATAATAGCGCTTCTCATTGGGATAGATATGCGCATCCATGAAGGCGCGCAGCCGCGCCAGCAGGTCGGCGGTCTTCGCATTGGGTTCATAGCTCATGCGGTGAACCCCCTGCCCTCGCCTGCATATTGGACCAGCAGCGGCGCGGGCGTCCAATAGGCATCGCCCTGTTCGGCACGGAACCGCTCGATGGCGGCCAGCACCTTGTCCAGCCCGATCTGGTCGGCCCAGAACATCGGCCCGCCGCTATGGCTCGGCCAGCCCAGCCCGTTCACCATGGCCACATCGATTTCATCCGCGCGCGCCGCGATGCCTTCACTCAGCAGCTTCGCCCCCTCATTGACCATGGCGTAGAGCAATCGCTGCAGGATTTCCTCCTCACCGATCTCGCGCAGCTTCAGTCCATGCCGCTCGGCGTGGGCGGCGATCATTGCGTCGGTCTGCGGATTGGGACCGGACTTGCGGTTTTCATCATAGCTGTACCAGCCCGATCCGCTCTTCTGCCCCAACCGCCCCTCGGCGACCATCTGCTCCACGAAATCGGCGCGCAATTCCCGCTCCGTCGCGGTGGCGGCCCGGGCCTTGCGCGCGGCCGCCTGCACGTCGAGGCCCGCCAGATCGCCCAGCGCGAACGGTCCCATCGGGAAACCATAGGACAGCAGGACCCTGTCCACCGCGGCGGGACTGGCCCCCTCCTCCACCAGGAAGAAGGCCTCGCGCGACCGCTTGGACAGCATCCGGTTGACGATGAAGCCATCGCAAACGCCCGACAGCACCGGCAGCTTGCCGATGCGCTTGCCCAGCGCCATGATCGTCGCCACCACGTCACGGTCGGTCTTCGCGGCGCGGACATTTTCCAGCAGGCGCATGACATGGGCGGGATTGAAGAAGTGCATGCCGCACACATCTTCCGGCCGTCCCGACGCCTCCGCCAGCATATCGATGTTGAGGAAGCTGGTGTTCGACGCCAATATCGTATCTGGCTGCGTCACCTGCCCCAGCGTCGCGAACACGGCCTTCTTGACCGCCATATCCTCGGTCACCGCCTCAACGACGAGTTGGGTCGCGGCCAGATCGTGCATGTCGTCACTGGTGGTGATCAGGGCCAGCCGCTTGTCCATCGCCTCCTGCGTCATGCTGCCCTTGGCGACGGAGGAGGACCACATCTTGCCGATCGCCTTCATCGCCGCGTCGACATGCTCCTGATCGAGTCCAACCGCGATTACGGGCAAGCCCGCGCTGACGATGGCCATGACGATGCCACGTCCCATAGCGCCCAGACCGATGACGCCCACCCGCTCGATCAGGCGTGTCGGTGTGTCGGCCGGAAGGCCCGGGATGCGCGCGACTTCCCGTTCGGCGGCGAACATATGGCGCAGCGCTTTCGACTGCGGTCCTGCGATGCTCTCGCGGCACAGGGCAAATTCCTGGAGCAGCGCGGCGTCGAAATCCATCTCATAGCCGAGCCGGATCGCGTCCAAAATCTTCAGCGGCGCGCTCTGGCCGCGCATCTTGCGCGACAACGCCTTGCGCGCCTCCTCGAACAGCGCGGGGTCATCAGCGGGCATCGGCAACGTTCCGGCGCTACGCGGTCCCTGCCCCTCCACTACCAGCTTTTCAGCATAGGCGAGCGCGGCGAGGCCAAGGTCGCCATCCTCCGCTATGGCGTCGATCAGACCACTGGCCAACGCCTTGGCTACATCGATCTGCCCGCCTTCGGTGGTCAGTTTGATGGTCGTTTCCAGCCCCGCGAGCCGGGGCGTGCGCTGCGTCCCACCGGCGCCGGGCACGATGCCCAGCTTGACCTCCGGAAAACCGAAACGGGTTTCCGGTAGAGCGACGCGATAATGGGCCGCCAGCGCCACCTCGAACCCGCCACCCAGCACAGTGCCGTGGAGCGCCGCGACGATCGGCTTGGTGGCGCGGTCCATCATGGCGAGGAGCGCAGGCAGTTGCGGCTCCGCCATCGGCTTGCCGAATTCCTTGATGTCGGCTCCCGCGATAAAGGTCTTGCCCGCGCAGCGGATGACCAGCGCCCGAACTTCAGGATCGGCCTCCGCCTTGCGGATCGCTTCGGCCAAACCCTGCCGCACACTCGCGGAGGTTGCGTTGACCGGCGGATTGTCGACGACCGCTTCGGCGATGGCGCCGTGGACATGATAGCTGACTATATGGGACATGCTTGTCTTTCCTGTTCAGGATGCGGGGCCACGGGTCAGGAGCACCTTGCCCTTCACCTGGCGTTTTTCGAGATGCTGGAGCGCCGCCACCGCGTCGGACAGGGCGAAGCGGGCGTCAATCACGGGCCGGAGCGCGCCCTGCGCCAGCCAGTCGAGGATCTGGCGCATATTGGCGCCCTGCCTCACCGGATCGGCGCGCACCGAATTGCCCCAGAGTACGCCGACCGCCGCCGCGCTCTTGAGCAGCAGAAGATTGGCGGGAATGGCAGGGATTTCACCCCCTGCAAAGCCGATGACCAGATGCCGCCCGCCCCAGGCGAGCGAACGGACGCCGACGATGCTGCTCGCGCCGCCGACCGGGTCATAGACGACATCCACGCCTTTGCCGCCGGTCAGTTCCTTGATCCGTTCACGCAGGTCCTCCCGCGCATAGTCGATCAGTTCGTCGGCCCCCTGTGCCTTGGCGAGCGCCAGCTTTTCCGTGCTGGATGCCGCTGCGATCACGCGCGCGCCCATATGCTTGCCCAGTTCGACGGCGGTCAGGCCCACGCCACCGCCGGCACCCAGCACAAGCAGCGTTTCGCCCACCTGCAACGCAGCGCGGTCCTTCAGCGCATGATAGGAGGTGCCATAGGTGATCGCGATTCCCGCCGCGACCTCCAGATCAACACCTTCGGGCACCGGCCAGACCTGAGACGCGGGCACCCGCACCTGCTCGGCAAAGGCGCCGCTGCCGGTAAAGGCGATGACCCGATCCCCGACTGCGAAACCCTCCACGCCTTCCCCAATGGCGGCAATATGGCCGGCCGCCTCGCTACCGGGCACGAAGGGAAGCGGCGGTTTCGTCTGATATTTGCCCTGAACGATCAAAACATCAGGATAATTGACGCCCGCTGCCGCGACATCGATCAGCAGTTCACCCGGGCCAGCTTGGGGGGCAGGGAAATCGCCATATGCAAGCGCTTCCACCGGCGCGAACGTGCCGCATATCATGGCCTTCACATCACTCTCCTCTACCGCGCCAAAGGGGCTTGCAACGCCTGATTAGACGCTGGACAGTCATGCTACCATTTCGAATTTCCGATACCTGACATCAATAAAACTGACGCATTAAGATATATTCATGGCGGTTATATTGATGCTTTGCGTAATTGCACCGCTTTGGTCCCCGATCCAAAGGGCAGAAAAGAAAATGCGCCGCAATCCGATTGCGACGCATTTCCACCTTCTTATTCTCGCTCGATCAGGCGCCCTTGTGCATCGCCTCCGCTCGTGCCTTCAGCGCCTTGGCCGTATCGTTGAAGGCGCGCGTCACCCATGGGCCGCAAAAGCGCATGACATGAATGCCATTGGGACCGAAAAAGGCATCGGTGGACTGGTATCGACATTTCTCGGGCCCCAATTCTTCGATCATCTGGTCCCGCCGTGCGGGATAGGGCCAGACTTCATTGTCGAGAAGTTCCCAAGACAATAATCGCCCCGGCTCGAACGCGCAGACATATTCGCAATTGGGCGCCAGCGCGCCGGGATTGGCATAGTCGACCAGACGCATTTCGACCGCCGCGCCCATTTCCAGCGTCGATTGCGCCCACACGCAGAACGGATTCCATTCGCCATAGCGCGGCAGGTCCGTCAGGATTTCCCATACCAGCATGGCCGGCGCGTCGATCTCTATCGGATCGGACGCGACCAGCGTCTCAGGATCATAGACTGCAAACGGATCGTGGCGCTCCACGGTCACACTTTCAGACGGCATCAGCTTCTCCTTTGGCAAATTTTTCAAGTTCCCAATCGGCGGCAGAGAAAATGGCTTCACATTCGCATTGCCGGATGCGTTTCGCCCATATCCCATCACCGCCATATATTATCCGAAGATGATAGAGCAAAAACCCATAAATTGCTACGCATATTGACAATATAGTCATCTTAAAGCATTATATTGCGTCATCATTATGGAATTTTGACAGGCTTTGTGTCGCCGCAATCCGACGATCCACAGTTCAAGCTTGGAAATTTTAGAGACATTCGTCCGGCCGCCGTGGGGATGACGGACGGCCGGTTCGAAGAACTGAAAAATCAATAAGGGGGGAAATTCATGTCCCGTTTGCCATTTGCCATCACGTCACTCGCCATTCTGGCGTCAACCAATCCCGCGCAGGCCCAGGCAGCAGCAGAGCCTGCGCCAGCCACAATGTCCGACGGCAGCGACATCGTCGTCACCGCTCGCCGCCGGGAGGAGCGCTTGCAGGACGTGCCCATTGCGGTCAGCGCAGTCGATGCCTCCTCACTCAACAGCCGGGGCCTCGACAATGTGACGCAGGTCAGCCAGATCGCCCCAAACATCCAGTTCACGCCCGGCCAGGGCGGCAATAGCGGCGGCATCGCCCCCTTCATTCGCGGCGTGGGCGAGAATGACTTCATCATCACCTCCGACCCGGCCGTCGGCGTCTATATTGACGGCGTCTATGTTGCCCGCACCTTCGGCGCCACGACCGAATTGCTGGGCATCGACCGGATCGAAGTGCTACGCGGGCCGCAGGGCACTTTGTTCGGCAAGAACACTGTGGGCGGCGCGATCAACGTCGTATCGGCCATCCCCGGCCAGGACCAGAAAATCGAAGCCGATCTGCGCTATGGATCGTTCAACACGGTGCGCGGCCGCGTCTATGTCGAAACGCCGCTGTCGGACCGCTGGTCGCTGGGCGTCGCGGCGCTCGGTGAATTTGGCGAGGGGTGGCAGAAAATCCCCTCCGGCGACAATCTGGGCAATCGCAATGTCGTCGCGGGCAAGATGGCGCTGCATTACAAGGGCGACGTGATTGACGCGGTGTTGCAGGCTGATGGACTTCACCGGCGGCAGCATAGCGCACCGCACAGCATGATTGCCTTTACGCCGACCTTCTTCTCGGCGCTGCAATCGGCCTTCCTCGCGCCTTGCTGCACTGTGCCCGGCAACATCGACCGCACCGACAGCACGCCCGCCCTCAACAAGGATCAGACCGACGCCTTCAACAGCTCGTTGACGCTGACCGCCGATCTGGGCGGAGCGACGCTGAAATCGATCACCGCCTATCGCTATGTCGATGCGCTGTTCGGCCGGGACGGCGACGCGTCGGCCGCAGTCAACTATGCGGGCGACATTCATGACGAAAAGGCGCGTCAGATCAGCCAGGAACTGCAACTGTCGGTTGATCTGGGCGGGCGGGGCACGCTGCTGCTCGGCGCCTTCGCCTATCGCGAGAACACGCGCGACAATACCCGGCTCATCGTTGCGGACGGTCTCTATCCGGCACTGGTCGCAGCTGGGCTGGACCCCTTCCCCATTGGTCCCGGCATCTCCATTCCCGCCTCTTCGCTCGACTATAATATCGACTTCGGCAATCGCCAGCGGACCGACAATCTGGCCCTGTTCGCCAATGGCAATTATGAACTGGTCGACGGTCTTTCGCTGGAACTGGGCGCACGCTACACTTGGGAGAAGAAGAAGTTTTCCCAGACCGCCACGCGCATCTATTCGGGCGAACCGCTGCTGGCCGGGACGCCCAGCTATACACTGGAAAAAAGCTGGGACGCCTTCACGCCCCGGGCATCGCTGTCCTACAAGGTGCGGCCGAACCTGATGACCTACGCCTCTTACTCGAAGGGATTCCGGTCGGGCGGGTTCAACGGTCGCCCGACATCGGTGGAGGAAATCGGTTCATATGATCCTGAACATCTGACTGCCTATGAAGCGGGCATCAAGGCCGGCTTCGGACGGATCGCGACGATTAACCTCGCCGTCTTCCGCAATGAATATCGGGACCAGCAGATCCTTGTCTCGACCGTCAGCCCGTCCAGCGGCCTTATTGTCGTGCGGAACGAAAATGCCGGGCGCTCGCGTATTCAGGGCATTGAACTGGAAGGCAACTTCCGTGTGACGCCGCGCTTCACGCTGACCAGCGCTCTTGGCCTGCTTGACGCCAAATATCTGAACTATGTCTCGGTCATCAATGGCGTGTCCACAGACGTCAGCAATCGCAAGCTGAAGCAGGCGCCGGACATCACCGCCAACGCCAGCGCGGTCTATCAGGCGCCGCTCAGCGACAAGGTGGAGGGTGTCGTCCGCCTCGACGTCGCCTATAAGAGCGAAGTCTTCGTCGACGCGGAAAACACGCCGTTGTTGCGGCAGCCCGATCACGCCATCCTCAATGCCAGCGCGGAACTGCGCTTTGCAGACAGCGGCCTGTCGGCGCGCGTGGGCGTCGACAACATCACGAACCGCCGCATCATCACCGCAGGCTATGATGCCTCGACCAGCTTCGGCTTCACGGAGGCCTATTATTCGCCGCCGCGTCGCTACAGCATCACGCTGGCCTGGCGCCGTTAATCTATGATGGCGACCCGGCTTTGTCCGGGTCGCCCGATCAGGCTTCCGCGTAAAGGTCGCGCATTGCCTGCATCAACCGCGCCGCACGCTCATGCGGCGTAAACTGCGCCAAAGCGCGGGAGGGTGCCTCCACCGCCACGGTCGCGTGATCGGGCAGCAAGGGAAGCAGGGCACGCAGGTTGAAGGCGCCCTGCCCCGGCAACAGACGATCGAACACCGCTTCATCGATCCGGTCGGCGGGGGCGATCAGGGGGCCATCGCTTAGCTGGGCGTGGCGGATGCGTTCCGGCGGCAAAGCTGCAATATCGTCCCAGCTGCCACCGCCGCGAATGACGTGCAGGCTATCGATGCAAAGCCCCACATCCGGCCCCAAGGCGCGCGCCAGTTGCAATGCCTGCGCGGGCGAGGCGATCGCCGCGAGCGGGAAAGCCTCTATGATGGCGGGCGCTCCGGCCTTCCGGCAGATGTCCACCATGCGGCCGATCGATTCCATCAACCGCGCATGATCTGGGTCAAGGCCCAGCAGACTGACCGTTCCGCCCAGTTCGGCCGCCAGCGCCGCGCTCCGTTCGAACAGCTTCCAATCCGGTGCGGCGTCCAGCATGAACGGCTCTACGATCGCGACATCCAGGCCCGTGTCGCGCAAAGCGGCGACCACCTCCCTTCGCGCCGACTGATCCGTTATGAGGTCGGGCGTCGGACTGATCGGAATGGGCGTGACGAAGAGGCTGACGGAAGCGAAACCGGCGCTCGCCGCGGCATAGATCACCGTCCTGGCATCAAGGTCGATGAGCGAAAGATGATCCAGACAAAAGGCCGGAACAATGTGGGTCATGCCGTCCTGCCATCGGAAATGAGCACCGCCATCTGCGCATATGATTGCACCATTTCCCTATCCTCTGTAGCGCGCACTCGGTCGGACGAGTCCGTCAACGAACCGAAACGATTATACATTTCCCCGTCTGCATCTTCTACCGTAGCATTCATAACCGATCAGCACGTTCGGAACGCGTTCCGCGTTTAACGGAAATTCTATTATTTCACCCTTGAATTGCGTATAAATTTTGCGCATTCCACGCTCAATGTGAACAAAGGAGAGCGAAGATGCGTCTGGAAGGCAAGGTTGCGGTCATAACCGGGGCGGCATCGGGGATCGGGTTGGCAGTAGCGCGAAAATTTGCAGCCGAAGGCGCGAAGATCGTCATCGGCGATCGCAATGCTGCCGGTGTCGAGGAAGCCGCCCAGACAATCGGGCAGTCAGCGACCGCCACGACGCTGGATATTGCCGATGGAAACTCCTGCCAGGCCATTATCGACCGGGCGGTCAGCCTGCATGGCGGCCTCGATATTCTGTGCAATATTGCCGGGATACTCGATTTCGGGCGCTTTGAGGAAATCGATCGTGGCCGCTGGGACCGCACGATATCGGTGAACCTGTCCGGCGTGTATCAAATGTGCCATGCGGCAATGCCGCATCTGATTGAACGGCGCGGTAATATCGTCAACATGGCATCGGCAGCCGGGTTGGTCGGCGTGCCTTTCAATGCCGCCTATTGCGCATCCAAACATGGTGTTATTGGGCTTACACGCGCCCTGGCGCTGGAATATTCCAAGGAAGGCGTGCGGGTGAACGCAGTCTGCCCTGGCGGTGTCGACACGCCAATGACGAAACAGGCGCCGCCCGAAAATATCGACTGGCAGATGGTCATGCGCTCGGCTTCCTGGCTCGACAGCGGTGCGATGGCCACCACCGACGAAATTGCCGATAGCGTGCTGTTCCTGGCATCGGCCGAAGCCAAGCGCATTACGGGCGTCGCCTTCGCCGTCGATGGAGGACAAACGGCCGGCTGACAGACATGTTGTAACCCCTGATCACGACAATGAAGAGGGCCGGAAGCTTCACCAAGCTTCAGGCCCTCTTCATTTATGTGGCCCCCTTCCCCGGCGCATGAAGGTTCATTTTGCGTCACAGGAAAACGATAATCTCACGATATCGACAGAAGAAAGGCTGGTGATGCGCAGCCCGAGATGGCATTTTCAACGCAACAGGACAAATAAGCGGAGAGGATGGCAGGGCGATGCAACTCGCGCGCGTGCACGGTCCAGGTGATGTTCGGCTGGATGAGATGGAGATGCCGCTTGCTGGCGCAGGGGATGTGGTCGTCAGGGTTGCCGCCTGCGGAATTTGCGGCAGCGATCTCAGCTATATAGCTCAGGGCGGGTTGGGCGGTGTCGAGCCACTTAGCAAACCATTACCCATTGGTCATGAATTTGCCGGGACGGTGGTTGCCCTGGGTCCCGGCGTCGAGGATATCGACGTCGGAATGCGGGTCGCGGTCAACCCCGACCATGGCTTTATCGGCGGTGGCGGACCGGACGGCGCGATGGCGCCCTTCATCCGGGTAAGCGGCGCACGCATCGGCGAAACCCTTTTTCCCCTGCCCGATCATGTCGACTTCGCGCAGGCGGCGCTGGCGGAACCGCTGTCGGTGGGCCTCCACGCGCTGAAGCGGATGAAGGTTCGGCCGCAGGATAAGGTCGCGATATTGGGTGCGGGGCCGATCGGCCTTTGCACCGTGGCCATGCTGCGCCATCTGGGTGTTACCGACATCGCGATATTCGACCGGGTGGAAAGCCGGCTAGAACGCGCCCGCGCGCTGGGCGCGACGCTGGCCTGTAACGTTATGGCGGAGCGAATGACGGACGCGCTTGCCCGCACTCATGGCAGCGGGGATCGCTTCGGCGCCCCCTATGTCGGCACAGATGTGTTCATCGACGCAGCCGGCGCTCCAGCCGCGCTGACCGAAGCGTTCGGCATCGCCAAATATCGCGCCCGCATCGCCATCGTCGCGCTCTATAAGAAGCCGGTCGCCATTGACCTGTGGCGTATGATGGCGAACGAAATATTGATGAGCGGTTCCATCGCCATCGACCGCTCCGCCGAATTTGGTGAGGCGCTGGCGATGATTGCGGCGGGTGAGCAGGATCTGGCGCCGCTCATCAGCCACCAATTCGATTTCAACGACTTCCACACGGCTTTGGCCATGGCATCCGATGCCGATCGATCGGCCAAGGTCATGCTGAGATTTGCAGAGGAGCCCGCATGAGCGCGCCGCAAGACATCATCATCGACGATCTGGCGCAACCGCGCCTCACCCCCGCCATCATCGCCGCCCGACAGGGTCCAGCGGATTTCGACGAGAATATGGGCGTCGATGAAATCCTGTCCCGCGCCCGTGCCATGACCGGAGGCCTTAGCGACTTTGGCGAGGATACGGGTTTTCGCGAACGTCTGGCCGTCGTGCTGCAATCACTGGCGGAGGATGTGGGGCTGACGCGCGGCGGACGCATCACGATCATCGACCATGCCATCCGTGTGATGGCGAACCGACTACGCATCGAAGATCTGGTGAAACGCCATCCGGAAATCCTCGACATCGAAATCGAAAAACCGCTCATCATCGCCGGGCTGCCGCGTTCGGGCACGACCCATCTGGTCAACTGGCTGGCGCGCGACGAAAGGCTGCGTTCGCTCACCCTCTGGGAATCGGAGGAACCCGTCCCCAGCGCGCCGCCGCCCGAGCCGGGAGAACCCGACCCACGCGCGCTGCGCAGCGCCGAATTCTGGGGCCATTTTGAATCCATGCTGCCGCACATGGCGGCGATGCACGGCATGGATGCCGCATCGATCCATGAGGACAATGAACTGCTCTACATGGATATCAACTGCTATAGCTGGGAATTCCAGACGCGCATCCCGCGCTGGATCGATCATTATTTCGCGCATGATCGTACCCCAAGCTATCTGTACGAAAAAAAGGTGCTTCAGGTTCTGACCTGGTTCCGGGGGCCGAACCGCTGGATTCTGAAATCGCCACAGCATATGGAAAATCTGGAGGCCCTGAAGGCGGCCTTTCCCGATGCAACGCTGGTCATCACCCACCGCGACCCGGTGGCGGTGCTGCGTTCGTTGACCACCATGCTGGGCTATTCGGACCGTATCCGCCGTGATCCGACCGATCCGCCGGGTCTGGCCCGGCACTGGATCGACCGGATCGAGCGGCTGCTGCGCGCCTGCATTGAGCAGCGTTCAGCGTGGGGGCCGGAGCAGTCGATCGACATATTGTTCCACGAATATATGACCGATCAGGAAGGCATGATGCGACGCGTCTATGATCTGGCGGGCCTGCCGTTGACGCCTGAGGCCGAACACGCGTTGCTGGGCTATCTCGACGAAAATCCGCGCCATGCGCTGGGCCGCGTAATCTACGATCTGGAGGGGGTTTTCGGCGTGGACGTAGCCGCTCTTCGGGATCGTTTCGCTTTTTATTACAACCGATTCCCTGTCAAGCTGGAGAACTGACATGAAGGCTGATGGTAAGGCAGCAGAACGCCTGCTCTCCGGCGCGGCATGGGACGATTTCTGCGACACGCTGAAGGTCGCGGGCCGGATGATCGATCAGTTCGGCGACCAGCCGTCCGATCTCGACCGCGCCGAATGGTACCGCTTCCTGACGCGCCTCACCCGCTCGGGCTGCGAGCGGCTGATCGAAAATGCCGAGCCGACCCGGCCCCGGCTGCGCGACATGGTCTGGCGGCAGTCGATCAATTTCCAGACGGTCGATCAGGACCATCTGATGTGCCAGTTCGATGAGGCGCGCGATTACCGCATTACCGGAACCCGCGGCACCATCCCCTATTTCGTGATGGCGGTGCTGACCGCTCCGGCCCCCGAATATCCGGGCGCGCGTGACTGGGCACCGCTAGGCGTGGAGGGCCTGACGCAGTTCGACCCTTCCAACCTCAAGACGACCGGCTTCCTCGCCAGCCAGCAACTCATCATCGCCGATGATGGCACGTTCGAGATCATCCTGTCGCAGAACGATCCGGGGCCGGGCAAGAACTGGCTGAAACTGGCCCCCGACACCAACTGCATCCTCATCCGTCTGGTCTGGAGCGACCGTTCCAGCCAGACTGCGCCCGCCATGACCATCGAACGGATGGACGGCGTCGCACCGGAACCGATCACGCCCGCGCTGATGGCGAACAATCTTGCTTGGGCGGCGCAGGGCGTGCTCGGTTACGCTGAACTGGTGCGCAACTGGTGGCAGGGCAATCAGGGCAATTTTTCCGCCAAACTCAATCGGCTCGATTACAGCCGCGCGCAATATCTTTCCAATGGCGGCGTGCCCGACCGCCACGTCGCCTTCGGCGGCTGGCAGAAAGGCATGAAAGAGGCGCTGGTGCTGGAATTCACGCCGCCGCCCTGCGAATATTGGAACTTCCAGATCTGCAACATCTGGCAGGAAAATCTGGACACGTTCGAGGACGGCAATGGCTGGGTGAACAACAGCCGTTTCGTTGCAGAGCCCGATGGCCGCGTCCGCATCGTCATCGCCGAACGCGATCCCGGCGCGGGCGGCAATTGGGTCAACAGCTTCGGTCATGACAAGGGCCAATGGGGTCTGCGCTTCGTCCAGACGCAGGTAACGCCACCCGTCAAGCTGTGGCGGCTGCCGCTCGAACGGCTGGAGCGGGAGGGGGCGACAGCGCTCGATCCGGCGCAGGCGGTCGACACCGGCCAGTTTGTGGACTGACGCCATGGCTGTCCGCTCGCTTGACCATGTGAACATCCGGACCGCCGATGTGCCGGGCACCGCAGCCTTCTTCCGCGACATATTGGGACTGGAGGCAAGGATCGCACCGGGCGCGGACCATATCGACAGGGGCTGCTGGATTCATGATCCGGATGGACACCCGATCATCCATATCGGCCCGCTGGACGGCCGCTATCCGAGCGACGACATGCACCCCTTCATCCCCGCGCGGGGCAGCGGCACCGTGCACCATGTCGCGTTGGAATGCGATGATCTGGACGACATGATCGAGCGCATCGGCGCAACGGGACGGGCCTTCATCCGCAAGGATTACCCGCCCGCCAAGCTGACCCAGATCTTCGTTATGGAGGAGAACGGCATCCTCCTTGAACTGAATTTCCACATGGAGGCCCACTGATGCTGTCCACCCAGTTCGGCCTTGCCGCGCCACCCTTCAGCCATGTGCCATTGCTCGACCGGCTTGCCCCGGCGCGGGATGCGGGATTCAGCGGCCTGTCCCTGATGCCTCGCGATGTCTGGGCACTGGAGGCGGAGGGTATGCACGCCGCCGAAATCCGCACCCGTTTTGCGGATCAGGGGCTGCGCGTCATGGAGATGGATTGCATCGCCTGCTGGCTACCCTCGCACAGGAGCGTTGGCGACGATGTTCCTATGGCCGCGCTGTTGCGGACACTGACGCCTGAACGGGTGATCGAAACGGCTGCGCGGATGGACGCGCCGTCGATCACGGTCGTCGAGATGATGGGCGTCATACCTTCCCTGGACGAAGCGGCTGAAGCCTTCGCCCAGCTATGCGACATGGCGGCGGATCAAGGGTTGAAAGCGCATATCGAATTCCTGCCTTTCGGCGGGATTCCAGCGCTCGACCGGGCTTGGGCTATCGTGCAGGCGGCAGGCAGGTCCAATGGCGGCCTGTTGCTCGACAGTTGGCATTTCTTTCGCAGCGGGTCGTCGCTGGAACTGCTCGCCTCCATTCCGGGAACGCGCATCCTGAGCGTGCAGATCAACGACGCGCCCGCGCAACCGGGCAAGGACCTGCTGCATGAAACCATGACCAGGCGGCTGGTGCCGGGCGAAGGCGATCTGGACCTGACCGGCTTTGTCCGTGCGCTGGATGCAACCGGCTGCACCGCTTCCGTTTCCGTTGAAATCTTCTCGGCAGAGACGTCATCGCAACCCATGGCAGAGACCATCCGGCACTGGGCCGGAGCGACGCGCGCCATCATCGACAGGGCAAGGGATCAAGTATGAGCAATGAAAGGCAACCCATAGGCGCCGTTGTGGTGGGGACGGGCTTTGGCCTGTTCACCCACGTTCGCGCGTTACGCGACGCCGGTATCGAAGTGCGCGCTATCGTGGGCCGTGATCGCCAGCGGACGGTCGAACGCGCTGCGCCGCTGAACATTCCGGTGGCGTCCGATGATCTGGAACAGGTACTGGCGGATGATCCGGCAATCCGGCTGGTGACGGTCGCAACCCCACCCCACGCCCATTATCGCCCCGTCATGCAAGCCATCGCCGCCGGACGTGCAGTGATGTGCGAAAAGCCCTTCGCCAGGGATCTTTCCCAGGCGCGTGAAATGCTGGTTGCCGCCGAGCAGGCTGGCATCGTCCATGCGCTGGGTGCGGAATTCCGTTTCGACAGCGCGCAGGCATTGCTCCGCCGGGTGGTGAAGGAGGGGATGATCGGCGATCCGCTGATGTTCAGCCGCATCTATCAGCAGCCCGGCGGCAGCGGTGACGAGCCGCTGACCGACTGGTGGACCGACGCGGAACAGGGCGGCGGATTCCTGGGCGCATTCGGGACGCATATGATTGATCAGGTGCGATCCACTGTTGGAGAGATTGTGGCGGTCAGCGCGATCCTGCGCACCTTGTCGGGCCGCCCCGGCATGACCTCCGACGATTATTATAATGTCCAGTTCGTCACGGAAACCGGCTGCCGCGGCGTGATAGAGGCGGCGCAATATTTCCCCGGCCCCTTCGTGATGGTGACCAAAGTCGCGGGCACCAGCGGCGCTGCCTGGATTCAGTCGGGCGCGGCCTTTGGCGACCCCGAACAGCTGTGGGTCAAAAATGCGGACGGCCAGCGTCAGATCGCCATGCCGCCCGAACTGGTGAACCCCGCGCCCGAACCCTTCGGCGTCGAGGCATTGATCCAGACCGAGATGGACCGCTGGCACACGCAGGGCTTCGATGTCGCGCCCTATGCCAAGCTGTTCGCCCAGATGAAGGCGAAGATGGAAGGGCGCGCGCCGCCACTGCCAGATCCGGCAGGCGATTTCCGCGATGCCGCAGCCGGGCAGGCGGTGCTCGACGCGGCCCGCCGCTCCGCTGCTGAAGGACGCTGGGTGGAGGTTGAAAAGCCATGAGCAACATTCGTCATGATTATGCCGGCGCCCATGTACTGGTCACGGGCGGAACCGGCGGTATCGGCGGCGCGACGGCGGCAGCCTATCGCGATGCCGGCGCGGAGGTCACCATCACCGGCACGCGCGGCAGCGCCGCCGATTATGATGCGGATCTTGGCGGCTATCGCTATCTTCGCATGGATATGGAGGACGGCGCCAGCATCGACGCGGTGGCCGCCGCCCTTCCCCGGCTCGATATCCTCGTCAACAATGCCGGGATGGCGCTGCCCAGTATCGGCCTTGACGAATATGAACCGGATGTCTTTGCGCGCTCGGTCAACATGCTGCTCATAGGTGCCTTCCGCATGGCCCGTCGGACGGTCGATCTGCTCTCGCAGAGCCGGATCGAGGGTGGAGCATCGGTCATCGGTATCGCCTCGATGAGCAGTTTCTTCGGTATCTCGCTCGTTCCGGGCTATGGTGCGGCGAAGACTGGCCTTGTCGGCCTGACGCGCACGCTGGCTGTGCAATGGGGACCGCGCAACGTTCGCGTCAATGCGGTCGCAGCCGGCCTTACCCGCAGCCACATGACGGCGGGCACCTTCGAGCAGGAGCAATGGACCGCGCCGACCATGGCGCGCACCCCGCTGGGGCGACTGGGCGAGCCGGAGGATATTGCGGGCGCCATCCTGTTTCTGACCAGCTCCGCCGCTGCCTGGATCACTGGCCAGACGCTGCCGGTCGATGGCGGCTACACGGTGTCGGGATAGGAGAAAGAGCATGGACGATCGGGACAGGTTCGTCGGCGCCTGGCAACTGGTGCTCTGGACAACGCATCGCGCCGATGGGACCGTCGAGTTCCCCTTTGGCCGCGACGCCATCGGGCAGATCATGTACAGCGCCGACGGCCATATGAGCTGCCACCTGATGATGGCGAACCGCCCACCGCTGGGCGCGCTCAACATCTATGATGTGGACGATGCGGTTCTTGGCCGTGCTATACGCGCCTATAGCGGCTATTTCGGCACTTACGCCATTGATGCAGCGGCGGGGATCGTCACGCATCATGTCGACGGCGCATGGTATCCGGACTGGATCGGATCGCAACAACCCCGCCATTTCCGCTTCGAGGATGACCGGCTGTTTCTGGAGGCGGAGACCGGCACGGATCTGGTCAGCATCGAATGGCGCCGTGCCTAGTGACCCGAATCTGAAGTTCGTCACACTATTGGGCAGGCGCTGAACGAACTTCAGATTCATCAGGGTCACTAGCAAATATATGTTTCTAGTGTGGTTTATGGATTTGAAATACGCTCCCCACCTGGCCGCTATCATGAGGCGTATTTCAAATCCACCACACTAGGACATCATGCAAAAATGCGAACCGGCCTTGATGACAGGAGCTTGAGCCCTGACCGGTTACGCGCCGAACATGGATGACGGAAACAATAAAGAGCCGGGAGGAGCAGGATGAATATCGAGGCCATGCAGGCCCATTATGAGATCGGCCAGGAACTGACACGTTTTGCCCGTGCCATGGACGATCGCGACTGGCCGACGCTGGAAGCCATCCTCACCGAGGATGCGACAGCCGAATTGGGCACAGGCACACTGGAAGGCAGCGATGCCATCATCGCCACCATCCGCCGTTATCTGGACGCTTGCGGGACATCTCAGCATCTGCTCGGCAACCTGATCGTCGAGGCTGAGGGCGACCGGGCAAGGAGTCGCTGTTATGTCAGCGACATGCATTTGGGACAGGGCGATGCGTCAGAACCCAATTTCCGTTCGCTGGGCGATTATCATGACGTCTGGCTCCGCATCGATGGACGCTGGCGGTTGTCGGCAAGGCACAAGCACAACCGCGCGCTGATCGGATCAATGGAAGTATTCGGATAAGCAAAGAGATTGTCGTTCGGGCACGGCATCGGAAATCGGCGGAAAATTTTAGAAATGGGCGGTGTAGCCGCCATCCACCGCAAGGACCTGCCCGGTGACATAGGAAGCCGCGTCCGAGGCCAGGAACAGGACCGGACCAACAATCTCCTCCGGCCGGCCCCAGCGGCCCAGCGACGTCCGCCGGTCAAGATGTTCCGCTATGGAAGGATCGGCGATCATTTCCGCATTGGCGTCGGTAGCAAAGAAACCGGGCGCAACGGCGTTGACGGTGATGCCTCGCCCACCCAGCTCCGCCGCCAGTGCACGGGTAAGCGCATCGAGGCCGCCCTTCGACATGGTATAGGCGGCATCACCGGAACGCGCGATCTGACCCGCGATGGAGGTGATGTTGATGATGCGCCCGCCTGCCTTCATGGCAGGAGAGACTCCCCGGGCCAGGTCGAACGGAGCGACCAGATTGACCTCCAGCATCCGCCGCACCGCGGGCCGATCCAGTTGCTCGATCGGCCGGCGATCGCGATGGCCCGCATTATTGACCAATATATCGATGGGGCCGCATTGGCCCAGCGCCGCTTTGAGGGCCTGTTCGTCCTCCAGGTCGAAGATCAACGGTTTGCTCGTTCCGCCCGAAGCAGCAATGTCGGCGGCTATCGCAGCGAGCGGTTCCGGGCTGCGGGCATGAAGCAGGACATGCGCGCCCGCCCCCGCCAGACCGCGCGCGATCTCATAACCCAGACCGCGCGTCGCGCCGGTGATGAGGGCGGTTTTTCCTTGCAGCATGCTTCCCTTCCTCAACCCGTCAGGCGAGGGCGAAGGACCGGCTTCGCCCGCGATCGATCAACAACACCAATGCCGCGCCAATCAGGCACAACAGGCCCGCCGCAACAAAAGCGGGCATATAGCTTTGCCAGACCGTGCGGGAAAGCCCGCCCGCCAGCGCGGCGCTCGCCGCGCCGAGCTGATGTCCGGCGAAGATCCAGCCGAAGACCACATTTGCTCGCTCTGACCCGAAGCGCCGCGCCGTCAGCTTGACGGTCGGCGGCACGGTCGCCACCCAGTCGAGCCCGTAGAATATGGCGAAGATCGACAGGCTGTAGAGCGAGAAATCGCTGAACGGCAGATAGAGCAGCGAAAGCCCGCGGAGCGCATAATACCAGAACAGGAGCCAGCGATTGTCGAACCGATCCGACAGCCAGCCCGATCCGAGCGTACCCGCAAAATCGAACAGCCCCATCATCGCCAGCATCGACGCCGCGCCCACGGCCGCCAACCCATAATCACCGCAGAGCGAGATGAAATGGGTCTGGACAAGGCCGTTGGTGCTGGCTCCGCAGATGTAGAAGGAGAAGAAGAGAATCCAGAAGCTTGGCACGCGCGATGCTTCGGCCAGGATACGCAAAGGCGTCATCAGCAGCGCACCCAGGCTGGCGGGCTGAGGCGTGGCTGGATGGACCTCACTCTCGCCATAGGGCAGCAGGTCGAGATCGGAGGGCCGGTCGCGCATCAACAACAATGCGACCGCCGCCGCCAGCAGGATCGCGCCGCACACCAGCAACATCGCCGCGCGCCAGCCGAAATGCTCCGTCAGGCTGGCGAGCAGCGGCAGGAAAGCCAGTTGCCCGGTCGCGGTGCTGGCCGATAGCAGCCCCATGACCAGCCCGCGCCGTTCCGTGAACCAGCGCGTCGCCACCGTCGCCCCAAGTACCACGGCGGTCAGGCCAGTGCCGATGCCAATCACCACGCCCCACAGCCAGACAAGCTGCCACAACTGGTTCATGCCCAGCGAAAGCAGCAGGCCGGAGATGACGATGCATAGCGAAATCAGCATCATCCGCCTTACGCCGAAGCGGTTCATGAAGGCAGCGGCAAAGGGCCCCATGCCGCCGAACAACAGAAAACGGATCGCAAGCGCGCCCGAAATATCCGCTGCACTCCAGCCGAATTCCTTTTGCAGCGGCACGATGAACACGCCCGGCGCGCCCACGGCGCCCGCGACCACCAACATGGTCAGGAAGGTGGCGAACAATACCACCCATCCATAATGAACATGGCGCGCCGCCAGAAAGCGGGCCAGGACGGCGGAAAGCATGCGAGTCCCCATTTCGCGGCAAAAATCAGACTGGCGTTAAATGATAGACGTCATATATAAGGTCAAGAGGCCAATCGGAGCGAAGTGGGCATGAAGGTCAGCCGGGAACAGGCAGCCCGCAACCGGGACAAGGTGGTCGAGGCCGCGTCACGCCTGTTCCGCGCGCGCGGCGTGGAAGGCGTGGGCATCAACGAGGTGATGCGCGAATGCGGCCTGACCCACGGCGGATTCTACAATCAGTTCACCTCGAAACAGGCGCTCGCCGCGGAAGCCTGCGCCCGATCGTTGGCGAACGGCGTGACGCGCTGGCGCGCCCTGGCGGATAAGTCCGGGCCGGATGACGCCGCATCGGCCATAGCCGCCGATTATCTCAGCGCGCGCAACCGCGATGCGCCGGAGAGGGGCTGCGCGCTGCTTGCGCTGGGGCCGGATGCGGCCCGGCAGGGCGGCGAGCTGGCGGCGGCTTTTCGCAAGGGTTTCAATGATCTGACCGATATCATTGAAACATCGTCGCCGGATTTATCACGCGAGGATGCCCTTGCCCGCATGGCGCAGATGGTCGGGGCCATGATCCTCGCTCGCGGGGTAGCCGACCCCATCCTATCGGACGAAATCATGGCGGCCACGCGCAAGGCCTTGATGAAATCCGGCGATCAGCCTGCCTGAAAGCCGTTATTTCGGGGTTCGCAACGCCCACCACATGATGGCGGCCATGATCGACCAATTACCGCAGCTATGGACATGACGGAGGCCGCAATGATGCTCCTCCGCTGCGTCTCGATCATTGTCGGCGTGAATGGAAACTGCCCGTTCGCGTGTCGTCAATATGGGTACGGATCGAATGAATGGGCGCCGTCTAAGCAACATGGCGACGCCTCCCTTCCAGTTCCCGATACACGGCGAAGAGCTGGGCGAAATGATCGTCCATGGTCATGACGGATTCCGCCATCGCCCGCGCGCGACGGCGCTGTGCCTGGGGATCGCCATTCAGGAAATCCGTGATGACCGTTGCCATGCTGTCCGTCTGCGCCGCCCGGTAGCGCAGGCCAACGCCATGCGCCGCCTGATCCGATGCGCCGCCTTCATCGGGAACGATGATCGGAATGCCGCTGGCCCGCGCTTCCGCCGCGACCATGCAGAAGGTTTCGGCCTCGCAACCGTGAACCAGCGCATCGGCGCTCGCCAGCATCTCCGCCAGCATCGCCCGGTCATGCATTGGCGCGAGCAGCTGGATATGCGGATTGTTCGCGGCAGCGCGGCGCACCCGCGTCCGGTCGCGGCCATCGCCCACCAGCACCAGGCCGACCGGATTGGCATAACCCGCCGATGTCACCGCCTCGATCACCTGCGGCCAGCGCTTTTCGGGCGCATGTCGCCCCACGCCGAGCAGCAACGTCGCGTCGGGACCCAAGCCGCAGCGCTCCAGCAGGCGGGCGCGCAATGCCTCATTGCGATGGCGCGGTGAGAAATAGCCCGGTTCCACCCCCATGGGCAGGGTCGCGACCCGCTCCAGCCGTCCGGCGGACAGGCGCTGCGACAGGCTGTCGCTGGCGCTCACCACCAGATCGAAGCTCTGGTCCAGCCGCCGCAAATGGCGCCAGAACCAGTCGAAGCCCCGGTCAATGGTAGCGCGGCTCAGCACCGATCCGAACCAGCGATAGGCGTAGGCCGACAGCGGATCGGCATGCATGATGAGCGCGCGAGGCGCATGGCCCTGCCAGCGCGCCACCATCCCGGCGCTGGCCCAGGGCGAGGAAGCCTCGACCAGATCGGGCTGCAACTGATCGAGCATGGCGTGCAGTGATTGTTCGTCGTCAAAATAGGAATAGCGCCGGTCCAGCGGAAAGCGGCGCGCGGGCAGCATGACGATGCGCCCACCCCCCTGTGCCTCGACCACGCGGTCATCGTCCGACGGGGCGAGGATGATGATCTCATGCCCCGCCTGCGCTCCGGCCTGGAGCTTACGTTCGACATAGGTTTTCACCCCGCCGCCGCGTGGCGCGTAAAAGGCGCAGACATCGACGATGCGCATTGCGTCATTTCTCCAGCGGGCCGAAGGAAAAGAGCCCCCGGCGATAGTTCATTTTGATGGCGATCCGGGTCGGTCCCGATCCGACCGTCGCCTTGGCGGCAGCGGCATGGGGCTTGGACCAGCCGAGCTTGGGATTGCCCGGAAAACCGATGCCGTCGATCGACAGCGAGAAACGGCGATTGCTGTCCCGGTCATGCATCAGGCTGAGCGCATAGGTGCCGGGCCCCGGCGCGCGGATGCATAGCTGTACCGGGCCGGAGGCAGGCGTTGCTTCCTCCACCCGGCGGAAGGTCTTGCCTGCCCCAACCAGGATATTGTCGTCGGCCAGAAAATCCTCGTCATTGGCCGGATACAGCTCCAGCTTCAGCCGCCCGGCGCGATCCTTGAGGCCCAGTACCTCTACCAGAAAGGCCGGACCGTTTTCATTGGCCCGGCATTGCCCTTCAGCCTTGCCGAGATCGGGCGTGGACGGGATTGCCGCCCCTGCGATAAGGAACGCGGCGATCATTGGGCGCGGCTTTCGCGCAGCAGTTCGGTCACGCCCAGCACCATGCCGACCAGCAGATGCGCAGCGAGGATCAGCGACGCCATCAGCGCCATGGCCGACACGATCTCGCTGTCGCGTCCGATCAGGAAGGCGGCCATGCTGGCAAACACCACATCCTTGTTGGGCAGCAGCGGCAGGCGCGAGATGAGCTGGCGCAGCGTGCCGAGCAATATCCACCAGCTGATCGCGATGTCCGGCAGCAGCAAATGCCACATCACCGCGGCCAGCACGGTCGTTGCCACAATGCGCAGGAGGTGGATGCCCGAAACCATCCACAAATCCCCGCGCGGCAGGGTGAACAGCCGCCGCCGTAGCAGCATCGCCACCAGCGACGACGCCAGCACGAACAGGATCGATCCGCCGACCTCCCAACGGTTCAACCCCGCATCGACCGCGCCCAGCAGCGGCAGAGCGAGCGCCACCATCAACAGCGTCACGCCATTGCCGACCAGCGCCGACAGGATGGTCACATCCTTGATCGCGCCGAAGGGAGCGGTCGTGATGCTGGCGTTGCGCCGTGCCCAGGCATAGAAATAGACCTCGCCCAGATAGCCGAGCAGGATTTCGTTGCTGACCAGCTTGCGCAGCAGCGCAACAAAGCCCTCCGCCGGAATTGCCCAGAGCCGTCGGAAAATCACCCATTCGGAAATCGGCCCAGCCAGATAATAGAGCGCAAAGGCGATCCAGAAGGCGAAGGACACCGGCATGAGCGCCCAAAGACGGCTTGGATCGATATCGCGGAACTGGTGGAGGGCCACCACGAGAATCAGAACGGACACAAGCGGCCCGGCCCATCGGGTCCAGTTGCGGCCCGACTGGATCAACGGCTTGGGATCAAGCGCGCCGTCCAGCTTTGCGACCGTTGGGCTTAAAAGGCCGGTTGAGGATTCGCCGGTCATAGGATGCTCATTTTCATTGTCTGGAAGAGGTGACGTTGCCGCTGGCCGGGCGCCTCAGTCGGTCCCGGCGGGATTTTTCGCTGGAACTGCCAAGGCACGCCGAGACGGCAAAACTGGTGAGATAGGAGGGAGCCGCAGTCTCCAGCGTGAAGCGCCGGGCCTGAGCGAGGCTGGCCGCTTCGTCCTGAACGATCCGGTCGGCAACGGCGATGGCGCGGGCAAAGGCCGTGACGTCGCCGGGCGGGATCAGTCGGCCCAGCGCACCGTCGCCCAACAAGGCGCCCATTGCCGCGCTGCATCGCGTCGCGATGATCGGTCGCCCGGTGGCCAGCACCTCCAGAATGACGGCAGGAACGCCTTCATAGTCGGAAGAAAGCAGGAAGATATCGTTTCGGCCAATAAGGGATGCGGGATCGGGCACATGACCTGCGAAATGGATGCGCCCGGCAATACCCAGCCCATCGGCCAGTTTCTCCAGCCTCACTCGATCAGGACCATCCCCGTAGAGGGTCAGCCGATCCTGCGGGCCGGCGCCCAGAGCAAAGGCCTCCAGCATCAAGGCGAAATTCTTTTGCCGTACCAGTCGGCCGATGGCAACGAAGCGGCGGCCCTCTCCCGTGGTTTCGGGCAGGGTCCGCGAACGGAGCCGGTCGATCTGCGCCAACGACAGCGCGGGATCGGGAATGATGCTGATCGCCGGGTGGCGGGGGCGGATCAATGTCGCGATCTCTGCCTCCAGTCCCGGCGCCATGGCGACGAAATGGTCGATGAAACGCCCCTGAATCCTCAGCCAGAGGCGATAGGCTATCCGTCCTGGGCCGGGCATGTCGCGCCGTTCCAGATCATTGCTGATCTTCGCCAGGATGGGCGGGCAAGCGCGGCCGAGCAACAGTTTCATCGCCACCGCAACGACAGCATAGCTGTTGCCCGCACAGAACAGCACATCTGGCCGCAGGCGCCGGATCGCAGCGGGTAGTGTCGCGATCATCCAGAGCGTTTCGCACCAAGCGATCGAAAAGCGCGGGCGGAGCGGCATATAGGGGTCGAGCCCCTCACCCAGTTCCCGCTGCATCGCGCCGTCGCTGCGTCCCATGAACAGCGGCGCGTCGACACCCTGTTCGCGCCAGTGACGCACCAGCCGCAACGCAACGCGCTCGACCCCGCCGGGTTCGAAGCTGTGGAGGAAGGTCAGGATGCGCATGATTCAGCCCGTCAGCAGATCGCCATAGCGACCGGCCTCATGTGTCCGCGTCAGGCGGTGCAGGGCCCGGTCGATGCTCGCCAGCAGGCGGGGTACATGCGCGTCGCCCGGATGGACGGCGACCCGCGCCACTGCGGTATGACGCAGCAATGGCGGCAGCAGGCGGGCCGCCAGCAACGAGGAAGCGATGCGCGCCCGGCTACGGCTGGCCCAGGTCAGCACCGGTCCACGCGCCAGCACCCGGCCCGTCGCTGGTTGCCACACCTTCATATGATCTTCCGCCAGCGCGAAGCCGGTTTCGGCCAGAGCCTCCAGCGCCGGGGGACCGTACAGCCAGGCGGGGGCGACAAACCCCGCCACCGGACGCCCGATGATGGACTGGATCAGGTCGCGTGCGTCGGTCATACGCCGCTCGGCCGTGGCCCTGTCGAGGCCAAGAAACTCACCCTCCCCCGCCGTCATGTGGCGCGCCTTGAAACGCGCCGCCGCGCCCTGATGCGTCGTCATGTCGCGGTGGAACCAGCCATGGGCGAAGATGCTGACCCCCGCGTCCGACCAACCCCGCAGCCGCCCCGCAAAGGCGCTTTCAGGCCGCAGCGGATGGGCACCCCAATGGTCCGGTACAACCAGCATCGCCAGCCGATCGACCGGAACATGCCGGGTCAGCCGGTCCAGCAGCAGGTCGACTTCGGCTTCGAAGCGCGGACCAACATCATGAATCGACAGAAGAAGTTTCTTCACGACTGCCCCCCACAGACTGAAGCATACCCATTTACGAGCGCCCCTATGCGTGCTGCCGATGACTTGATGATGACAGTTTTGTTCATGCGTGGAATTTCGCTCCTGACTTCAGGACGACATCCCGGACGGCAACCGCAGTCGAACAGGATCATGAACTCTTTTTCATCTTTGCGATGACTGCGGCGGCGCCCTTTCCCTGCCGTCCTCCGCCCATTGCGGTAGGAGAAGGACATTGCGTTTTTTCAGACGAATCCTGCAGGTGACCGCACTCGCTGCACTGGTCACCGCCGCGCCCTCCCTCCATCCGCGCAGCCTGACTCCGCCCGCCGCACCCGCGCCCTTTTCCGGCCAGCTTTCCGTGATGACCTATAATATTCATGGCGTGCCATGGCCGGTCGCATGGGGACGGCCCGCCGATTTCGACCGCATGGCGGCAACCCTTCGGTCCCTGCGCACGCAGGGGCGCAACCCGCATGTCGTCCTCTTGCAGGAAGCCTTTACCAGCGAAGCGCAGGCCATGGGCCGTGCGGCAGGATATCGCTATATCGCCAACGGCGCCGATCAGGATGCAAGCAGCGGACTGCGCCCGAGTTCCGCCGATCTGCGCTTCGCAGAGCAGGATTCATGGCTCCATGGCGAAGGTGTCGGGAAATATGTCGGCAGTGGCTTACAGATACTGTCCGATTATCCAATCGTCGATGTGCGCCGGATGGTTTTCCCCGCCTTTGCCTGCGCGGGGTTCGATTGTCTGGCGAACAAGGGCGCGCTGCTTGCCCGCATCCGGCTGCCCGGTCAGGCCGATCCGGTGGATGTCGTGACCACCCATCTCAACAGCCGGCGTGCTTCCCGTGTGGCAGATGAACGGTCCAACCATGCCTTTACAGCGGAATTGGTCGATCTGGGTGCGTTCATCCGAAACAATCACGATCCGCGCAATGCGCTCATCGTGGCGGGTGATTTCAATGCAGGGCAGACGCCCCAGCGGCGGGCAGATCTGATCGAACAGGCGACGCGCAACTGGGCGCCGGGGGCAAGGGTCGACAATGCCTATGATGCAGCGCAGGCCAGCGGTATCGCTTTGACGGCGGATGGGCTTTCCTCCCGCCAGCGCGGACGTGACTGGGAATTTTTCGCGCCGGGCCGGACCATGGGCATGACGCTGCATGGGATCACGGTTCCCTTCGGGCATGACAGAAGCGGTGTGATGTTGTCGGATCATATAGGCTATTCAGGAATATTCGATATAGGACGATCTACATGATCGATCACATAATATCAGTTATTATCATTTTATATTAGTCTTATATCGCTAATATTATTATATTATTTTGTTATTTTTATTTATATTTATTTGTATAAATATTCAATATTTTCCATTTACATTATATTTTTTGAAAAATGAACCGAAAATGACAGGAATTATATTGCAATTGTGACAATCATTGTCACAAAAATGTTGCGATGCAGTTCTAGTGGCCGCCCCGCAAAGCATCCACTCGATGGATTTAAAAAGGGGTACTGTCATGATTCGCTCTTCCTCCAGCCTGCTGCGCATGTCGCTCGGCGGCCTGCTGCTGGCGTCGGTTTCCGCGCCCGCCCTGGCCCTTGCCGCTACCGATCAACAGCCTGCCGAAGCCACAACCGCCGCTGCTGAAGATGCGGGCCTGGGCACCATCGTCGTCACCGCCACGAAGCGCGAAACCAGCCTTCAGGAAACGCCGATCGCCATTTCCGTGGTCGATACTGCGGTCCTCAAGGATCGCCATATCCAGAGCCTGATGGACTTTGCCGACGGCGCCGTGCCCTCGCTGCGCGTTGCCACGTTCGAAGCCCGTCAGTCGGCGCTGACCGTCGGCATTCGCGGCATCGTGCCCTTCGACCAGAACCAGACTGCCCGCGACACGGGCGTCGGCGTCTATGTCGACGGCGTCTATCTCGGCCGTTCGCAGGGCCTGAACGCGGCGCTGTTCGACGTCGAGCGCATCGAAGTGCTGCGTGGCCCGCAGGGCACGCTGTTCGGCCGTAACACCGAAGGCGGCGCACTCAGCATCGTCACCAAGGCGCCCACCGGCGAATTCGGCGGCCGCTTCACTGGCGGTGTCGGCAACTACGGCAGCTACAACAGCGAAATTCACCTGAACCTGCCCGCCTTCTATAATATCGCGCTCAAGTTCGACGGCGTCGTCCAGCACCAGGACGCGACGGTCAAGAACCCGCTGCCCGGCAATTATGGCTGGAACTATTACAACCGCTACGGCGGCCGTACCTCGGCCCTCTGGAAGCCGGTCGATGGCCTGTCGGTCGAGGTCGCCTATGACCAGGCGAAGGACGAAAATACGCCCTTCTACAGCCAGCTTGTCAACTACAACCCGAACAACCTGCCGGTCGCCACGCTGTCGAACGGTGTGCTTAGCTGCGCTGCTGCGAAGTGCATTAACCCGCTCTCGCCGCTCGTCGTCGTCAGCGGCGATAAGCGCATGAGCACTGCCGACATCGGCGTGCCGCAGCAATTGAGCGTCGACAAGACTCATGGCGTTTCTTCGACCATCAAATATGACGTAACGTCCAACCTTCAGCTGCGCTCGATCACCGCATGGCGCGGCGTAACCACCGCACAGTGGGACAATTCGGGCGGCGCACATCGCACTGTGTTCGCTCCCAACGCGAACTTCAGCCGCTACAGCCTGTCCGACTTGACCCAGCATCAGTTCAGCCAGGAGTTCCAGGCCGTGGGCAGCCTGCCCAATCTCGACTATGTCGTCGGCCTCTATTACTTCCAGGAAAATGCGCGGGAATCGGCGGCGACGCCGTCCTCCAACAAGTGGAACGCCGACGGTACTGGCTATACCATCAACAACCCGCTCGTTTTCGGCACCATCTCATCGGGCAATCAGGGCTGGGCCTATGGCTCGCGCTTCATTCAGCGTGACAGCCATGCAACAGCGCACAGCTATGCCGCTTTTGCCCAGGCAACCTGGACCCCGGCCGGCATGGACATGCTGCACCTGACGGTGGGCGGCCGCTACACCAAGGACAAGCGCAACGGCGCGCTGACCATGGTATCGGGCGTGGCGACTCCCTGGACCTTCTCCTTCGACAATGATCGCTTCGACCCAATGGCCACGCTGGCCTTCGACGTGTCCAAGGATGTCCACGTCTACGCCAAATATTCGACCGGCTATCGCGCCGGTGGCGCCAACGACCGTTCGTCCAACTTCGGCGCCTTCGGCCCGGAAAAGGTCAAGTCCTATGAAGTCGGCGCCAAGATGGACATGCTGGACAACAAGGTCCGCCTGAACGTAGCCGGCTACATCATGGACCGCACGGGCACGCAGATCGACTTCGACCATGTCGACACCAGCCCGACCCTGGCGAACGGCCAGCCGAACCCGACCTTCAACCTTCACACCGAAGATACGGCCAATGCGCCGGGCACCTCGAAGATCCGGGGCGTCGAGGCTGACTTCACCGCTAACCCGGTCGAGGGCCTAACGATCGGCGCATCCTACGCCTATACCTACACCAATATCCCGGCGACGCCGAACCCGCAGCTGGCCGGCAATCCCCTAACCCAGGTGTTCGTGGTGTTCACGCCGCGCAACGCAGCGTCGGGCTATCTCGACTATGTGATACCGGTATCGGTGATCGGTGGCGACACCAAGTTGCGCTTCCACATCGACGGCAACTATGCGGACAGCATGTACAGCTTCCAGAACGAGGCGACCAAGACCGACTCCAGCTTCATCGTGAACGGCCGCATCGCGCTGGCCGACATCCGCATGAACGATCACGGCCAGACCTTCACCGTGTCGGCGTGGAGCCGGAACCTGTTCAACGAATCGCATATCTACCGCCGCTCGGCAGCCAATGCCGCGACGCTGGGCGACTATGCGAACTTCAATGCTCCGCGCACCTGGGGTCTCGAAGGCACGGTCAACTTCTGATCCCGGCCTGATCGCAAATGGAAATGGCGCGCTGTTCAACGCAGCGCGCCATATTTTTTGTGTATTTCCTTTGCTTCGAACTCAGGCGCCGCATCGCGGCAGCAACACGCGCACCAGCAGGCCGGGCTTCGCGTCCGCCAGTTCCAGCGTCCCGCCATGCAGTCGCGCAATCGAAGCGACCAGTGGCAGTCCAAAACCATGCCCGCCCCCATTCCCGCCGCGCGACAATCGGCCAAAGCGGTCCAGCGCCGTTGCCCTATCCTCCGCCGCGATGCCGGGGCCGTTATCGGCGACACTGAGCACCGCCCCGGTCTCATTCCCCTGAAGCCCGATATTGATCCCGGTTCCGGGCGGGGTATGCTGCAACACATTCTCGACCAGATTGACGACCATCTGCATCAGCAACTGATCGTCCCCGACGACAGTCACCCGCTCCAGCACCGAAACGGTGATCGGGTGACCCGTTTCTTCAATCGCCGGCTCCAGCGCCTCGACGCCTTCCTTCACCAATGCGGTGAGATCGACCGTCGCGAAATTGGCGCGGCGAGCGCCACTTTCCACCTCCGCGATCCTCAATAATGCGGCAAAAAGGCCAAGCAGCCGATCCGCCTCCGCCTGCGCCGCCTCTATCCCGTCGCGGACATCGGTCGCCCGCGGATCCTGAGCAAGCAGACTGAGGCGGTTGCGCAGCCGGGCAAGCGGCGTGCGCAGTTCATGCGCGACGCCATTGGTGACATGCCCCATTTCCTCCATCAGCGTGCCGATCCGATCCAGCATCCGGTTGAAGGATTCGGCCTGCCGGTCGAAGGCGGTGCCCGATCCATCGACCGGCACTCGCTGGGACATGTCGCCATCGAAAATCGCATCCACTGTCCGCCGCATGTCGACGATCCGGCGGCGAATGATCAGCGCGAAGGTAGTCGCTGCCGTCAGTGCAATGGCGATGATGGAACCAAAGCCGACAATATAGATGCGCGTCCGCGCCGCGTTATAATCGTCGAACGGCTCTGTCTCCGCAATCACCGCCAGTCGCAGCCCGTCACCCAGATCGCGGACAAGCACCTTGCCGCGACTGAGCCCTGTGATCCGGTCGGCCCGGTCTACGCGCGACAATCCCGACGGCAGGGCGCGGGAAACGCGGACATTGCCCGCCACCTGCCGCCCATGATCGAAGAGGATGAAGCCGAGGTCGCCCGTATCGCGATCCTGTGTCGCCAGGCCGATGCGCTGACCGATGCGGGATATACGGGGCTTTTCGCCCTGCGGCGCGACTTGCAGGCTCGCGCTTTCGATGCGCTGCGCCACCATATGGTCGATCGTCCGCAGCGTCGCGAAATAGATGCCGAAGGCCGTCGCCAGCGTCGCGCAGAGAAAAACCAGCAGGAAGGCGAGCGTCAGCGCCCGCAGCGATCGCAAATGCAAATCATCCCCTCAACATATAGCCGACGCCGCGAATGGTCTTGATCGGATCGTCATCGCCAAATTCGGTGAGCTTGATCCGCAGCCGGCGGATATAGGCCTCCACGATATTGGTCGCAGGTTCGAAATCATAATTCCACACCCTTTCCAACAACATGGCCCGCGTCACGGTGGTGTCGGCATTGCGCACCAGTTCGGTCAGCAACTTGAATTCGATCTTCTGAAGGTTGAGCGCCTTGCCGTTGCGCCAGGCGCTATGCTTGGTCGGGCTGACCAGCAGGTCGCCCGCGCGCAGCGTTTCCTCCGAACCCCGCTCCGTCCAGCCGCGCGCCCGCATCAGTGCGCTGATCCGGGCATTGAGTTCGGCTGGGTCGACCGGCTTCACCACATAATCGTCGGCGCCCCCCTCCAGCCCCTCGACCTTCTGTCGCGACTGGCCCAGCGCCGTCATCATGATGATCGGCGTCAGGATCTGATGCTCACGCAAACTTTTGAGGACCGCGATGCCGTCCATTTTCGGCAGGATGCGGTCGAGGATGATGAGATCGAAACGGCTTTTTGCGACCAGTTCGATCGCGCGGCGGCCATCTTCGGCCAGGGTGGTTTCATGGCCGAACAGGCGCAATTGTTCGGCCAGTTGCGCGGCCAGAGCGTCGTCATCTTCAACGATGAGGAGATGCAGAGACAATGATTTCGTCCTGATGATTCGATAATTGTCCCCTGCGCCGCCGGTCTAGCATCGTCACCACCGCCGCGCGAGGGAAAGCGTCACAGTCCGGGGTTGAAGCGGCGTATATTGCGGCGCTTGACGGATCGAGAAGGGGTTGCCGAAGGCAAAGCTGTCGCCCCGCACATCGAACAGATTGTCGAGCCGTACCGCCAGCGACCATGGTCCCCGCTCCACCGAATTGCTGGCTGACATCACCATATAATCGCCCATGCTGCGGTCCAGATCATCATCGAAGGACAGGCGTGCATCACCGATATAATTGGCCTGGATCGCGCTCTGTACGTTCCAGTTCCCAATCCGGTAATGGCGGGATAGCGCGGCCCGCCCCGTGATGTCCGGCGCGACCGGCAAGCGGCGATCGCTCAGCTTCTGTCCGGTTGCCGACCGCACCAGCTTTGCATCCTGCACCGTGCCGCCCAGCGAAAGCGCGAAGCCAGCGCCCATCTGCCAGTCGATAGTCCCTTCCAGCCCGACGATCCGCCCGCTTCCTGCATTGCGGGTAGAAACCAGCCCGTTGCGCAACAGATAATCGGACTGGATCTCGTCCCACAGCGTATAATAGGCGCTCGTCGAAACGGACAGGCGATTGTCCCGGAAGCTCTTCCTGTATCCCAGATCGAACGTGCCCAGTTCATCGGCATCAAAATGGCCCGACGCCCGCATTCCCGCCGGGGCGAGGCCGCCCGGCCGCATCGCCCGGGCATAACGCAGGAAGAGCAGGCCGTCGTCCGCCAGGGCATAGGAAAGAGCGACGCTGGGCGAAAGGATGAGCTTGCCGCTGTTGCGCAGCCGCGCCTCCTCCGCCCTGTCCGCCTGCGCCTTGTCTTTCGCGAGCGAATAGAACAGCCTGAGCCCCAATGTCGCGTCCAGACGCCGCGCCAGCTTCACGGTTCCTTCCCCGAACAGCGCATATTCGCTGACGACGCGGTGCAGATCCTCGACTGTACGGGGTGTGCCATCGTCGCCGGTGATGATCCCCTGATCGCGGGTCGTCGCCCGCAGGATGGAGATGCCCGCCACCCAGGGGCTTTGCTTGCCCTCCGACAGGCGGAATTCGTGGTTCAGCACGGAATAGCTGCGCGCATCGTCGAACTGGGCATTGCCCGTCAGCCCGAAAAATGCTGCCGACGCGCTGGCGTCGAGCGTGGAGGAAAAGCGCTGCTCGACATAGCTGGTGGCGGAGAGCAGTTCCAACCCGCCCAGCGCGCCGGTGATCGCGGCATGGGCCATCTTGAAATCATTGTCGGTCGGTTCCGCAATGCGGCTGTCGCGACGAAGGTCGTGCTCGACCGCCATCACATATTGGCTGTCGCGAGAATCGATATTCTGCATCCAGTAACCGGCATCGATCGTCCAGCGGTCGGAGGGATGCCACTGGACAGCCAGCCGGAGGCCATCTGTATGGGTCGAATTGCTGTCCCTGCCCACGCCAGTGCTGTCAATCCAGCCGCCGTCGACGAAATCATAACCCACCAGCCGGATCGCCAGCCGGTCCTCCACCAGCGGCAGGTTCAGCATGGCCTCCGCCCCGTGTCCAGGGCGGCCATGCTCCACCACCGAACCCGACAGCCTGACCCAGCCCTCGCTATCCGCCGGATCGGGACGGCGCGTCACGACATGATAGATGCCGCCCAGCGCGCCCGATCCGTAAAGCGGTCCCTGCGGGCCTTTCAATATTTCCACCCGGTCGACATCGATCAACCGCAGGTCGGGATCGGGTGCATTGAAGGTGACGCGCGCTTCATCGACCTGCACCGCGACGGTGGACTGACTCTGGCCATTGAAGGGACTGTCGGCCACCCCGCGAATAAACTGCCGGTTACGACCCGGCCCCAGATTGGTCATGGCCAGGCCTTCCATGTCCAGGCTCATGTCGCGGCTGCTGAGTGACCGTGCCGCCTTGCCGCTGTCGATGGCGGACAGCACCGACACTGACAGCGGGATGGCGGACAAAGCCTGCTGGCGTTTTTGCCCGGTGACGATGATGTCGGCCCCGGCAATGGCGGCCAGCGGCGCGACGACCGGTGCGACATCCTCATGCTTTGCCTTGCGTTCGAGGCGATAAAGCCTCGCCCCGACCCTCACCGCACGCAGCCGCGTACCGTCGAGCAGTTTGCGCAGCGCGCTTTCCGCCGAAAGGGTTCCTGTGACGCGCCGTGCCGTCACCATGGGCAGATCGCCGGGATACCCCACCGACAGGCCGGTGATCTGAGAGAATCGGGCTATGCTGGCCGCCAGCGGTCCGGCAGGCAGGTCGAAATAGTAGCTGGCCTCGCGCGCTTCTGCCGGAGCCTCAGCGGCCGCCAGCCCTGCCAAGGCGCAGAGTATCGCCGTTCCCGGCATGCTCGGCATGGACCGAAAGATCCATGACCGCCGCCAGATCGGCGAGCAACCTCGACCCGTCACCGATGACAAGCGTACCCGAAAAATGACCGGCCTCCAGCGCAGGATCGACGATAATGCGCTTGCCCGAATAACGAGAAATATCCGCCGCGACGAGAGAAAGCGGCGCGTTGCTGTAAGAAAGCCGTCCCTGCCGCCAGCTGCCGATTTCCGCCGCCACGACCGGGGACAGGGCCAGCTCCTCGCCCTGCCGTGCCATCAACTGGTGCCCTGCCGTCACTTTGACCTCCCCCTCCGTGCTGTCAGAGGAGACGGCAACCGCCCCTTCCGACACCGCGACACGGAAGCCGCCATCGGAAATATTCACGGAAAAGTGCGTGCCAATATCGGTGATGCGATAATGGCCCACCTCCACCGTCAGGCTGCGCGAGGGGTCGTGCTTGACCGCGAAATAGGCCTCGCCACTGTTCATCTCGATGCGCCTTGCATCCTTGCCGTGCACGACGATCCGGCTCGCGGGCGACAATGTGATGGCGGTCCCTCCCGCCAGTGAGACCGACCGGCTCGCTTCGGCATCCGACGCGTAGGTCATTGCCGTTTCGGGCGCACGCAGCATCGGCATGCCGACGACCAGCGCCAGCGCGGCTGCGGCACTGCTGCCCCACAGCCACATCCTGCGCCCCGGGCGCCGCGCTTCCGCCGCGACATGCGCCTCTGACAGGGCCCGCACGGCATCCTTATGCTCATCCACGGTAGCAGCCACCAGCGCGACGGCATCAAAGGCGTCGCGATGCCGGGGGTCGGCCTCCAGCCAGACCATATAACCGTTCCAATCGGCATCGTCGCTTTCCAGCGTCGTTTGCCAATGCAGGGCCTGTTCGATCAGACCTTCGTCAATATCCGACTGCGCCGTCATGGCGAGTCCCTTTCTTCCCTGTCACAGCTCACAAGACGGCAGCCTTCATCCTTTACCCCAGTCCAACAAGGCACGGCGCAAATATTTCATGGCGACCGCCATATGTTTTTCAACGCCGCTCTTGCTGATGCCGAGCCGCGTGGCAACCTCGGCATGGCTCAATCCCTCCAGCTTGTGCAGTTCAAAAGCGCGACGCGCGCCATCGGGCAGGTTGGCGATGGCGGATGTCAGGGTCGCAACCTCCTCCCGCGCGATCATCCGCTGTTCGGCATTATCGTGCTGGTCGATCGGCTCGATACCGGGCTGGGCGAAATCGGTCGCATGATCGGCCCAGCGGCGATCGCGCGCCATGCGCCGCTGCCGTTCGCGCAGGCGGTCCACCACCATATTCTGCGCCATGCGGAACAGATAGGCCCGGCCATTGGCCACCGGACCCGATGGCCGCTGACGCACGCGCAGCCACAATTCCTGGAGCAGATCCTCCGCCTCCGCCGGGTCGCCCGTACGCGCGAGCAGCAGACGCCGCAATTCGGCCTGGTGCAGACCGTAAAGCGCTTCCACGCCATCTTTTTCGCCCAAGCTCATGCGAGCTTCTTTTGCAAAGTCATGGCAGCTTCGGAAAGTGAATTTTTCGTAGTACATTGCGAGCAGAGTTGGGCGCCGTCCGAGCCGGACGCAACAGCAGGTTATTCATCTGCAAAATATCATTTTCATCTCATTATTGCGATATAATGCGTAGATCATTATCATCATGACATTGCATTTAATCAATCAACGCGGCACAATAGAAAAATCAAACAGGCAGGAGCGGGTGTATGAGCGATTTGCGGCTGGCAGGTAAGGTTGCCGTCATCACGGGCGGCGCACGCGGCATGGGGGAAGCGACCAGCCGCCTGTTTGCCCAGCATGGGGCACATGTGGTGATCGCCGACATATTGGAGGAGGATGGCCGCGCGCTGGCGAAGGAAATCGGGTCGGCGGCGGAGTTCATCCGGCTGAACGTGGCGGAGGAAGGCGATTGGGCCGCGCTTGTGGACGGCGTAATGACCCGACACGGCCGGATCGACGCGCTGGTCAATAATGCGGGCGTCATCGCCTTCGGTCCGATAGAGGCATTGCAGTCAGCGGATATCGACAGGGTGCTGGCGGTCAATGTGAAGGGACCGATGCTGGGTCTCAAACATGTCGGCGGTGCGATGAAGGCCGCCGGACGGGGCGCCGTCGTCAACATCTCCTCCATCGACGGCCTGCGCGGGGTCAACGCCCTCTCGCTTTACAGCGCTTCCAAATGGGCAGTGCGGGGCTTCACCAAATCGGCCGCACTGGAATTCGGACCGCATGGCGTGCGCGTCAACAGCGTGCATCCCGGCGGCGTCGATACGGTGATGAGCAATCCGCTTGGAGCGCAGGGCGACGCCCGCAACTCCGGCTATGAGCGCGTACCCTTGCAGCGTATCGGCGAGCCACAGGAAATCGCGGCGGCCAGCCTGTTCCTCTGTTCCGACGAGGCAAGCTATATCAGCGGGGCCGAACTGGCCGTGGATGGCGGCTGGACGGCAGGCTATTATCACCATTATCTGCCGGGCGCCCCAGCCTCGCTTCAGGCGATCTGAGATGCGGACCATGGGGCATGTCGCCCTGCACTATCCCGACAGGGAGGCAGGACCGTTGGCCGCCCAGTTGCTGGGTGCGATCGGCTTCGTCGAAACCCAGATGCTGCCGCTTCCGGACGGCAACTTCTACCGCTTCGTGGTCGATGAGAGGCATCGGCAGCGGGGCGACGGCATCGTCTATCTTTCCTGCTTGCCGTCCACGCAGGCAGCGTTGATCGCGGCGGCGCGGGAGGCTCTGGGCCATGGGACGCCCCACGCGCATCCCGCCATAGCGGATCTGCGAGCCGCATTGGACAGCGACCCGGAATATATGTTCCACGTCGGCATGCTGCTGGATTCGCTGGAGGAACTGGAACGCGTCACCCTGGCGCTGATGGCGCTGGAGAAAAGCGATCCGGCATTCAAAGACCGGCTCAGGATCGTCATCAATCGACCGCAGCCTGGTGATGCCGCCGTTGACGCACGGCTGGACGCCTCTGCTGTTTTCGGCAGCGTCACCCGCCATGCCTATGGCCGAAACGGGGTGCAGGTCTTTGTCGAAACGGATCTGCTGAGCAGCGGCCCGCTGGGCGATTCCCTGGTGCTCGAACTCGATTACGTCTTTCCCGGCAAGGACAGTCACATCCTGTCGGTCGTCGAACTATGAGGGGCTGTCATGACTGAAGAAGAACGGGTCTTTTCCGGCGGCGTCGCCGTTATCACCGGCGCGGGCGCGGGGATCGGCATGGGGCTGGCGCGGCGCTGCGGCGAAATCGGCATGACGGTGATTGTAACGGACATCGATCAGGCACGCGCCGATGCAGTCGCCGCTGGCATCGTAGCGGCAGGCGGCAAGGCCGAGGCGATCCGGGTCGATGTCTCCCGGCCGGAGGCACTGGATGCGCTGGCACAGGACATAGTCGACCGGCACGGCGCGGTGCGGCTGCTGATCAACAATGCAGGAATCGAGACGCTGGGCTTCACCTGGGAGATCCCGGTCGAACGGTGGGAAACGACGCTGAACGTCAATATCCACGGCATTGTCCATGGCGTGCGCGCCTTCGTGCCGCACATGCTGCGCGCGGGGCAGGAGGCGTGGATCGCCAATCTCGCCTCCATCGGCGCCTTCGGGCAGATGCCAACGCAGACCGCCTATATCATGAGCAAGCATGCCATCCAGGCGTTCAGCGAATGTCTCTATCTGGAGATGCAGGTGGCGGGCGCGCCGATCCATGTCAGTTCGGTCGTTCCGGCGATGGTCAAGTCGAGCATCTTTGACGCGGAGGCGGGCAAGGGCGAACCGGACGGCGCGGCCCGGCATCGCGCGGTCATGGCGCAGATGATGGCGGCCCATGGCATGGAGACGGATGAGGCATGCCGCCGCTTCATCGCGAAGATCGCGGCCGGGGAGTTCTGGGTCGATAACGATCCGCCGGTGACCGCCCAATCGGTCGATGGCCGCATCGCCTTTCTGGCCGGTCGGGAGAAGCCCGCACTCAACGAAACCACGCGTCAGTTGCTGGGGCTGAATTGATTTCAGGCCCCGGCCTTTAACGATACGGGACGCGTATCGACCTTTCCGTCTTTCTGCCCCTTGCTTTGCAGTCCGCTTGGGCCGATCTTCGCGACTCCGGCACACGACCTCCCGCGTGATTTTGACGCACGAGATATGGAGAGGGGACATGAAGGCAATCGGCAACAGCTCGAAGGTCATCGCACTCATCGGGCCGGCTGGCACGGGCAAGACAAGTCTGGCGGAAGCCATGCTCTTCGCGGCGGGGGCCATCCCCCGCCTCGGTGCGGTCAAGCAGGGCAACAGTACAGGCGATGCCAGTCCGGAGGCGCGGGCGCGGGGCGGTTCCACCGAACTCAATTTGATGCGGTTCGGCTGGATGGACGAAAATTACGTCCTGCTCGACATTCCCGGCTCGCCCGGCTTTTCCGCGGATGGCAAGATGGCGCTGGGGATGGCCGATCTGGCGCTGGTCGTGGTCGACCCCGATCCGACGCGGGCGCCCCAGGTCGAACCTGTCTTGCGGCATCTCGAAGCGCTGGGAATGCCCCATGCCCTGTTCGTCAACAAGATCGATCAGGCGCGCGGTACGATCGAGGAATTGCTGGAAGCCTTGCAGCCTCTGGCCAACGCGGCCCTCGTGGCCCGGCAAATTCCTATCCGGTCGGGCGAGCATATTGACGGTTTCGTCGATCTGGCGCTGGAGCGCGCCTTTCATTACCGGCCCGGCAAGCCGTCCGAACGCATTCCCATGCCGGCCAATATTCAGGCGGTGGAAGCGGCAGCGCGTTTCCATATGCTGGAACAGCTTGCGGATCATGACGACATATTGCTGGAGCAGTTGCTGAGCGACGCGGTCCCCGACCTCGATCTGATTTTCGGCGATCTGACCCGGGAAATGGCGGCAGGACAGGCGGTGCCCGTCCTGTTCGGTTCGGCGCTCAACGGTTTTGGTGCGCGCCGCTTGCTCAAGATGCTGCGCCACGACACGCCAGCGATGGAGGAGACTGCCCGGCGGCTGGGCCTGGACGAAGGAACGGCGCCGATCTTCAAGATCATGAATGGCAGTTCGGTCGGGCGGCTCGCCCTGACGCGGCTGTTCGGCGGGCCGGCATCGGATTCCGCCGACTGGGTGGATGGCGAAGGCCGTTCCCTGCGGGCGGGCGCGCTGTTCGCGTTGCAGGGCGCCTCCGCCACCAAATTGCGGTCAGTCGAGCGGGGGGACGTCGTCGGGATCGCCAAGCTGGATAATGTGCGGGCAGGCGATTGCCTGAGCATGACGGGCAAGCAGCCGATGGTGCCCGCTTCTGCGGAAAAGATCACGGCCAACTGCGCGCTGGCCCTGTCGGTCAAGGATCACAAGGATGAAGTCCTGCTGTCCTCGGCCATCGGCCGACTGGTGGAGGAGGATGCGGGGCTCGACTGGTCGCCGGATGCGTTGAGCCAGGAAATGCTGATCCGCGGAGTGACCGACGAGCATCTAGCCGTCGCGCTTGAACGGCTGAAGCGGCGGTATAACGTCGACATATCGACCCATCTGCCCCCGGTAGCGTACAGGGAGACCATCAGGAAACCCGTCACCCAACGCGGTCGGCACAAGAAACAATCGGGCGGTCATGGCCAATTCGGCGATGCCGTGCTGGAGGTTCGTCCGCTGGAACGCGATCAGGGTTTCCAGTTCGCGGAGCGCATCACAGGTGGAGCCATCCCCAAACAATGGATCCCCGCCGTCGAACTCGGCGTCCGTGATGCAATGATGAAGGGACCGCTGGGCTTTCCCGTCGTGGATGTGGCTGTCACGCTGATCGATGGCAGTTTCCACAGCGTCGACAGTTCGGAACTGGCGTTCCGGCTGGCCGGGCGGCTTGCCATGTCCGAAGCGCTCGCCGGGGCCGCCCCCTATTTGCTGGAACCCTTTACGCAGGTTTCCATCGCTGCGCCCGGCACCGCCACGTCCCGCATCACATCCTATCTGGCGAGCAAAAGGGGCCAGTTGCTGGGGATTGCGCCTCGCGAAGGCTGGTCACGCTGGGATATGATCGAGATGCTGCTGCCCGGCGCGGAATTGCATGGGCTGGAAGCGGAGCTGCGCTCGCTCAGTCAGGGCATGGCGCATTTCGAAGCGGTGTTCGATCATTTTGCCGAGGTCAATCCCAGGACGGCGAGTGCCATCATCCACAAAAGGCTGGAACCGGCCTGAGCTCTGGCTCACTCCCCTTCCGCCATGCTTTCCAACCGCGCGGCATCGCAAATCCGCACGCCCCGCCGCCCGGCCAGCGCGATCACGCCCAGCCGCTTCAACTCGCTGATCTGGCGGGACACAGTCTCGATGGTCAGCCCCAGAACATCGGCGATCTGTTGCCGCGACAGGGGAAGCTCGATCACCCCGACCCTGTCCGTTCGCAGCCGCCTTTGCATGTCGATCAGCAGTGTCGCCACCTTTTCCCGCGCATTTTTCCGCCCCAGCAGCAGCATCCATGCCCGCGTCCGGTCGAGATCGTCCAGCGTCCGCTTGAGCAGGCAATGCCCCAGCTTCGGATGCTCCCGGGCGAAGCCGTCAAACGCCCCCCTTGGATAGAGGCACAGACGCGCGTCGGTCAGCGCCGTGACGCTATGCGGCGTCCGGGCGCCAAAGGGCCGTCCGATGAAATCCGACGCATAAACCACGCCGACAATCTGTTCCCGCCCGTCGCCGGTGGAGGTGGAAAGCTTCAACGTCCCTTCGATCACATTGGCGACGAGCGTGCTGTTATCGCCCTCCCACATCACGGTCTGCCCGGCCTGCAGCGATACCCGCCGCCCGATCCGGTTCAGCGCCGTGCGCTCCTGTTCGTCAAGGTCCGCGCAGATCGCCTGATCGCGCACTTCGCACTGATCGCAATAATGGCCACTGCAAGCTTTGGCCGAGGGCGCCAGCGCCATGACGAAATCCGGGTCCTGCCGTGCCTTTTGCGCCAGATCAAATCGCATGTTCATGGGCAATCCATGCCGGGGCGGCAGGATGCGACCTATCCGTAATATTCCCTATAGGGTGGTGATTTTCGGGTGGGAGGAGAATTTTCCCGCGCGATCGGTAATTTGACCCCGCTCAATGCCGGGCGCCGCCCCGCATGCGATCAATCCTCACATGTGGACATATTACCCCGATCTGCTCGACCGGCCCGTGCCGCGTTACACCAGCTATCCCACCGCCGCGCAGTTTGGCGGCAATATCGGCGCGATGGAGCTTGCCGCCCGGCTGGACAAGGTCGAAAAGGGCAGCGCGCTCTCGCTCTATGTCCACATTCCCTATTGCCACGACATCTGCTGGTATTGCGGTTGCAACACGGGTGCAGCGAACCGGGTGCAGCGCCTCACCGCCTATGTCGAGTCGCTGGAACGGGAAATCGCCACGGTCGCCCGGCGCCTGAATGGCCGGGGCCGGGTCGCGCGCATCGCCTTCGGCGGCGGCAGCCCCAATTCCCTGCCGCTGGTGGATTTCGTCCGGTTGCTCCAGCAATTGCTGCTCTGTTTCGATGCGCATCATGCCGAATTGTCGGTCGAACTCGATCCCCGCCGCATTGATGCGCAATGGATTGCGACCATGGCCGCCATGGGTGTCGACCGCGTAAATCTGGGCGTCCAGACCTTCACCCCGCATGTTCAGGCACGGATTGGCCGCATTCAGCCGCGCGACATGGTGGAGCGCGCCGTCGACCGGTTCGCCGCCGCCGGGATCGCGACGGGGTTCGACCTGATGTACGGCCTGCCGAGCCAGACGCCCGAGGACCTTGCCGCCACGCTGGACGCCAGCATCGCCATGCGGCCCGCGCGCATCGCGCTGTTCGGCTATGCCCATATGCCCCGACTGTTGCCCCGCCAGCGCCGCATTGACGCCAGCGACCTGCCCGACCTCGCCACCCGTTTTGCCATGGCGGCGGACGGGCACGCCATGCTGACCGGCGCGGGCTATGACTCCATCGGCTTCGACCATTTCGCCCTGCCCCATGACGGCCTGGCCCGCGCGACCCGTGAGGGCCGGCTGCGTCGCAATTTTCAGGGCTTTACCGATGATCCGGCGGACATATTGTTGGGCCTCGGCGCCAGCGCGATCAGCCAGTTCCCCGATCTTATCGTCCAGAATGAGAAACAGGCCGGTCCATGGCGCGAACGGGTCGACGCCGGGCAATTGTCCGCCACCCGCGGCACGATCCGTACGCCCGAGGACCGCCGCCGCGGACGCATCATCGACGCGCTGCTCTGCCGGGGAGAAGCACATGTCGGTACGGCCCATCCCATGCCCGACCTCAGCCGCTTCGAGCAACTCGGCCTCATCCGGCTAAGCGAAGGTCGCATCATATTGACACGGGATGCCCTGCCCTATGCCCGCAGCATCGCCGCCTGTTTCGATGCCCATCTGCAAATCGCAGAACGACGCTTCAGCCAGGCGGTATGACCGTTTTCCAAGCGCTTCAGAACCGATCCCGCATGGCCCGCACAACTTCGTCCAGAAACTCCCCGGTCGCACGGACACGCGGCAATCGCTGGAGATCGGCGTGGACCACCAGCCAATAGCTGCGCCACACCTCGACCTGTCCGGGAAGCAGGCGAACCAGCCGCTCATCCCGATCCGCCGAGAAGATATGCAGCACGCCAATGCCGCATCCCGCCGCCACCGCCGCATGCTGCGCCGCGCTGGAACTGGACCGGAAGGCAATGGGCGCGCCGGGCAGGATCTGGTCCAGCGCGATCATCTCCGGAAAGCCCGCCAGTTCCTCAATATAGGACACGAAGGCATGGCGGTTGAGGTCTGCCCGCGCGGCAGGTTCACCGTGCCGCTCCAGATAATCGCGGGACGCATAGAGGCCCAGCCGATAGTCGACCAGCTTTCGCGTCACCAGTCGGCCCTTGGGCGGAGGCTTCAGCATCACGGCCATGTCGGCCTCACGCTTCGACAGGCTGCTGGCCCTGCTTTCCGATGCCAGTTCCAGAGTCAACCGGGGATGGCGGGCGCGGAAGTCCGCAATATGGGGAGCCACCAGATAGGCGGCAAAGGCTTCCGGCGTCGCCAGCCGGACCGTCCCTTCCACTTCCCGGTCACGCCCGGCGAGGCTGTTCATCGCCGCCAGCAATTCGCTCTCTACCCTCTCGGCGTGGGGCACCAGGGCAAAGGCTGCGGGCGTCGGCGTCACCCCGCGCGGCGAACGGTCGAACAGGCGCGCGCCCAAAGTCGCTTCCATATGCCCGATGCGGCGCGCGACCGTGCTATGGTCCACCCCCACCCGCCGCGCGGCGGCCAGCATGTTCCCTTCCCGCATCACCGCCAGGAACAGACGCAGTTCATCGGAATTCAGCATAGGCAAATCCGCACAACTTAATCAGCCGAATAGCCATATCTATGCAAAACCAGAGCCGCACTCAAGCCGCGCTCATCGGCTTATGCGGTCACATTCTCAATCGACCTGAGCAATTCGGGGAGCAGATCGCCTGCATGGGCCAGCAGCCAGATATATTTTCGGCGTCACGAAATGGCCGGATTGCCCGATCTGGCGGGAAACCGGCGCCAACCCCGGATCGACCGCTGGCAGGCTCGCGCCCAATGCGCCGTCGACCTTGTCCGCGATTTCGTCCAGCATGGCAAAACCATTGCTATCGAGTCCCCTGCCCCCGCTGATAACGATGCGCGCGTCTTTCAGCGCGGCCTTGCGCGCCGCGAGCGGCACCCGTTGCACGTCCGGTCTGATGGGTGCGGCGATCAAGGTCTCCGCACCGCTGATCGGCTCGTTCATAGAGCGATTTCCAAGCAATCGAAATCGATTTCTGGTTAAGAAATCGCGGCAAAACAATAAACTAGAGCAGTTGATCTGATCCAATCAGATCGAAAACCGCTATAGTCCCGATCGCGACACCGCGCGTCAGGCGCAGTTCAAGGCCGATCCTGCCGCCATAAACGGGGCGTGTCGCGATCAGGGCCTCACCATCCGGGGCAATGCTGGACGAGCGCCCGGCAGAATGGCCGCAGCATCAGGGGTCTCTGGATGGATTGCTACTCTCGAAACCCCGGAGATCACGAAGTGGGCATGGTAATCCAGATTGCCATGCCCATCCTTTTGTTAGCGGCGTATATCCAGCGCGATATCGACGATCATATCCTCCTGCCCGCCGACCATCTTGCGGCGTCCGACTTCGGTGAGGATGGAGCGGGTATCGACGCCATAATCGGCCGAAGCCTTTTCCGCATGGCGCAGGAAGGAGGAATAGACCCCCGCATAGCCCAGCGTCAGCGTCTCGCGGTCGACACGAACCGGGCGGTCCTGCAAAGGACGGACGAGATCCTCTGCCGCATCCATCAGCGCATAAAGATCGCAGCCATGTTTCCAGCCGCAGCGGTCGGCGGCGGCGATGAACACCTCCAGCGGCGCATTGCCCGCGCCCGCGCCCATACCCGCAACGCTGGCATCCACGCGCAGCGCGCCATTTTCCACCGCGATCATCGAGTTGGCTACGCCCAACGACAGATTGTGATGGGCATGGACACCGCGCTGCGTCTCTGGCTTCAGCACGCGGTCATAGGCCTGTAGCCGCGCCGCATAATCCTTCATGTTCATCGCACCGCCGCTGTCGGTAACATAGACGCAGTGCGCGCCATAATCTTCCATCAGCTTGGCCTGTCCGGCGAGCGATTCCGGGTCGGTCATATGGCTCATCATCAGGAAGCCCGAGACATCCATGCCCAGATTGCGCGCCGCCTCGATATGCTGTTTCGACACATCGGCTTCGGTGCAATGGGTAGCGATGCGCACCGACCGGACGCCGAGGTCATAGGCGCGCTTCAGGTCATGCACGGTCCCGATCCCCGGCAGCAGCAGGGTGGTAAGGACACTATGTTCCAGCACCTCCGCCACCGCGGCGATCCAGTCCCAATCGGTATGCGCGCCGAAACCATAGTTGAAGCTCGACCCTTGCAGGCCGTCGCCATGCGCGACCTCGATCGCGTCGACCTTGGCCCGGTCGAGCGCCTTCGCGATCGCCTTCACATGGTCGAGGCCATATTGATGACGGATGGCGTGCATGCCGTCGCGCAGGGTGACGTCCTGAATATAGAGTTTGGTCTCCTTGGGATCGAAGGTCATGCTGCCATCCTTTCCGCGATACGCTCGGCGGTGCGCAGCGCGGCCGAGGTCATGATGTCGAGATTGCCCGCATAGGCAGGCAGATAATGGGCCGCGCCTTCCACTTCGAGGAAGACCGTGACCTTGAGGCCAGTGAAGTCGCCGCCCATTTCGGGAATGTGCAGCGGCTTGTTGGAGCCGATATGTTCGAACTGTACTTCCTGCTTCAGACGATAGCCGGGGACATAGGTCTGGACCTCAGCCACCATGTCCGCGACGCTCTGGCGGATGGCGTCCTGATCGCCATCTTCCGCGAGGCAATAGACCGTGTCGCGCATGATGAGGGGCGGCTCGGCGGGGTTGAGGATGATGATCGCCTTGCCCCGCGTCGCGCCACCGACATCGACGATCGCCTGACTGGTCGTTTCGGTGAACTCGTCAATATTGGCGCGGGTGCCCGGCCCCGCGCTCTTGGACGAGATGGACGCGACGATCTCGCCATAATGGACCTTGGCCACGCGGTTGACGGCATGGACGATCGGAATGGTCGCCTGCCCGCCGCAGGTCACCATGTTGACATTGGCAGCATCCAGATTGGCAAGGCCATTGACCGGGGGGATGGTATAGGGACCGATGGCAGCGGGGGTGAGGTCGATCACCTTCTTGCCATGGGCCTGAAGCACCTCATTGTGCCGCTTGTGCGCCCCGGCCGAGGTCGCGTCGAACACGATCTTGATGTCGGCAAATTCCGGCATGGCGACGAGGCCGTCAATTCCGTCCGCCGTGATCGGAACCCCCAGCCGCGCGGCGCGCTTCAGGCCATCGGATTCCGGGTCGATGCCGACGAACGCGCCCATTTCCAGCGTGTCCGACAGGCGCATGATCTTGATCATCAGGTCGGTGCCGATATTGCCCGAACCGATGATCGCCGCCTTTGTCTTGGCCATGGTTTTCAAGCCTTTCCGTAAGTGAAACTGGTTTCGCCGATGCCGCTGATGACGGCCCGGACATGATCGCCGGGGTGGAGCGCCACCATCGGTCCCAGCGCGCCGGCCAGCAGAATATCGCCTGCCTTAAGCGGTTCGCCACGCCGCGCGAGCGTCTGGGCCAGCCATGCAGCAGCGTTCAGCGGATTGCCCAGCACGGCGGCCCCCGCCCCCATGGATGCGGGTGAGCCGTTTATTTCCATCACCATGCCGCAGCTATAAAGGTCCAGCCCTTCGAGTGGCTTTCCCTCCCGCGCGAGGACGAAGAAGGCCGAGGAGCCATTGTCCGCGACCGTGTCGACGAAGGTGATCTTCCAGTCCGCGATGCGGCTGTCGACGATTTCGATGGACGCGTGCACGCTGGCGATCGCCTTCGCAACCATGGCGGGGGTAGTGTCGGGATCGGGCAGATCCGCGCCAAGAATGAAGGCGATTTCCGCTTCGGCCTTGGGCTGCAAGGCGCGTCCGGGGTCGAGCGTGCCGCCATCGGCAATGTGCATGTCGTCGAACAACACGCCGAAGTCCGGCTGGTCCACGCCCAGTTGCTGTTGGACCGCCTTGGCCGTTAACCCCGCCTTGCGCCCGACGATGCGACGCCCCTGCGCCTCCCAAAACCGCGTGTTGATCGTCTGGATCGCATAGGCGCTGTCGGCGTCGTCCGGCTCAAGCCCGTCGCGCATCGGCGGCACCGCGCCGCCGACATAGGCATCCCGCAATCGGCGGGCGAGGTCTTCATGATTGGGGGATTGCATCGATTCCACTCCTCTTTTCCTTCGCCTGTTTTTAGGAAAGGTTGCCGCTTGGCACCAGACAGGCGACCTGCTATCTTCTCACAATATGAGAGAAGGTACGCCGCAACTCAGTTCATTCAAACGCACTCTCGCCATGCTGGAAACCGTGGTGGACGATGGCGGGGTCAGCAATGTCGCGGAGATGGCGCGCAGGCTCGGCATCCCCGTGGCGACAGCGCATCGTCAGATTGCGACGCTGGTGGCGGAAGATTATCTGCGCCCGCTGGGCAAGGGGCGCCATGTTGCCGGGTCGCGTCTGATGAAACTTGTGCAGCGGCTCGACGAAAAGCAGTTGATCGCCAATGTCGCGGCGCCAATCCTGCACCGTCTGGCGACACGGGTGCACAGTACCGTTCAATTGGGCACGCTTGAAAATGAAATGGTCACCTATCGTATCAAGACCGGACAAGGCGCCAATGCACTGTTCACCAAGGTCGGTATGCAATTGGAGGCCTATTGCTCGGGCATGGGTAAGGTTTTGCTTGCCTATCTTACGGATAAGGATAGGGAGGATTATCTGGCTGGTGGCCCCTTTGTTCCCCTGACGGATAGAACGATTACCGAACCCGCAGCTCTGGCCACCGAGCTATTCAAGGTAAAAGCGCAGGGATTTGCCATCGATGATGGCGAAATCGCCGATGACCTGCTCTGCATGGCCGTCCCTATTCGCAATTCGATGCAGCAGGTCGTGGCGGCAATATCCGTTTCACAAGCCGGCACGGGGAAGAGGCGCATTACGGGCGACGCGTTACTGTCCATGCTCTTGCAGGCCGCCTCCGAGATCGAAGTAGAAGCGAGTGTCGGCACGGACCGTTAGATCGTGTCGACGCTTTGACAGCTCGGCAGGCATCGGCCCCCGCCGAAACAGAGGATGCAAGGCGGGCGGCTTGGGTTTACAAGGGACGCGGTGACGAAATTCCAACGAAGGGCACGCGCCGCCGCTTATCCTGGAGGTTTACCTCATGAAACAGTACAAGGTTGGCTATCTGATCGGAAGCCTCGCACGCGAATCGATCAATCGCAAGCTCGCCCATGCGCTCATCCGGCTTGCCCCCGAAAATCTCAGCTTCGTTGAGATCTCCTTTTCGGAATTGCCGCTCTACAGCTATGATTATGATGCCGATTTTCCGCCGGTCGCGCGGGCCTTCAAGGATTCGATCAAGGCGGTCGACGCGCTGCTGTTCGTCACGCCCGAATATAATCGATCGATTCCCGGTGGCCTCAAAAACGCCATAGACTGGGCCAGCCGTCCCTATGGCACCAACAGCCTCACCCATAAGCCGTCCGCCGTGATCGGCACATCGCCCGGTGCCATCGGTACCGCCGTCGCCCAGCAAAGCTTGCGCAGCGTGCTCAGCTTCTGCAATTCGCCGCAGATGAACGCGCCAGAGGCCTATATCCACTACACACCCGGCCTGATCAGCGACAATGGCGAAATCACGGTCGCCTCGACCGAGGATTTCCTGCGCCACTATATGGAAGAATTTCAGGACTTTATCGCACGGCTTCTCTCCGTACTGCCCAATCGCGCCTGATGATTGGAAGGGACTGACATGAGCGATGCACCGACCGATCCTTTGGGTCGCCTTCTTGCCGGTCTTTCCGATCTGCTGCCGATGCTGGAGGAGACGTATAAGGACATTCATGCCCACCCCGAGTTATCGATGGAGGAGGTCCGCACCGCCAGCATTGCCGAAAGGCATCTGATAGAAAATGGCTATGAGGTGACGGCGGGGGTCGGGAAAACAGGCGTCGTCGGCCTGCTGCGCAATGGCGAGGGGCCGACCATTCTGTTGCGTGCGGACATGGACGCCTTGCCGGTGGCCGAGGATACGGGACTGGATTACGCCAGCAAGGTCACGGCGACCGAAGCCTCCGGAAAGCTGGTCCCGGTCGCGCATGCCTGCGGTCATGACATGCATGTGGCCTGGTTGATGGGCACGAGCAGCCTGTTCGCCCGCAACCGCGACGTCTGGCGGGGCACCCTGATCGTCCTGTTCCAGCCGGGCGAGGAAACGGCGCAGGGCGCGCGGGCCATGATCGACGACGGCTTGCTCGCGCGCTTCCCCAAACCGGATGTCGTGTTGGGCCAGCATGTCATGGTCGGCGCCGCCGGTACGGTTTCCGGCACGGCAGGGCCGATCACATCGGCGGCGGACAGCTTGCAGATTCGTCTGTTTGGACGCGGGGCGCACGGATCGATGCCGCAAGCCAGCATCGATCCGGTTGTCATGGCAGCCTCGACCGTGCTGCGCCTGCAAACCATCGTCGCGCGTGAAGTGGCGGCGACCGAAGCCGCTGTGGTTTCCGTTGGTGTATTACAGGCAGGAACGAAGGAGAACATCATTCCCGACGAAGCCCTCATCAAGCTGAACGTGCGAACTTTCGATGAAGGCGTGCGTCAACGCGTGCTCTCCGCGATCGAACGGATCGTCAATGCAGAGGCTGCAGCATCGGGTGCGACTCGCCCGCCGGAAATCACACCGCTCGACCGTTATCCGCTCAACGTCAATGACAAGGATGCAAGCGACCGCGTCGCCGCCGCGTTCCGCACCCATTTCTCGGGCGAGCGGGTCCATCATAGCGGCCCGGCCTGCGCCAGTGAGGATTTCGGATGCTACGGAACCGAATGGAACGTCCCCTCGGTGTTCTGGTTCGTTGGCGGAACCGATCCCGAACTGCATGCCAAGGCCACGGCGGAGGGGCGGTTGAATGAATTGCCCGTCAATCACAGTCCGCATTTCGCGCCGGTCCTGCATCCGACGCTGAAGACCGGGGTGGAGGCCATGGCGACGGCAGCGATGGCGTGGAACGCCGTTTCATGAAAGGCTTCGAAAGGGGTAAACGCTCATGATGGCGGGGCAGGCAACCGATGAACTGCTGCGCACGCTCGTCCTCATTCTCGATCTCGCCGGAACCTTCGCCTTTGCGCTGAGTGGGGCGATGGCGGGGGTCAGGCGGCAGCTCGACATCTTCGGCATTCTGGTGCTGTCCTTCGCCGCCTCCACCTTCGGGGGCATCACCCGCGACGTGGTGATCGGCGCGGTGCCGCCGGCCGCCCTGCAGGATTGGCGCTATCTGGCGGTGTCGCTTGCGGCTGGCCTGATTTGCTTCTTCTGGTCGTCGCTGATCGAAAAGCTGCGCAATCCGGTGCGGATGCTGGATGCGATGGGGTTGGCCCTGTTTGCCGTCGCCGGAACGGAAAAGGCGCTGGCTTTTGGACTCAGCCCGGTCATGGCCGCATTGCTGGGGATGCTGACCGGCATCGGCGGCGGCGTGGCCCGCGATGTTTTTCTTGCAGAGATTCCTGGCGTGCTGCGTTCAGATCTATATGCCGTGGCTGCGCTGGTGGGCGCGGCAATCGTCGTGATCGGCCATCTGCTGCATTTTCCGGTGGTCATCACCGCATGCGGGGGCGGTCTGGCATGCTTCACCCTTCGCATGATGGCCATTCGCCGCGGCTGGCATCTACCCCAGGCGAATGACCGCAACAGATCTCAGCGCCAGGACATCGGCTAGAGCGGTTTTCGATCTGATTGGATCAGATCGGCCGCTCTAGTTTATTGTTTTACCGTGATTTCTTAACCGGTAATCGATTTCGATTGCTTGGAAATCGCTCTATTTCCCGGAACGACAATGGAGCGGGAGGGGCCCGCTCCAAAGCCTCTATACTGAAATGCGATCGATCAGGCTTTCTCGCCGGGATGCAGCACCTTGCGCAGGGCGCCCACGGCATCGCGCTTCATCTGCCGGACCGGAGCGGCATCGGGCAGGACATCGAAGCCGTGATAGGCGCCGGGATAGATATGCATTTCCGTCGCGACACCCGCTTCGATCAAGCGGCGGGTGTAATCCATATCCTCCACCAGAAACAGATCGAGCGCGCCAACAGCGATGAAGGCAGGCGGCAAACCGGCCAGATCATCCGCCCGGGCGGGGGCGGCATAAGGCGACACATCTGCCGAGCCAGGCTCCTTCCCCAGCAGCGAGCGCCAGCCAAAGGCATTGGCCTGCGGCGTCCAGACAAAGGCACCCAGATGCTCGGGCAGGCGCGTGATGCACGTCCGGTCGTCCAGCATCGGATAAATGAGGTTCTGGTGCGCGATGGCCGGGCCGCCCTGGTCACGGGCAAGGAGCGTGAGCGCAGCGGCAAGACCACCGCCCGCGCTTTCGCCGCGCACGGCGATGCGGGCAGGATCAACGCCAAGCTGCGCCGCCATTTCATGCAGCCAGCACAAGGCCGCATAGCAATCCTCGACTGAACCCGGCGCGGGAGTTTCGGGAGCGAGGCGATAGTCGACCGAAACGATGACCGCCGTCACAGAGGCTGCGAGTTCGATGTTCGACAGATGATTGGTCCGCACCGATCCCAACACATAGCCACCGCCATGGATATGCAGGATCGCGGGCAGCAGACCAGCCGCGCCAGTGGGGGTATAGACCCGGACCCCTACCTCATGCCCGCCCGGCGCGACGAGACGTTCCTCACGCCATACAACACCGCTATTTTCGGGCTCCGGCACCATTTCCGTCATCTGTTCCATGCCCGCCCGGATCGCAGGCAGGCTCTCGTCGGTCAGCTCCAGCGCCGGCATGAAATCCAGGCCCGGCAGCAACGATGGATCGATCAGGTCACGCATTGGCTTAAACTCTCCCATTTTCCTTAGTCATCACAGCGCGAGTTGCCGCCACGGCGCGGCAGGCCCGTTCCAATGGCGAGACACCCGCTGCCATCGCCGCTTCCTGCGGCGCCTCCACACTAACCGGCAAGCCGGGGCGAAGAGCCGATAAGAAGGCAGGAATGTCGAAACTCCCCTCCCCAGGCAACTGGCGTTGCAGGCCCGCTTCCCATTCGATCCGGCCTGGCGCCATTTCCAGGGGACCATCGCTAAGTTGAGCGAAACGGATGCGGGGATCGGCAAGATGGAGCATGGTGCTGGCCGCTTCCCCTCCGCGCATGATATGCAGCAGGTCGAGAGTGACGCCTGCATCCTCACGGCCCAGCGCTTCAATGGCAGCAAGCGCATCGCCAAGGGTACGGATCTGCGAGGGCGGGTAAAATTCTATCGCGAGGGCAATTTGGTAGCGGGCAGCGAGATCGGCCAGTTCGGCCAGTTTCTCGCCCCGGCGCGCCGGGTCGCGATCATAGCAAAGGACGTTGGCGAATGGCGCGCCGAGTTCGGCGGCAACCTCCAGCGCGGGCTCGAAATCCGCAACGACGGTGCGGCTCGCCATGGTGAAGGGATAGACGAGATCAACCGTCAATCCGCCCGCCGCCAGAGCCGCCTTGGTCGCGCGACGTTCGGCAGCGTCCGTGACGAGATCATAGTCGGGCATAGCGGGCAGCACCGCCATCGAATGAAGAAACGGACATATGCCGGTACAGCCCGTCGCGGCAGCGATATCCGCTAGCCGCGACGGGGTGGTGTCCGTGACGCTGATATGGTCAAGCGATAATTGCATGACTGGAGCGGTGTGGTCAGGCGGTGGCCTCACGCTCCTTGAGCATATCAAGGGCAACGTCGACGATCATGTCCTCCTGACCGCCGACCATCTTGCGGCGGCCGAGTTCGACCAGGATGGTGCGGGTATCGAGGCCGTAAGTCTCCGCCGCCTTTTCCGCGTGGCGCAGGAAGCTGGAATAGACGCCCGCATAGCCCAGAGCGAGGGTTTCGCGGTCGACGCGGACCGGGCGGTCCTGCAACGGACGAACCAGATCTTCGGCGGCGTCCATCAGCGCGTTGACGTCGCAGCCATGGTTCCAGCCCTTGCGGTCAGCGGCGGCGATGAACACTTCAAGCGGCGCATTGCCCGCACCCGCGCCCATGCCAGTCAGCGAAGCATCGATGCGCACAGCACCCTGCTGCGCCGCAACGATCGAGTTGGCGACGCCCAGCGAGAGATTGTGGTGGGCGTGGATGCCGCGCTGGGTTTCGGGCTTCAGCACGCGGTCATAGGCCTCGAGCCGCGCCTTCACCCCGTCCATGTCGAGCGCGCCGCCGCTGTCGGTGACGTACACGCATTGGGCGCCGTAGCTTTCCATCAGCACGGCCTGCTCGGCGAGCTTTTCGGCGTCGATCATGTGGCTCATCATCAGGAAGCCGGACACGTCCATGCCAAGGTCACGGGCGATGCCGATATGCTGCTTGGAGACGTCAGCCTCGGTGCAGTGGGTCGCGACGCGAACCGATCGCACGCCGATATCATAGGCGCGCCTCAGTTCCTCGACCGTGCCCACGCCGGGCAGGATGAGGGTGGTGAGGACCGACCTGGTCAGCACCGAGGCAACCGCTTCCAGCCATTCCCAGTCGGTATGCGCGCCGAACCCATAGTTGAAGCTGGCGCCGTTGAGACCGTCGCCATGGGCCACTTCGATCGCGTCCACGCCGGCATCGTCCAGCGCCTTGGCGATCGCCTTCACATGGTCGATGCCATACATGTGGCGGATGGCGTGCATGCCATCGCGCAGGGTGACGTCCTGGATGTAGAGCTTGTCGCCTGCCTCGACGTTGAACTTGGTGCTGCTCATCTCTTAATTCTCCGTCTCGGCAAGCGAGCCGGTGGCCGCCACCTTCTTTCCTTCTGCAATGCGCTGCGCCAGCAGCTCGCCGGTCGCCTTGGCGGCGGCGGTCATGATATCGAGATTGCCCGAATAGCTGGGGAGGTAATCGCCCGCCCCTTCGACCTCGAGCAGGATCATCGTCTTGACGCCGGTGAACTCACCACGGCCGGGGATCTTCAGCTTGTTATTATCACCAAAGCGCTCGAACTGCACTTCCTGCTTCAGGCGATAGCCGGGCACATAGGCCTGAACCTTCTTCACCATCGCCTCGACCGAGGCGCGAATGGTTTCCTCGTCGGCACCCTCGGAGAGGGTGAAAACCGTATCACGCATGATCATCGGCGGTTCGGCGGGGTTCAGGATGATGATCGCCTTGCCCTGCGCCGCGCCGCCAACCTTTTCGATAGCGCCAGCGGTTGTACGGGTGAACTCATCGATATTGGCACGGGTGCCGGGGCCTGCGGAACGCGAGGACACCGACGCCACGATCTCGGCATAATGGACGGTCGCGACCTGGCTCACCGCAGCAACCATCGGGATCGTCGCCTGACCGCCGCAGGTCACCATGTTGACGTTTCCGGCATCGAGATTGGCTTCGCCATTGACGGTCGGGATGGTGTAAGGACCGATGGCGGCAGGGGTGAGGTCCACCACCTGCTTGCCGTCGGCGCGCAGCGCGGCGTCATGGACCTTGTGCGCATAGGCCGAGGTCGCGTCGAAGACGATCCCGATCTCAGGATAGACGTCCATCTTCTTCAGGCCTTCAATGCCTTCATGGGTCGTCGCAACGCCACGCTCGCGGGCCATGGCCAGGCCCTCGGAGGCTTCGTCGATGCCGACGACCGCCACCAGTTCCATATTCTGCGGATATTTGATCATTTTGATCATCAGGTCGGTGCCGATATTGCCCGACCCGATGATCGCTGCCTTGACCTTGCCAGTCATCTCATAACTCCTCAAACGAAGCGCGCGGTGCAGGCACCAACGCCATGCAGCTGCATTTCAAACACATCGCCCGCCTTGGCAGGCTCCAGCGGCACAAGACTGCCCGACAGGATTACGTCACCTGCCTCCAGCGTCACGCCATAGGCGCCCAGCGTATTGGCGAGCCACGCCACCGCCTCCGCCGGGGAACCCTGAACCGCGTGACCATAGCCTTCGGACAGCGGCTCACCATTTTTGGTCACGGTAACGTGGAGATTGGGGAGGTCGTGCTCACGTGGATCGGCGCGGGCCTCGCCCAGCACGTAGACGCCGCAGGAGGCGTTGTCCGCGACGGTATCGACAATGCCGATCTTCCAGTCCTGAATGCGGCTGTCGACGATTTCGAAACAGGGGACGATGGCCTCCGTCGCAGCGATCACTTGGCTCGCCGTAACGCCCGGCCCCTTCAGGCTGTCCTTCAGGATGAAGCCGATTTCAGCCTCGGCGCGGGGCTGGATCAGGCCATTGCCCGCGACATCGATATCGCCTTCCACGAACATCCGGTCGGTCAGGAAGCCGAAGTCGGGTTGATGCACGCCCAGCATGTCCTGCACCGCCTTCGAGGTGACGCCGATCTTCTTGCCGACGACGCGTTCGCCATCGGCCTTGCGCTTCTCCAGCGCGCCCAGCGAAATGGCATAGGCGTCATCGATGGTGAGCTGCGGATAACGGCCCATCAGCGGCGAAACCGTGCGCCCGTCACGCAGCGCGCGATAGAGTTCATCGGCCAGTGTATCGTTCAGGCTTTGGTCGGCGATGTCGCTCACAAATAGGCTCCATCCTGATAGATGAGAGGATCCACCGCGTCGCTGAGGCGTACCGCCTCCACGCGCGCGATGACGATACTGTGCGTCCCGAAGGGTGTCATGCTGAAGATGGTGCAGGCCAGATTGGCCTGCGCCTCGTCCAGCATCGGCAGGTCGTGCCGGTCGGGCACCCACTGCCCCACCTCGAAACGCTTGTCCCGCGGCACAGCACCGCCGAAGGCGGCCGACACGTCCCGTTGGTGACGCGAAAGGATGTTAACGCTGATCGGGCAACCTGGCGAGAGGCTGGGGTGAATGCCTGCCGACTGGTTGATGCACACCAGCACCGCAGGCGGCTCCACCGTCAGCGAGGTGATAGAGGTTGCCGCCATGCCGACCGGGCCCTCATCCCCCTTTGCCGTGATGATCGCGACGCCAGACGCCAGACGACGCATGGCCCCGCGAAAACCCATGGTAACATCCTCTTGGGAAGCCGTCATGACAGCTGCGCTAGCCATGGAGGAATTCAAGCGAGTAGCGGTTGAACTCATCGGCTCGCTCCACCTGCACCCAATGGCCGACCTTATTGAAGGTCACACAGCGCACGTCCGGGCAGGCTTCGAAGAAGAGATTGATGCCCTCCAGCGGCATGAAGCGCTCATTATAGCCCCAGAAAAGCTGGATCGGCATTTTGAGTTCGCCAAGGCGCGGCGCCAGATTGGGCGTGCGCATCCGTACAATGACGTCCTTGGGCTGGGTCCGGGCAACGGCGAAGCGTTCCTTGACCAGCGCATCGGTGACATGGACCGGATCATATACCAGATTGGTGATGAGGCGGCGCTGTTCCTCTTCGTTGAAGTCCGGACCGCCAAAGGAACTGACCATGCCGGCGATGCCCGGCATCTTGAAATATTCCTCCCGCTCATGGATGCAGCCCGGCGCCATCAGGATCAGCCGGTCGACGAACTCCGGATGATCCATCGCCATCTGGATCGCGATGCCGCCGCCCAGCGAATTACCGATCAGGGTCGCCTTTTCGATGCCATGAGCGACCAGCGCTTCGTAGAGGGTGTTGGTGAACAGATCGAGCGTATAATCGATCCCTTCCGGCTTCGATGAAGCGCCATAGCCGATCAGGTCGGGCAGGATGACGCGGAAACCGCCGTCCACGAAAGCCTGCACATTCTGCCGGAAATTGGACTGGCCCGACGCGCCCGGACCGCTGCCGTGGATGAACACCACGGCGGGGCCGGAGCCGGCTTCCGCAACCACGATGTCATGGTCACCCGAAACGCGATAGGTCTTGCTGATGATATCGTTCGCCATCCCGTGTCTCCTCAGATGAAGGTGAAGGCCGGCGACTCGCCGAGCATCGTCCCGACCACATCGCTGGTGCGATTGGCGGGGTCGTTGGCGACGTGCGCGCGGGCGGCGTGCAGGTCGAGCCAGGGTTGGAGGATCGGGCTGGACATATAGACCGCCCGGCCGCCCAGCAGCTTCACCATATCGTCGACAAGATCCGCCAGACGGCGCACAACGCTGGCCGACTGATAGGCGAAGAGCGCGCGCCGTTCCATCGGGATCGCTTCATTGCGCTCCGCATAATCCATCAGTTCGTTGAAGGTCGTGCGATGCGTGAGGTCCATTTCGCTGGTTTCCGCGATCGCGCGGGCAATGGCGGCGTGCAGGTTCGGGTCTGCCTTCGACGCCTTGCCGGTATTGGTCGACACGCGGCTCTGCATGATCTCGATCGCGGCGTTGATCGCGTTCCGCGCGCCGCCGAAGGCTGCGGACGACACCGAGCGGGTGAACAGCTGCGCCCAGGGCATGCGATAGAGTGGGCCGGTATTGGCTTCCTGCCCCGGATTCTTGCAGGCAAAACCATCAGCGGCGCGATGGGTGCGATGTTCGGGGACGAACACGCGCTCGACGAGGATGTCGAAGCTGCCGGTGCCCTGAAGGCCGAAAACGTCCCACGTCCCTTCGATCACCTGATAGTCGGAGCGGGGAAGCAGGAAGGTGCGCATGTCGGGCGGACCGCCATCGGTGTCGAAGTTGATCGCACCCAGCAATACCCAGCCGCAATGGGTCGATCCGGAGGAGAAGCCCCAGCGCCCGGACAGGTAGAATCCGCCCTCAACCTTCTCCACCTTGCCGACCGGCTGATAGGTGGACGACACCAGCATGTCGGGATTATCGCCCCAGACTTCCTTCTGCGCCTCGTCATGGAACAGCGCCAGCTCATAGGGATGACAGCCCAGCACGCCGTAGATCCAGCCGGTGGACATGCAGCCTTCCGCCAAAGCCTTCTGTACTTCGAAGAAGACATTGGGATGCATTTCATAGCCGCCGTAGCGCTTAGGCTGCAGAATGCGGAAGAAACCCGCCTCCTTCATTTCCTCCACGCTTTCCTTGGGCACGTCATGACCCAGGGTGCAGGCCCGCGCCCGTTCGCGCAGGATGGGAATCATGGCCTTCGCCTTTGCGATCAGGCTTTCAGCTGACGGCACCCCTGCATCCGCCTCGCCGGACGGTCTTGCTATTGCCCCGGTCATTATCTTCTCCAATTCGGACGACTCATGTAAAATTCGCTATATGCGTAGCCGATATAATTTGTTATTACGCAAACTGTCAAGGCAAAGAGGGCTTGCGCATTTTGCTCGATGCTTATAGGCCGATCTGGAACGAATTGCCATAAGCGCGTTACGCAAAGCATATCGAAGCATCATATTCATGGAATGGGATGCATGGTATCGATAGGAATTGCGTAAGATGAGAAGCTTCTGGCAGCGACATCGGATTTCAAGGCTTATGCCGAGAACAAAGGACGAGAGGGCGAGGCGGCAGAAATGGCAGTGATTTCGCTAGGCTATGTAATCGTGGAGACGCAGGATCTGGCGTCGTGGCAGGATTTTGCCTGCAATATCGCGGGGCTGATGGCTGCCCCTTCAGCACGGGAGGATGTGGCGCTGTTCCGCATGGACGATCGCCCCTATCGCCTGTGGGTGCAGAAGGGTGAACGCAATGCGTTCGTCGCACCGGGCTGGGAATGCGCGGATCGCGACTCCTTCGAATCAGTCATTGCGAAACTCGAATCGGCAGGCCGTCCGGTGGAACGCGCTGGCGTCATGGAGGCCCGCGCGCGGCAGGTCTATGAACTGGCGCGCTCGTCGGACCCGGCGGGCAATCCGATGGAGGTCTTCTACGGCCGCTTTGTCGACTACGCCCCTTTCATTTCGCCCGCGGGCGTCAGCCGCTTCGTCACCGGAGACAATGGCGACATGGGCTTGGGCCATGTCGTGCTGACAGCACCCAATTTCGAAGAGGCCCACGCCTTCTACAAGGATGTCATGGGGTTCGGCGACACCGACCTTGGCCGTTTCTACCTGATGGGAGGCGGCCCGGACGATCCCGGTGTCGGTTTCGCCTTCCTCCACTGCAACGGACGGCATCACAGCCTTGCCCTCGGCCAGTTGCCCGAAAGCCCCAATGGCGCGGTGCACATGATGCTGGAAGTGGGTAGTCTGGAAGATGTCGGCCGTGCCTATGACCGCGTGCTCAAGAGCAAGGGGAAAGTGCCGCTTTCCGCGACGCTGGGACGTCATGTCAACGACAAGATGACGTCCTTCTACATGCAGACACCGAGCGGTTTCGACATTGAATATGGCTGGAACGGGTTGGTGATCGACCCCGCCAGCTGGGTGCCGACGACCAGTCTGTCGGTAAGCGATTGGGGCCACAAATGGGCTCATGAAAGTGAGTAATATGACGACAGCGACTTTGGACAAGCGGATGTCGGCGCGGGACGTGGTTGCGTCCTTGGCGGACGGCATGACGATCGGTATCGGAGGCTGGGGCCCGCGCCGCAAGCCGATGGCACTGGTGCGGGAAATCCTGCGTTCGGACCTCAAGGACCTGACCGTCGTCGCCTATGGCGGCGCCGATGTGGGCATGCTCTGCGCGGCGGGCAAGGTGAAGAAGCTCATCTTCGCTTTCGTCTCTCTCGACGCCATTCCGCTGGAACCCTGGTTCCGCAAGGCACGCGAAAGCGGCCAGATCGAGGTGCTCGAACTGGACGAAGGCATGTTCCAGTGGGGTCTGAAGGCCGCTGCCTTCGGCCTGCCCTTCCTGCCAACCCGCGTGGGCCTTGGCACTGATCTTGCCGAACTGGGTGGTCTCAAGACCGTGCAGTCGCCCTATGCGGACGCGGAAACGCTGGTCGCCATGCCCGCACTGAAGCTGGACGCGGCACTGATCCACGTCAACCGCAGCGACTGGCGCGGCAATGTCCATCTGTTCGGCGCCGACACCTATTATGACGAATGGTTCGCGAAGGCCGCTGCCAGGACCTATGTATCCACCGAGGAACTGGTCGACCGGATGGAAGACCATTATCCGGACGAGGCGCAGCACAACGTGTTCGAACGCTGCTTTGTGAGCGGCGTCGTCAACATGCCCTGCGGCGCGCATCCCAGCTCCATGCCGCCAGCCTATGGCTGGGACATGAAGGCGTTCAAGGCCTATGCCGACGCGGCACGGGAACCGGGCGACTGGGCGGCCGTGGCCGACCGTTTCGTCGGCGCGACCGAGGAAGCCTATCTGGAAAGCATTGGCGGAAAGGAGGCGGTGGCGGCTCTTCCGCTCCCGATATTCTGATGACTGAACTATCTCTCGCAGAACTCTGCATCTTCGCCTGTTCGGAGGCTTTCCGCAACAATGGCGAAATCATTGCCACCGGCGTCGGCCCTGTGCCGCGCCTGGCCGCGAGCCTCGCCAAGCTGACCCACAGCCCGGAACTGATGATGACCGATGGCGAAGCCTATCTGGTCGAGCAGCCGGTGCCGTTGGGACCGCGCGGCTATGACGACCGCAAGGCAGCGGGCTACCTGCCCTTCTCGCGCTTTTTCGACAGCGCGGTGTGGACCGGTCGCCGCCATGCCATGGTGACGCCGACCCAGCTCGACCGCTTCGGCCAGATCAACCTCAGCTATCTGGGCGGCACCTACGACAAGCCCAAAACGCAGATGCTGGGCGTGCGCGGCTTTCCGGGCAACACCATCTATCACACCAACAGCTTCTTCTTCCCGGCGCATACGGCGCGGACCTTTGTGGCGGGTGAGGTCGACATGGTGTCGGGCGTGGGCTATAATCCGGCCAAGCGGGTTCCGGGCGGCAATTATTCGGGCGTCGACCTGCGCGTGATCGTCACCAACCTGTGCGTTATGGATTTCGGCGGCAAGGACAATGCGATCCGCGTCGTGTCCCTGCATCCGGGCGTCACCTTCGAGGAAGTGCAGGAAGCGACCGGCTTCCCGCTGGAGAAGGGCGACATTGTCGAGACCCCGCTGCCGGGCGCAGAGGCGCTGGACATCATCGCCAGCCTCGACCCGCACAATATCCGTGCATCCGTCATCAAGGACAATCCGCCTGCAAGGAGGGCATGATGAACGAAGCCGATCGCCTGGTCGAACCGCAGAAGGTCGACATCGTCTACGAAACCGACCAGCCGGTCACCTATGAGGTGATCGACAATGTCGCATGGATCATGCTGAACCGGCCGGGCTTCAACAATGCCCAGAACGGGCAGATGACCTATGCGCTGGATGACGCCTTCATCCGGGCGACGAACGACGATGACGTCCGCTGCATCGTACTGGGCGGGAACGGCAAGCATTTCTCCGCCGGCCATGACATCGGCACGCCGGGACGCGATCTGCACAAGCAGTTCGAGAACCGGCTGATGGTGCCGACCCATGTCAACAAGCCGGCGGCGGAACTGCTCTACACGCGTGAGAAAGAGCAATATGTCGGCATGTGCCGGCGCTGGCGCGATGTCGCCAAGCCAACCATCGCCATGGTGCAAGGCGCCTGCGTCGCAGGCGGGCTGATGCTCGCATGGGTGTGCGACCTCATCGTCGCGTCTGACGATGCGTTCTTTCAGGACCCGGTCAACCGCATGGGCATTCCGGGCGTCGAATATTTCGCCCACGCCTATGAGCTCCCACCACGCATCGCCAAGGAGTTCCTGCTGCTGGGCGAGCGCATGAGCGCCCAGCGCGCCGAGCAGTTCGGAATGGTGAACAAGGTCGTGTCGCGCGAGACACTACGCGAGACTGTCGCGGCGATGGCGGCCAAGCTGGTCGCGCAACCGCGCCTTGGCAACTGGCTGACCAAGCAGGCGGTCAACCATGTCGAGGAACTGATGGGCAAACGCAATGCGATGGAGGCGGTCTATCACATGCACCATTTCGCCCATGCCCAGAATGACCTGACGCAGGGCAACAGCATCGCGGGCCTCGATGCCAAGGCGATGGCGGCCGCAAACAAGAAAGAGGCAGGCGAAGGCTGATGGGCGACCCGCTGCACACGATCATGACCGAGCGGCTGGGCTGCCGCTGGCCGATCATCCAGACCGCCATGGGATGGGTGGCCGAACCCTCGCTCGTCATCGGTTCCAGCAATGCCGGAGCCTTTGGCTTCCTCGGCGCGGCTGTGATGACGCCTGATGAGGCGCGGGAGAAGATCTTGACGGTGCGGCGCGGGACCGACCGGCCCTTCGGCGTCAACTTCCACATGTTCCAGCCCGGCGCCGACCAGATTGTCGAGCTGATCCTTGCCAACAAGGATCAGGTGCGCGCCGTCAGCTTTGGCCGCGGGCCGAACGCCAAGATGATCGCGCGCTTCAAGGATGCGGGCATTCTCTGCGTGCCGACCGTGGGCGCGGTCAAGCATGCGCAGAAAATGGTCGAACTCGGCGTCGACATGGTCAACGTGCAGGGCGGTGAAGGCGGCGGCCATACCGGATCGGTGCCGACCACTGTGCTGCTGCCGCAGGTGCTGGACGCGGTGAAGGTGCCGGTGATCGCCAGCGGAGGCTTTGCCGACGGACGAGGCCTTGCGGCGGCGCTGGCCTATGGTGCGGTGGGTATCGCCATGGGCACACGTTTCCTGCTGACCAAGGAAAGCCCGGTGCCCGACAGTGCCAAGGCGGAATATCTGAAGGCCAGCACGGATCGCATCATCGTCACCACCAAGCTGGACGGGATTCCGCAGCGGATGATCGCCACGAAGCTGATGGACCGGATCGAAAAGTCCGGCAAGCTCGGCATGTGGTTGCGCGCCATCGAGGCCAGCATGGCGATGAAGAAGCAGACCGGCGCAAGCTGGCTGGGCCTCATCCAGTCGGCCCGCGGCATGACGGCCCATGGCGCAATGCCGCTCAAACAGGCGATGATGGCCGCGACCATGCCGATGCTGATCCAGAAGGCGGTGGTCGACGGCGATATCGAATATGGCGTGATGGCGACGGGCGTGGTCGGCGGGCGCATCAACGAAATTCCAAGCTGCCAGCAACTGGTCGACCGCATTGTGGAGGAGGCGCATGAGCGTCTGGCCGCACTCGCCACGCTGGGCCGCGAAACCGCCCCGGCGGTCTGAGGAGATAAAAGATGCCGATTACTTGCACTATCCAGGACCGGGTCGCGGAAATCGTCTTTGACGTGCCGCCGGTCAACGCCTTTGACAGTGAAACCTGGAACAGCCTGCCCAGGATCATCAGCGAGGCGGCGCGCAACGAGGACGTTCACTGCATCCTGATCCGTGCCGAAGGGCGCGGTTTCTGCGGTGGTGTCGACATCAAGGAGATGCAGGCTCATCCCGAGCGCATCCCTTACCTCAATCGTGGCAATTACCTGACCTTCAAGGCGATCCACGAGGCCGAGATCCCGGTCGTGGTCGCGGTCCACAAATTCGTGATCGGCGGCGGCATCGGCATTTGCGGCGCGTCCGACACGATCATCGCGGCGGACGATGCCTTCTTCGCGCTGCCGGAAATCGATCGCGGCGCGATGGGCGGGGCGAGCCACATGTCGCGCATGCTGCCACTGCACAAGGTCCGCGCAGCCTTCTTCACCGGCGGCAATATCCCCGCGCAGGAAGCCTATCGTCTCGGCGCGGTCGAGAAGGTCGTGGCCCGTGCCGATCTCGAAACCGAAGCCCGCGCCTTTGCCGCGCTGGTCGCGTCCAAGTCGCGAAAGGCGCTGGTGATCGCCAAGGAAGCGCTCAATGGCCTCGAAGCCCGCGACGTCGATCGCGGCTATCGCTGGGAACAGGGCTTCACCCTCGAAATGTACATGCATGAGGACAGCCAGAAGGCGCGCGACGCCTTTGTGGAAACCGGCAAGGCAGCGAAATTCTGATGGACCTGACTTACACTCCCGAGCAGCAGGCGTTCCGGGCTGAGGTGCGCGCATGGCTGGAAGCCCATGTACCCGAGGCGCCGCTGGAACATTATGACGCCACACGTGAGGGCTTTGAGGCCCATCGTGAATGGGAAAAGACGCTGAAGACCGGCGATTGGGGCATGGTGACATGGCCCAAGGAATATGGTGGACGCGGCCTTGACCTGATCCAGTGGCTGATCTTCGAGGAGGAATATTATCGCGCCGGGGCACCCGGCCGCGTCAACCAGAACGGCATCTTCCTGCTCGGCCCCACGCTGATCGAGTTCGGTACGCATGAGCAGAAGCAGCGCTTCCTGCCCCCCATGGCGAGCGGCGAGGAAATCTGGGCGCAGGCATGGTCCGAGCCACAGGCGGGGTCCGACCTTGCCGGGGTACGCTCAACCTGCGTGCTGGAGGGCGACGACTATGTACTGAACGGCCACAAGATCTGGTCATCGCGCGCCGTGTTCGCGGACTGGGCCTTTGGCCTGTTCCGCACGCCGGGGACGGAACGGCACAAGGGGATGAGCCTCATCTTCTTCCCGCTCAATGCGCCGGGCGTGACGGTGAACGCGATCAAGAAGATCAACGGCCATGTCGGCTTTGCGGAAATCTTCCTGGAGAATGTGCGCGTCCCTGCCTTCAACCGTCTGGGTGACGAAGGTCAGGGCTGGCATATCTGCATGGCGACCGCCGGTTTCGAGCGTGGCCTCATGCTACGCTCCCCTGCCCGTTATCAGGTTGCCGCAGCCAAGCTGGCGCAGCTGTGGCGGGCTAACAAGGAAACGGCCGATCCGATTCTGGAAGCCGATGTGGTGCGTGCGCACATGAACGCGGATGCCTATGCGCTTTCCATCTACCAGACCGCCTCGCGGCTGATGGCGGGCGCCAAGATCGGGCCTGAAGCCAGCACCAACAAGATTTTCTGGTCGGAGATGGATATCGATCTGCACCAGACCGCGCTCTCGATCCTGGGATCGGAGGCGGAGCTGATCCCGCCGCCGGGCACGCACGACTGGCTGGACGATTATATCTTCTCGCTCGCCGGGCCGATTTATGCCGGATCGAACGAGATCCAGCGCAACATCATTGCCGAGCGCATGCTCGGCCTGCCGCGCTAAGGAGGGCGGACATGGATTTCACCCTCAGCGACGAACAGCTGATGTTCGCGGAGACGGCGCGGACACTCTTTGCCGATAGCTGCACGCCCGACCATTGGCGCAAGATGATGGAAGCGGGTGTCGCCCGTGAAGATGCCCGTTGGGCCTCGATCGTCGAAACCGGCCTGACGCTGGTGCTGCTTCCGGAAAGCGCGGGCGGCCTTGGCCTTGCCGAAAGTGACTTCGCCCTGATCGCGCAGGAAGCGGGCTATGTCGCCCTGCCCGAACCGCTGGTGGAAAGCGCGGGCGTCGCAGCGCCGATGCTGGCGAGCCTTGCGCCCGATCATGCGGTGCTGGCCGATCCGCTGGCGACCGTCGCGATTGCCCATCAGGTCAATCCCTTCGTGGCCAATGCCGACAGCGCGGCGGCGATCCTGCTGGAGAAAGATGGCGAGGCCTATCTCGCCACACCCGATCAGGTGACTCTGGTTGCGCAGCCCGTGATCGACCCCTTCCGCCGTCTGTTCAAGGTGGAATGGGACGCCGCCAACGCCACGCCGCTCGGCAAGGCAGACTGGGACCTCGCGCTGGACCGCGCCGCGCTCTTCGCTGCCGCACAGGGCCTTGGCCTTGCACAGCGCGCCGTCGACCTGGGCGTAGACTATGCCAAGGAACGCCAGCAGTTCGGCAAGCCCATCGGCAGCTATCAGGCGGTGAAGCACCACCTCGCCTCCGCGCAGGTCGCAATCGAGTTCGCCCGGCCGGTCGTCATGGCCGCCGCCGCCGAAATTGGCCATCGCGACATTCAGGCCCGCGCCCGCATCAGCCATGCCAAGCTGGTCGCGCTGGAAGCCGCCGACAAGGCCGCCCGCGCCTCCATCCAGGTGCATGGCGCGATGGGCTATAGCTGGGAAGTCGACGTCCACCTGTTCCTGAAGCGCGCATTGGCGCTGACCCAGAGCTGGGGCACGCCCGCCTTCCACCGCGCCCGTATCGCCCAGCGGCTGTTCACCCAGCCCAATGGTCCCGACCAGACCTTCGCACGAGAGAATGACCATGCCTGAAGCCTATATCGTCGACGCCGTCCGTTCGCCCATCGGCCGCAAGAAGGGCAGCCTTGCAGCCGTCCATCCCGCCGATCTCGCCGCGCATCCGATCCGGGAGCTGGTGAAGCGCACCGGCATCGATCCGGCGCAGGTCGATGACGTGGTCTGGGGCTGCTGCGATACGATCGGCCCGCAGGCGGGCGATATCGGCCGCACCGCCTGGCTCGTCGCGGGCATGCCCGAGGAAGTGCCCGGCGTCACCATCGACCGCCAGTGCGGCTCCTCGCAGCAGGCCGTCCACTTCGCGGCACAGGGCGTGATGAGCGGCACCCAGGATTTGGTCGTCGCGGGCGGCAGCCAGGCGATGAACGCCATTCCGATCTCCGCCGCCATGTTCGCGGGGCAAGCCTATGGCTTCGACAGCCCGTTCCAGGGCTCCAAAGGCTGGGACGCGCGCTATGGCGACGAGGAAGTGAACCAGATCCGCTCGGCCGAGATGATCGCGGAGAAATGGGGCATCAGCCGCGAGGCGATGGAGCGGTTCAGCCTCGCCAGCCACCAGCGCGCGCAGGCTGCCTGGGACAATGGCTGGTTCGACCGGGAAGTCGTGGCCCTTGAAGGGCTGGCGAAGGACGAGACGATCCGCCCGACCACCACGCTGGAGGGCCTGGCCGGCCTCAACCCCGTGCGCGAAGGCGGTGTCATCACCGCCGGCGTCGCGAGCCAGAATTGCGACGGTTCCGCCGCGCTGCTGATCGCCAGCGAGCGCGCCGTGAAGGAGCATGGCCTGAAACCCCGCGCCCGCATCCACCACCTTTCCGTGCGCGCCGCCAATCCCGTGTGGATGCTGACCGGCCCGATCCCGGCGACACAATATGCGCTCAAGAAGGCAGGGATGTCAGTGAGCGACATCGACCTGTTCGAATGCAACGAGGCCTTCGCCAGCATCCCGCTCGCCTGGATGAAGGAACTGGATATCCCGCATGAGAAGGTCAATGTGCAGGGCGGCGGCATTGCGCTGGGCCATCCCATCGGCGCGACCGGCGCGCGGCTGATGACGTCGCTGCTGGGCGCGCTGGAGCGGACCGGTGGGCGCTACGGTCTCCAGACCATGTGCGAAGGCGGCGGGCAGGCCAACGTTACCATCATCGAGCGGCTGTAAGGGCGATGCCCTGCTACGCCTATCAGGGGATCGTTCCCGTGGTCGACCCGACCAGCTACGTCCATCCGCTGGCGTCGCTGATCGGGGACGTGATCGTCGGGCCGGGCTGCTTCATCGCACCCGGCGCGTCCCTGCGTGGCGATTTCGGGCGGATCGTGGTGGAGGGCGACAGCTCCATACAGGACAGCGTGACCGTCCATGCCAACCAGCTGCGCGACACGATCATCCGCCGGGGCGCGACCATCGCGCACGGGTCCATCATCCATGGCTGCGAGATTGGTGAGAACAGTCTGGTCGGCATGAACGCGGTGGTGCTCGATAATGCAGTGATCGGGGCGGAAAATCTGGTCGCGGCCCTGAGCCTTGTGAAGTCGGACATGCAGACGCCTCCGCGCAGTCTGGTCGCGGGCAATCCGGCGAAAATCATCAAGAGCTTCGAACCGCATCAGGTGACGTGGAAGAATGACGGCGAGGGCGAATATCAGAAGCTTGGCAAAGCCGCACTGACGGAACTGGTCGAGGCTGAGCCGCTGATCGCGCCCGAACCGGACCGGCAACGCATCCGGTCGGACGCCGTGGCGGTGCGGCTCACGGGAGAAACGGCTGCCAGGCGCGAACAGCAGGCGGCGCAGCGGGAGGGACGTGCATGAACGACGCGACAGCCATCACTAATCTGCTCTACCTTTATGCCGAGTTGATGGATGCGGGCGAGCTGGAAAAAGTCGCCGCCCTGTTCAACAAGGCTCGGATCAGGACCGGCGGCGAGGAAGTCGAAGGTGCCGCCCCAATGCTGGCGCTGTGGCGCGCGCATGTGCGCCTCTACCCCTGCGGCACGCCGCGCACCAAGCATGTCATCACCAATCCGATCATCGAGATTGATGAGAAAGCCGGAACCGCGACCTGCCGGTCCTACTACACCGTTTTTCAGGCCACGCCGGACCTGCCCCTGCAGGCGATCTGCGCAGGCCGTTATCATGACGCCCTTGTCCGGGAGAACGGACAATGGCGCTTTTCGCAGCGGGATTATTCGCTGCTCGATCTGGTGGGGGACACAAGCCAGCATCTGCTGATCCCCGTCGCAGCGCAATGAAGGAGTAGTATAAGTGGGTATCTGCGAAGGACGTGTTGCGATCGTCACCGGGGCCGGCAACGGCTTGGGCAAGGCCTATGCGCTGGGTCTGGCGGCGGAAGGCTGCAAGGTCGTGGTCAACGATCTGGGCGTCGGCACCCATGGTGAGGCGGGACTGACCAAGGGCGCAGCCGAACAGGTGGTCGACGAAATCCGTAGCCTGGGCGGCGAAGCGGTCGCCAACACCGATGACGTCGCCGACTGGGATGCGGGTAAGCGCATGGTTGAACAGGCGCTCGACAGCTTCGGCGCGCTGCATGCCGTGGTCAACAATGCCGGTTTCGTGCGCGACCGCATGTTCTTCACCTGCTCGCCTGAGGAATGGGATGCAGTGATCCGCGTCCATTTGCGCGGTCATTTCTGCACCAGCCGCCATGCCGCCGAATATTGGCGCGCGCAGGCCAAGGCAGGCAATCCGGTCGATGCCCGCATCATCAACACGACCAGCGGTGCCGGCCTTCAGGGGTCGATCGGCCAGTCGGCCTATTCGACGGCCAAGGGCGGCATCGCATCGCTGACCCTGGTGCAGGCCGCGGAACTGGCGCGCCTGGGCGTCACCGCCAATGCGCTGGCCCCCAATGCCCGCACTCGCATGACCGACACCGGCGCCTTCGATATGGATGTGAAGGCAGGCGAATTCGATGTGTTCGCGCCTGAAAACATGGCGCCGCTGGTCGCCTATCTGGTGTCCGAACAGTCGAAGGGCGTGACCGGCCAGGTGTTCGAACTGAAGGGCGGCACGATCTTCCTGTCGCAGGGCTGGACCGACAGCCCGGCCCATGAAAAGGGCACCCGCTTCGTGGCGAGCGAGCTGGACCCAATCGTCCGCAAGCTGATCGAAACCCGCGAGCCCGCCAAGCCGGTCTACGGGGGGGCCTGATGGACTTCGCGCTCAGCGACGACCAGCGCGCTATTCAGGAGGCCGCCCGCGACTTCCTGACCGACGCGGCCAGCGCCGATACGGTACGGGCCGCGGTCGAAGGTCCGACCGGCTTTGACGAAACGCTCTGGGGCGGCCTTGCGGAGATGGGTTTTGCCGGACTGATGGTGCCGGAAAGCCATGGCGGGCTGGGGCTGGGCGCAGTGGAAATGGCGCTGGTGCTCGAAGAAATGGGCCGCGTGCTGGCGCCCGTGCCCTTTTTCGAGACGGCCGTGCTGGCGGTGCAGGCCGTGCTGGCGGCCGGAAATGAGGGGCAGCAGTCAGCGCTCCTCCCCCGGCTGGCGTCGGGTACGCGTGCCTGTTTCGCCGGAACAGCAGATCGCCCGACGCTCTTGGACGGGCGGCTGACCGGCACCGCGGGTTTCGTGACCTTCGCCCCTATGGCGGAACTGATCGTCGTGGCCACGGCAGATGACGGCCTCATCGTGCTGGAAGCGGGCACACCGGGACTGGTCATCGAACCGCTGCCGAGCCTCGACCGTACCCGCCGTTTTGCGCGACTGACCTTCGATTGCGCGGTAGCGCCGGAGCAACTGTTGGGCGCACCCGGCAGCGCCAGGGCCGCCATCGACCGCACGCTCACGATCGGCGCGGGCCTGCTCGCGGCCGAGCAGACCGGCGTTGCGCAATATAGCCTCGACGCCACGGTCGACTATGCGCAGCAGCGGGCGCAGTTCGGCCGCCTGATCGGTTCCTTCCAGGCCTATAAGCATATGTTGGCCGACATGATGCTGCTGGTGGAAGCTTCGCGTTCCGCTGCCTATTATGCCGCCGCCGCCATTGACGAAAATGGCGACGAGCTGGCCGAAGCCTGCGCCGTCGCACGCAGCTATGTCTCCGACGCCTGCCGCTCCGTCACCGGCGATGCGATCCAGCTCCATGGCGGCATCGGCTTCACCTGGGAACATCACGCCCATCTCTATTTCAAGCGCGCCCGTGCGAGCGCAAGCTGGCTGGGTTCCCCCGACCAGCATCGCGAGACACTGGCCACCATCATTTTCGAGGACGCAGCATGACCCCGACTTCCCCCGTTCCGCCCTACCCCACGCCGCGCGGCTTGCTGAAGGGCAAGACTGTCGTTGTCACCGCCGCTGCGGGCACCGGCATCGGCTTTGCCGTCGCCAAGCGCGCCGCGGAAGAAGGCGCGAAGCTCCTCATCAGCGATTTCCACGAACGCCGCCTTGGCGAAGCTGCTGACCGGATTGCCGATGAGGCGGGTGTGGAACGGCCAGCGACGTTTGTGTGTGACGTCACTGACGAACAGGCTGTGCAGGGCCTGCGCGATGCATCGCTGGCCGCGCTGGGCCGCGTCGACGTGCTCATCAACAATGCGGGCCTCGGCGGAGAGGTCGACGTGGTCGACATGACCGACGAGCAGTGGAACCGGGTGCTCGACGTCACGCTGACCTCGCTGTTCCGCATGACCCGCGCCTTCCTGCCGCACATGTATGCCAACAAGTCGGGCGTGATGGTCAACAACGCCTCGGTCCTTGGCTGGCGTGCGCAAAAGGGTCAGGCCCATTATGCCGCCGCCAAGGCGGGCGTCATGGCGTTCACCCGCTGCTCGGCCATCGAAGCGGCGGAGCATGGCGTGCGCATCAACGCGGTCGCGCCCAGCCTCGCCATGCACCCCTTCCTGGCCAAGGTGACCAGCCAAGAAACCCTTGACCTGCTGGTCGAGAAGGAAGCCTTCAAGCGCCCCGCCGAAGTGTGGGAAATCGCCAATGTCATGCTGTTCCTGGCGAGCGAACTGTCCTCCTACATGACGGGCGAGATCGTTTCCGTCTCCAGCCAGAGGGCCTGATCCGATGACCGCCACCATCTTTGAATCCCCGCGCGAACTGATCGGCAAGGAAGGCACGGTCCTGGGGCCCAGCGACTGGCTTACGGTCGATCAGGGTATGATCGACGGCTTTGCCAATGTGACCGGCGATCATCAGTGGATTCATGTGGACACGGAACGCGCCAAGGACGGACCTTTCGGCGCGACCATCGCGCATGGTTATCTGACGCTCAGCCTCACCAATCTGTTCATGCCGAGCATGATCGACGTGCGACGCTTTGTCAGCGGCCTGAATATCGGCGCCAACAAACTGCGGTTCCTCAATCCCGTTCGCTGCGGATCGCGCATTCGCGGCGTGGGCGAAATCCTGTCGGTCGAGGAAGTCGCCAATGGCGCTGCGATCCAGGCCATCATCCGCGTGACCGTCGAGATCGAGGGCGAAGACAAGCCTGCCTGCGTCGTCGAAGCCATAACCCGCTATTTCCCGGAGGATTGATCATGCCTGATTCTGCAAAGATGGAAGCTGCCGTCCACGCCTATGTCGCAGCGTTCGAAGCGGGCAGCCCCGATCAGGTGGCCGCACTCTTCGCGGAGGATGCGACGGTCGAGGATCCCGTCGGCAGCCCGCCCCATAAGGGTCGCGACGCGATCCGTGCCTTCTATGCCGAGTCCATGAAGACCGGCGCCAAACTGGCCCTGGAAGGCCCGGTGCGCATCACGGCGGACTATGCGGCTTTCCCCTTCAGCGTTCACCTGAACTATAACGGCCCCAAGCGCATCGATGTCATCGACACCTTCCGCTTCAACGAAGCGAATGAAGTGATCGAAATGCGGGCCTATTTCGGCCCCACCAACATGCAAGGTTTTTGAGCGAGGATTTCCCCATGCGTGAAGCAGCCATCATCTCCACCGCGCGCACCGGCGTCGGTAAGGCCTATCGCGGCGCGTTCAACGACACCGAGGCGCCGGTCCTTTCCGCTCATGTCGTCAATGCCGCGATCGAACGCGCGGGCATTGATCCGGCACGCGTCGACGATGTGTATCTGGGCGTCGGCAATCACTGGAACACGCAGAGCTACAATCTGGGCCGTTTGACCGTTCACGGTTCGGTGCTGCCCATCACGACCGCCGGTTTCACGCTCGACCGCAAATGCTCCTCCGGCCTCAATGCCATCGCGCTCGCCGCGCGGGGGATCATGTGTGACGAGATCGACGTCGCCGTCGCCGGGGGCATGGAAAGCATCTCGCTTACCATCAACAAGCATGCGCCGACCTTCCGCAACCGCTCCGAATTCATCAAGGCGCAGGATCCCTATGCCTATATGGTGATGATCGAGACGGCCGAGATCGTTGCCGAACGCTATGGCGTCAGCCGCGAGGCGCAGGACCGTTTCGCCGCGCTGTCGCAGCAACGCGCCGCCGCCGCGCAGGAAGCGGGCCGCTTCGATGCCGAAATCGTGCCGATCACCGTCACCAAGGCGCTGTTCGACAAGGAAGGCAATGAGACCGGCAAGGAAGAGGTGACGCTGGCCAAGGATGAGGGCATCCGTGCCGGCACCACCTACGAGGCGCTGGCCGGCCTCAAGCCCGTGTTCAAGAACGGACAGGTCGTCCAGGAAGGCAAGCATGTGACGGCGGGCAATGCCAGCCAGCTGTCCGATGGTGCCTCGGCGCAGGTCGTCATGGACCTTGCCACCGCGCAGAAGGAAGGCCTGCCGGTGCTGGGCATCTATCGCGGTTTCCAGGTCGCGGGCTGCGGCGCGGATGAAATGGGCATCGGCCCGGTCTTCGCCATCCCCAAGCTGCTCGACCGTGCGGGCCTGAAGATCGACGATATCGGCCTGTGGGAAATCAACGAAGCCTTCGCCAGCCAAGCCGTCTATTGCCAGCAGAAGCTGGGCATCGACCCAGAAAAGCTGAATGTCAACGGCGGCGGCATTGCCATCGGCCATCCCTTCGGCATGACGGGTTCGCGTCTGGTCGGCCACGCGCTGATCGAGGGCAAGCGTCGCGGCGTCAAATATGTCGTCGTGTCGATGTGCGTCGCGGGCGGCATGGGCGCGGCCGGTCTGTTCGAGGTCGCCTGATCCATGCAGCTTGCCTTCGCCCCTGAACTCAAGGCCTTTCGCGAAGAGGCCGCCGACTGGCTGAACAGCCAGCTCAGCGGTCCCTTCAAGAACGTTCGCGGCCAGACCAACCAGACCGACCATGTCGAGGAACGCCGTGCCTGGGAAGCCGCGCTGGGCGAGGCGCGGTGGAGCGTCGTCGGCTGGCCGGAGCAATGGGGCGGCCGGGGCGCCTCCATTGCGCAGCAGGTGATCTTCGCGGAGGAATATGCACGGGCCAAGGCCCCTCCCCGCCTTGGTCATCTGGGCGTCGAGCTGCTCGGTCCGACGCTGCTGGCGCTGGGCACGGAGGAGCAGAAGGCACGCTTCCTGCCCGACATCGCTCATGGCCGGGCAATCTGGTGCCAGGGCTATTCGGAACCGGGGGCGGGCTCTGACCTTGCCAATGTGAAGACCAAGGCCCGTCTAGAGGGCGACACTTATATCATCGACGGACAGAAGATCTGGACCTCGATGGGCATGGTGGCCGACTGGTGCTTCGTCGTCGCCCGCACCGAGCCAGGCAGCGTGGGCAACAAGGGCCTGTCCTTCCTGATGGTGCCGATGGACCAGCCGGGTGTCACGCCGCGTCCCATCCGCCAGATGACCGGCGAGGCGGAATTTGCCGAGGTCTTCTTCGACGGCGCGCAGGCGCTGGCCATCGACCGCATCGGTACGGAAGGTGATGGCTGGAAGGTGGCGATGGCGCTGCTGGGCTTCGAGCGCGGCGTATCCACCCTCGCCCAGCAGATGCATTTCCGCAATGAGCTGGACGAGATCGTCGCCGCCGCCAAGGCCAACGGCAAGGCCAGCGACACGCTGATCCGCCAGCGGATCGCCCATGCCCATGCGGGCCTCAAGATCATGCGCTATAATGGCCTGCGCATGCTGTCGGACGAGGGCGAAAACCTGTCGGGTGCCGCCTACACCTACAAGCTCTACTGGTCGCAATGGCACAAGGCGCTGGGTGAACTCGCCATGGACGTGCTGGGGCAGGAGGGTGAGATCGGCCTTGATGAGGAACGGTTCGACAGCCTGACCACCATGTATCTGATGAGCCGGTCCGACACCATCTATGCCGGCACCGACCAGATTCAACGCAACATCATTTCCGAGCGCGGTCTCGGACTGCCACGGGAGCCGCGCGGCCAATGACCGAAACTATGGGAACATGGCCCGAGACCATCCCTGCGGCGGCAAAGGCGGCGGCGGAACGCTGGCCTTATGCCGTCGGTCTGATCGAAGGCGAGAAGCGCTGGACCTTCGCCCGGATCTGGGCGGACGCACGGGCCTGCGCATCCGCCATGCTCAACCATGGCATCGGCCATGGTGATCGCATCGGCATCTGGGCGCCCAATTGCCGCGCCTGGATTCTTGCCGCGCTGGGCGCTCAAATCGTGGGCGCAGCGATCATTCCGCTGAACACGCGTTTCAAGGGACAGGAAGCCGCCGACATCTTGCGCCGCGGCCGTGCCAAACTGCTTTTCGCGCCGCAGGATTTTCTGAATACCGACTATCCATCGCTTCTGGTGGACGAGGATTTGCCTGACCTTCTTGGCATCATCCGCACCGATACCGGGTTCGACACATTCCTGGCGCAGGGCAAGGGGAGCGATGATCCGGCGGTCGATGAAGCCTATGCACGCCTGTCCGGTGACGACATCAGCGACATCATCTTCACATCCGGTACGACTGGTCGGCCCAAAGGCGCGCTGGCCACGCACGCCCAAGTGGTGCAGACTTTCGGCGACTGGTCGGTGCGCGTCGATCTGCATGAGGGCGACAATTATCTGATCGTCAATCCCTTCTTCCACACCTTCGGTTACAAGGCGGGCTGGGTGACATGCTTCACGCGCGGCGCGACCATCGTGCCGATGGCTATGTTCGACGGCGCCGAAATGGTGCGGCAGATCGAACAGAACCGCATCAACTTCATCCCCGGGCCGCCGACCATCTATCTGACGCTGTTGCAGGAATTGGCGGGGGACAAACCGCGCGACTTCTCGTCCCTGCGTGTTGCGGTGACGGGCGCAGCGCCGGTTGCCCCGGCGCTGGTCGAGCGGATGCGGCAGGAACTCGGCATGTCGAACATCGTCAACGGCTATGGCATGACCGAATGCGGCGTGATCAGCATGACCTGCCAGGGCGACGATGCGGAAACGGTCGCGCATAGCTGCGGCCTGCCCATGCCGGGCCTGGAAGTACGCTGCGTCGACGAGGAAGGCCGCGATGTGCCGGTTGGACAGGCGGGCGAATTCTGGGTGCGGGGCCATTCCGTGATGAAGGGCTATCTCGACGATCCCAAGGCCACGGCAGAGGCCATCGACGCGGAAGGCTGGCTGCATACCGGCGATATCGGCACGCTTGATACGCGCGGCTATCTGGCGATCACCGACCGCAAGAAGGACATGTACATTTCAGGCGGGTTCAACTGCTATCCCGCCGAGATCGAGAAGCTGCTCGCCGCGCATCCCGCGATTGAAATGGCGGCGGTGATCGGCGTGCCCGACGAGCGCATGGGCGAAATCGGAAAGGCCTATGTCGTGCTGCGCCCCGGCCAGCAGGCGGACGAACGCGCCATCATCGGCTGGGCACGCGAGAATATGGCCAATTACAAGGTGCCCCGCCGGATCGCCTTCATTGATGCCCTGCCGCGCAATGCGGGAGGCAAGGTGCTTCGTACCGCACTGCGCGATCTGGATTGAGCGCCCGAAAAGAACAAGCATAGGAGAGCAAGCTTTGAGTCAGGATCTGAAACCGCGCCTCGCCCTGCCCGGCACAGGCGCCGTCATCACTGGAGGCGCATCGGGCATTGGCCTGGCCTCCGCGCGGGCACTCGCCAGCGTCGGGCGGCCCGTCGCGATCTGGGATCTGCATGAGGATCGGGCTGCCGATGCCGCCAAGGCGGTGCAGGCGGAAACGGGTACGCTCTGCATCGGCATGGGCGTCGATGTGCGTGATCCGCAGGCGATCACCCAGGCCGCCGAGCGGACGCGGGCAGCCTTGCCCTCCATCGGTGGCCTCGTTCATTGCGCGGGGATCGTCGACACCGCCTCGCTGGACGGCATCACGCTGCAGAGCTGGGACGACGGGATGAACGTCCATCTGCGCCCCATCGTCCTCCTGTTGCAGGCTTTTCTGGAGGATATGAAGCGTCAGCCCGGCTCCGCCATGGTGGCGACCGCGTCGATCAATGCGACGCTGGGCAATGCGATCAACCCCATATACACAGCGGCGAAGGGCGGCGTGCTGTCGTTGGTGCGTTCGCTGGCGGACCGGCTGGGCCGGGACGGCATTCGCATCAACGCGATCTCGCCCGGACAGATCGTGACGCCGATGATGACGCCTGCCATCGATGCCCTGCCCAAGGGGCATTTCGAGCAGCGCATCCTGCTGGAACGGATCGGCGAGCCTGAAGAGATCGGCCGCGTGGTCCGTTTCCTGCTGTCGGAGGAGGCGAGTTACATTACCGCTGCTGAGATCGTCGTGGATGGAGGGAATATTTCCTCACAGCGATAGGGTGATGGGCCGTTGACGGATCAGGTTGGAAACCAACCGATCATGGGAGAGTGACGCATGAATTTCACCAATAAGAGCGTGCTTGTCACTGGCGGCGGGTCAGGCATTGGCCTGGCCTGCGCCAAGGCCTTTGCCGAAGCAGGCGCCCGCGTCGCCATTGCCGAGATCGACGCAGCGCAATGCACTGCCTTTGCAGAAGCCCATCCGCAGGCGCTCGTCGTCCGCTGCGACGTGACGCAGCCCGCAGAAGTCCGCGCGCTGGCGGAGAAGATCCGCGCATGGGACGGCAAGCTGGACGTGCTGGTCAACAATGTCGGCCACTTCGTCCATACCAAGCCGTTTGAGGATCTGAGCGAGGAAGAAACGGACGCCATCGTCGAAATCAATTTCGGCCAGGTCATGCGCGTGACGCGCGCAATGCTGCCTCTCCTGCGGGCCGCCGCGCCGGGATCAAGCATCGTCAGCATCACATCAATCGAGGCGTTTCGCGGCATTCCCAATTGCGTGGTCTACGGCGCGGCGAAGGCGGCGGTCACGGGGCTCACCCAGAGCCTGGCGCTGGAACTGGCGCCCTCCGGTATCCGCATCAATGCCGTCGCGCCGGAAACCACCGACACGCCGCAGGTGCCGCTGGACTATATGATCCCCCCGCAGAACCGGGCGCATATGGACAAGTGGATTCCGCTCGGCCGTTTCGGCAGGCCGGATGATTGCGCCGGAGCCGCGCTTTATCTCGCCAGCCCGCTCGCCTCCTGGGTGACGGGCACCACCATCCATGTTGACGGCGGCGCGCTGGCTGCGGCGGGGTGGATGCGGACCCCGGACGGCCAGTGGACCGTCACGCCGATGATCAGCGGCAATGGGGTCAGCCTCGGAGGATAATCGCGAACATAAATATTCATATAAATACGCAAACCGTCAAAATCTCTCCTTTACAATGCCTTTTTTTCGTACTTAGTTCACGCACCTAGTCCAAATGGACGATGAGGCCCGCGGGGCCTCGGCTAAGGTCGGCGTCAACGACAAAAGTGCGAGGAGAGACGATGAAATTTTCCATCATCTATGAAGCGCAGATGGCCGATCCGTCACCGGAATCCGAAGTCCGCTGCTTCAATGAGATTGTCGAGCAGGTGGTGCTGGCCGAGGAAGTTGGCTTCGACAATGTGTGGTGCGTCGAACATACCGCGCTGACCCAATATGCCCATATGTCGGCGCCGGAGACCATGCTGGCCTATCTGGCAGGCCGGACGAAGCGCATCGGCATTGGCCATGGCGTTGTCTGCCTGCCGCCCGCGATGAACCATCCGGTGAAGGTGGCCGAGCGCATCGCGACGCTCGACATCCTTTCGGGCGGGCGCGTCCATTTCGGCATGGGCAAGGGCGGGACCCAGCAGGAAGCAGGCACTTTCGGCTATGATCTGGCCGAGCTGCAGCCGATGATCGATGAATCCATGTATCTGATCCCCAAGATCATGACGCAGGACGAGATCGAGCATGACGGGAAATATATCCAGATCCCGCGCCGCCCGATCCATCCCAAGCCGCTGCAGAATCCGCATCCGCCGCTTTATTATGCCTGCACCCGCGAGGCAACGCTGGAACTGGCGGGCAGGCGCGGCATTGGCGCGCTGGTGCTGGGCTTTTCCGGGCCGGAGGAAATCGCACGCAAGAATGCCATCTACCGCGAGAATTTCCGCAACCGGAAGGCTGAGGATCAGGTTGGTCTTGTGCCCACCGAACATCTCGCCGCCTTCTGCGCCGCCTGCGTGCTGGAGGACCGCGAGGAAGCCCGTCGGATCGGCCTGCGCGGCCAGCGCTTCTTTGCCGAGGCGATCGCCCACTGGTATCAGGGTGGCCCCAAGCCGAGCATCGACTATCTCAGCGCCGAGGAACAGGAAGCAGCGCTGGAGAAGGGCAAGGAGCAGATCGTCGCCTATCTGTCGGAAGAGCACATCCCTGTCGGTGACGAGCATGTCAGCAACTATTCGGTCGCACAGGATGCCTATGGCAATGCCGATGACTGCATCCGCTATGTGACGCGTTTGCAGGAAGCGGGCGCCGACGAAGTGCTGTTCCTCTTCCAGATGGGCACGGTTCCACATGCCGCGATCATGGAGACGATCCGCAATATCGGCACCAAGGTCATTCCTCATTTCCGCGCGAAGCTGGCGGCGGCGGAATGAGCAGCCTGTTTTCCGGCAAGGTCGCGCTGGTGACGGGCGGCGGATCGGGCATCGGCCGCGCCGCTTGCCAGCGACTGGCGATGGAGGGCGCGGAGGTCGTTGTCGCCGACATCGACCTCGCCGGGGCGGAACGCACGGTCGAACTGATTTCGGGGCGCGGCGGCCATGCCGTCGCGATCCGGGCCGACATCGCGCGGGAAGAGGATAATCGCGCGATGTTCGACCTGGCCGAAAGCCGGTTCGGCGGCATCGACGCAGCTTTTCTGAACGCGGGCACTCTCCAGCCCTATGTCCCGCTGGAGGAGGTGACGCTCGACATCTTCGACCGGCTGATCGGAGTCAATCTGCGCGGCACCTTCATGGGGGTGCAGCAGGCACGGGCGCGGTTGCGGCCTGGCGGCGCCTGCGTGGTGACGGCATCGCTGGCAGGCGTGATCGGCTTTGCCGAGGCGGCAGCCTATTCCGTGTCGAAACATGGGCTGGTGGGCCTGGTCCGTTCCTCAGCTGCAGCCTTTGCGGCGCGGGGCAACCGGATCAATGCCATCTGCCCCGGCATGGTGCTGACCGCGATGACCGGCAATGGCGGGATCGAGACGATTGACGACCCGGAAAGTCTGGCCGATCCGGCCTATCGCGGGGCTCTCACCGCGCAGCAGATCGCGGAGGTCGCGCTGTTCCTGCTCGGCCGCCGCTCGGCGGGGATCAACGGCCAGGTGCAGGCAGTGGACGCCGCGCTGCTGTCGGCCTTCCCCCCAATCGCCGAACTGGTCTGAAATTTCTGATTTCTGGAAGGACCGACGATGCCTGATGCCTTGCAATCGCTGATCGACCAAAGCCTGTTACGGCAGACGGCAGAGATTTACGCGACCGGCGCCGACCGGCGCGACAAGGCGCTGTGGCAACAGGTGCTGGCCGAGGATTGCGTGATAGAAGGCCCCGGCTTCACCAGCGAAGGACGGGAAAATTGCCTGCCTTCGCTGGACGCACTGGGCACTATGTTTCGCGGCACCCTGCATCGCGTCCACCAGCAAACCGTTACCATCGACGGAGACCGGGCGACGGGCGAAACCTATTGCACTGCCGACCATCTGCTCAAAGGTGAAGACGCGATCCTCGTCTGGGCGATCCGCTATCAGGATGAATGGCGGCGCGAAGAGGGCTTATGGCGGTTCACGCGGCGGCGGCTGATTGTGGACTGGACCGAAACGCGGCCCGTCAAGGTGGGTGTAGTGGCATGAGCGTGCTGACAGAACAAACCGTCTTCATCACCGGCGCCACCGGGGCGATTGCCACGGCGTCGGCCATCGCTATGGCCAGGGACGGTGCGCGGCTGGCGCTGATGGCGCGGCGGGAGGAAGGGCTGACCGCAACGCGGGCGGCGATATTGGCGGCGGTCCCGGAGGCGGAAGTTCTCACCATCACCGGCGATTGCGCCGATGAAGCTGCGGTGAAACAGGCGCTCATTCAGGCGCATGACTGGGCCGGACGGCTGGATATCCTGTTCGCGACAGTGGGCAGCGGGGATTTCACGCCGTTGATGATGCTGGATGCCGACGCATTGCGGCGGACGGTCGAAATCAACCTGATGACCGCCTTTTTCGTGGTCCGGCATGGCGTTCCGCTGATGCAACCGGGCGGGTCGATCATCTGCACCTCGTCCAGTTCCGCGCCGCTGACCTTCCCTTATCTCGGCGCCTATCACATCGCCAAGGGTGCGGTGGAGGCGCTTGTGCGCGCAGCAGCGGACGAACTGGGCAGCGCGGGTATTCGCATCAACGCGGTGCGGCCCGGCCTCACCCGCGCTGAGAGCACGGGCGCACTCTTCGCGACGCCGGGATCGACCGACCAGTTCCTGTCCGAATATCCGCTCGGGCGACTGGGCGAGCCGGAGGACATCGCCGAAGTCGTGCGTTTTCTCGCTGGACCCGGCAGCCGCTGGATGACGGGGGAATGCCTGTCGGTCGACGGCGGCAATCATTTGCGCCGGAGCCCCGATCTCACCCCGATGGTCGAGGCGATGCATGGCAAAGACCGCATCGCCGCCGTCCGTCTAGGAAAGGAAATTGAGGCATGAAACTGCTGGTCATCGGCGGCACGGGCGCTTTGGGCGGCCATGCGGCGATCCATATGGCGGCCCAGGGCCATGAAGTCAGCATTGCGGGCCGTAACGCACCCAATCCGGCGACGCCCATGGCGAAGATGCCATTTGTGCAGGGCGATTATGTCGCTGGCGATTTTACCGCTGACCGCCTGAAGGGTTTCGATTGGGTGATTTTCGCGGCGGGCAATGATCCGCGCCATGTGCCGCAGAACAGCGATTTCAATGCCTTTCTCCTGAAGGCCAATCATGAGGCTGTGCCCGCCCTCTTCGCCGCCTGTCGTGAGGCGGGGGTGAAGCGCGCGATCCAGTTGGGCAGTTTCTACCCGCAGGCCGCGCCGGAACTGTTGGCGGGCAATGCCTATATCCGTTCGCGCCTCGCCGCGTGCGAAGGTGCGCGGGCGCAGGGACGCCCCGGTTTCGACGTAATCAGCGTCAATGCCCCCTTCATGGTAGGCACCGTGCCGGGCCTGCCCAGCGCGATCTTCCAGCCCTATATGCAATGGGCCGAGGGGTTGATCCCCATCGAAGCCTATGCACCGGCGGGCGGCACCAATTTCATGTCCTATCAATCGCTGTCGGAAGCGCTGGACGGCGCGCTGTTGCGGGGCGCACCGGGCAAGGCCTATCTGGTGGGTGATGAAAATCTTTCGTTCCGGGATTATTTCCAGCTGTTCTTCAACGCAGCGGGTCGGGACGTGCAATTGGAGGAGCGCGACGCGGAACAACCGCTGCTCCCTGACGTGGCGATCCCGCAGGGGCGCGGCAACTGGATTCGTTATGAACCCGATGCCGCCGAAACGGCCCTGCTGGGTTATCGCCGCAATGACATTGCTGCCGCAGTGAAGGAAATCGCGGCGCAATTTGGCAGCGCGATGGCTTAGGGCAGCTTAAGAATCTGATTTCATCAGATCGATCACTCTATTTCGTCTTTTACTACGGCATCCGGGTCAGTGCTCGGAATATGCCCGAAAGTACTGCCCATAAATAATGCGGCAAATGGACATGCCGCATCAGGGAACAAGAAGGATCTGGACTTGAAAAGCATGCGTTATCATCTGCTGGGCGGGGTCGCCCTGATCTTTTCCGCGCAATCCGCGCTGGCGCAGGACGCGGCCACCGATACCGGCAATCAGGGCGGCCTCGCCGACATCGTCGTCACGGCGCAGAAGCGTGCTGAAAACCTGCAATCCACGCCGATCGCCGTCACCGCGCTGAATGAAGAAATGATCCGCAGCAAGGGCATTTCATCCGCGGCCGACTTGACCGCCGTGGCGCCAAGCGTGTCGGTCACCACCTCGCCCGCATCCTCCACCAACATGCAGCTGTTCATCCGCGGGATCGGCGATATCGACCCGGTTCTCACCTCCGACAGCCCGGTCGGCCTCTATGTCGATGGCATCATCCTGGGCCGTGCGGCGGGCAGCGCCTTCGACATTCTGGACCTGGAGCGGATCGAAGTGCTGCGCGGGCCGCAGGGCACGCTCTATGGCCGCAACACCATCGGCGGCGCGGTCAACCTGATCACTGCCAAGCCGGCCGATGACTTCCACGCCAGCGTCGACGGATCGGCCGGTAATTACGGCTATTACAGCCTGAAAACCTCGCTCGACACCGGCAATATCGCGGACAGCGGCCTGAAAGCCCGCTTCACCTATCTCCACAAGCAGCGCAACGGCTATGTCGATGACGTAAATGCGCCGGACACGCGCGATCCGGGCGCCTATGTGCTCGACGCCTTCCGCGGCGCCGTGAGCTTCAAGACGGGTGCGCTGAAGCTCGACTATGGCTTCGATTTTTCGAAGCGGGAAAGCTATGCTCCCGCCTTCCAGCTGACGGTCGTCCGTCCCGATGTTCTGGACTATCTCCAGGCATCGCCGGCTCTGGGCGGCAGCGCGCCGGTCTATTCGGCCAACCGGCTGGACAGCATCGCGCTCAACCAGGGCAAGATGACCGACCGCGTGATCGGCCACACCCTCACGGCGGAACTGGACCTGGGCGGCGTGACGCTGCGCTCGCTGACCGGATTGCGGCGCTGGACCAACCGCAATACAGGCGATGATCTGGACGGGAACTCAGGTCTGGTCGGCTTCACCGTTAGCCCGGCAGTGCTGGCACCTCCCTATACCTTCAATCCGCTGGGTGTGACGCCGATCGATCTGTTCTCGACCACGAACCGTCGCCGCCAGAATCAATTTTCGGAAGAAATCAACATTCTTGGCAATGTCGGTGACCGATTTGAATATGTTGTAGGTGGATATTATTTCCGCGAGCATTCGCGGGAATATAATGAACAGAACTTCCTATTGATCCTGCCTTCCCCTGCACCCATCCCGTTGACGCCGCAGGTCACGCTGAACAGTTTCGGTGTCCCCCTGTCGACGCTGCTCGATTATGACCATTACAACAAGTCGTTGGCAGGCTTCGTACAGGGTACTTACAAGCTGACCGACACGCTGAGCGCCACGGGTGGCATCCGCTACACCCATGACGACAAGCATTTGGTCCAGCGCTCGCCCTTCGTGCGTGACCTGAGCGCCAGCTTCCAGCGGGTCAACTATGCCTTCAGCCTCAACTGGCAGGCGACCCCCTCTATGCTGGTCTATGCCCGTACCGCATCGGGATACAAGGCCGGCGGCTTCAACGCCCGTTCGAGCAATTCCGGTTTCAACCCGGAATCGCTGACCTCCTATGAGGCAGGGATCAAGTCGGACTGGCTCGACAGGCGCCTGCGTGTCAACCTGACGGGCTTCTACGCCAGCCATTCGGACGTGCAATTGCAGCAGTTCCAGGCCGGCACCGCCGGCGCATCCAGCATCACCGTCAATGCAGGCAAGGCGCGCTATTGGGGAGTTGAGGCGGAAGTCACGGCAAAGCCGGTGGACGCGATCACGCTGGGCGGCAATGTCGGCTATACCAACCGCAAATATAAGCAGTTCCTGATCCTTGATCCCGTCACCGAACAATATGTCGATGTGAAGGACAGCGCCCGCTTCATGATTGGTGCGACCACCACGATCAGTGCCTATGCACAGTGGGACATTGCGGACCTGTCGATCGGACATTTGTCAGCTCGTGCCGATTATGACTATCGCGGCAAGATCTATTTCCACCCGACCACCGTGGGAACGCCCTATAATGACGAGATCGCCAGCGGACCGCGCTCGCTGGTCAACGGGCGCATCTCGCTGACCAATATCGACCTCAACGGTGCCAAGGCGGAACTGGCGCTGTGGGGCAAGAATATTTTCGACAAGAAATATCGGCTCTACGGGATCGACTTCGGTGCGATCGGCTATGCCGGGAATACCTATGGCGAGCCTGCGACCTATGGCGTGGATTTCCGTCTGAAGCTGTAAACTCGCTCTGACATATCCTTTTTCCGGCGCGCGCCATCTTTAGGGATGGCGCGCGCTTTTTCTTTGCGCCGCTGCTCCTGCGGAGGCCGTAGAACCGCGCCATCGGGATCATTCAAGGCGGAAATAAAGGATCATCTATCGATCCCATCCCGAAGTTCGCCATCGCTCCTCCTGCGCCCGAAGAGTAGCCTTCCTCCAAGCACGACCGCCGGGATTCCTGCGGGACAGATGCAGACTTCGAGCATCGAGGGAACAGTAACCCCAAGAGGAGAGAAACATGACCGATATGCTGATCCGTGGCGGCACGGTGATCGACGGTACGGGCGCCAAGAGCTATGCCGCCGACGTGCGCATCGCAGGTGGCCGCATCGCGGAGATTGGCGCAAGCCTGACCCCCGCCCCCGGCGAGGAAGTGGTAGACGCCGCCGGCTGCTATGTGACGCCCGGCTTCATCGAGAGTCATACCCATTATGACGCGACCATGTGGTGGCAGCCGGATCTGGACCCCCTGCCCGGCAATGGCGCGACCACGGTGATCCTGGGCAATTGCGGCTTTTCCGCAGCGCCGCTGTCGAAGGAAAAGGCAGCGCAGTTGGAGATGATCAAGATCTTCTCCTTCTTCGAGGATATTCCGCTGAAACCCTTCCTTCAGAATGTTCCCTGGGACTGGGAAAAATGGTCGGAGTATAAGGCGAGCATGGCCCGCAACATCAGCCTGCCCGCCAATTATTCCGCCTTTGTCGGCCATATCGCGCTGCGGCTCGCCGCCATGGGCGTGGAGGCATGGGATCGCGCCGCCACCGCGCCGGAAATCGCGCGCATGGCTGAACTGCTGGACGATGCGCTGGCGGCGGGCGCGCTGGGCATGTCGGACAATCTGCACGACCATGACGGCGACGACCGCGCTATCCCGACCCTGCTGGCCGACGATGCCGAGTTCGAAGCGCTGTTCGCGGTGATGGAGCGCTATCCGGGCACCACCTATCAGGTCATCATCGACACCTTCATGCGCAAGACCGGACCGGAAAGCCTGGATCGGCTGGGCCGTCTGCTGAAGGGGCGCCCCATTCGCATCCAGGTCGCGGGCGGCATCCCGACGCTGCACTTCCAGAAGGATATTCTGCCGAAGCTGCAGGAGACGATGGCGCGGTTGAAGGCGGAAGGCGTCGACATCTGGCCGGGCTATGCCCATGTATCGCCGACCAGCACATTGAGCCTCGTCAAGTCGCTGATCTTCGCCCAGTCCAATGATTATGTCTGGCATGAAGTGGTGCTGGCCGAAACGCATGAAGAAAAGGCGCGACTGTTGGCCGATCCGGACTGGCGGGCACGGGCGCGGGAAAGCTGGGACAACAAGGCCTGGCCGCATTCACCGATGAACAATCCACAGGACCTTTTCCTGCTCGACAGCGAAAATGGCGTGGGGCCAATTGGCGGTACGCTGAAGGAATTTGCGGACGCGCGCGGCCTGCATCGCTCGGATGCGATGGCGCAGTGGATATTGGAGAACGGCACCAAATCGACCGTGCACATGGCCCCCTTCCCCAAGGATGAGGAACTGACCGTTGACTTGATGCTCGATCCCAAGACCGTCGGCAATATCTCCGACGCCGGGGCGCATTTGCAAATGCTGTGCGGCGGTGGCGAGAACATCCTGCTCTTCACACAATATGTGAAGGAAGGGCGCTTGACGCTGGAACAGGCGATCCATGTCAAGACCGGGAAGCTCGCCAACTTCTTCGGCCTGCATGACACCGGAGAGATCAAGGTCGGCCGCCGGGCGGACATTGCGGTGTTCGACCTGGAGGAAGTTGCCTATCGCAACATGGAAAAGCGCTTCGACGTCCCCGATGGCGATGGCGGCACCACCTGGCGCTTCACCCGGCCGCCCGCGCCTATGCGGCTGACTTTGGTGAACGGCGTCAAGACATTTGACGGGAGCACCTATACTGGCGCGCGTCCGGGCGAATATCTCGTACCGACTGCAGCAGCGAACGACGTGACTGCGCTTGAGGCTGCGGAATAAAGGAAACGGGAAGGGCGGATCAATCCGCCCTTCCCTTCACTTGTGGGGCAAACATACGACTGGCCAAATTCGGTGCGATCGATCAAATCGGTTTTCTAGTGGAGGATCTGGACGCCAGCATCGGCCGATGGATCGCCCATTCCGGCGTTGGCCCCTGGCCCCTGTTTCGCAGCGTCACCTTGGAAGGCCAGTATCGCAGCGCACCAACGCAAGTGACAATGGATGTCGGGCTATCCTATCAGGACGATGTTCAGATCGAGCTGATCCATGTGACGAATATGGCGCCATGCCCCTGTTGCGCCGAGGATAGGAGCCCGTTGCTGGGCCTTCACCATTGATGATCTGGATGCTGCCGTGGCCACAGCCGTCGAAGGCGGGATGGACGTCGTCTTCACGGCGCTGACATGTGCACCATGGGCGAGGCCAGGATCGCTGCGACTCGCAGCAATCCCGTCGCCCTCATCCATCTGTCCACGCAATATTGAGGAACCATCCCGGCACTGCCAACCAGCGCCGGGATGCCTTCATTTTCACTCAGCCGCCATGGCGTGGCTGGGGCGCGGATCTTCGCTAACCGAATTGGTCCAGGCCCATTCGCCCGGCTTAGGCGGATTGGTGATGCCCAGTTCCTCCCGAATATCCGTCACCTGCCAGTCGAGATAGTCGCGATAGGGCACGATGAATAACGGGTATTTCCAGTTCCGGCCCTGGGCAGCCCCGATATCTTCCGCATCCAGTTCGATCTTCACCGCCTCGGGATAGAAAAGGCCACTCTTCATCATGGTCTTGGCGCGCAGATAGGAACTCACCCGGTTGAAGAAGGACGCCAGTTCAGGGACGAAATATTGATAGATTGCCCGCATGTTCGCGGCGAGCAACGCAATTTCCCCGGCATGATTGGTTTCAAAGCCCGTGATCATATGTTCGATGTCATGGGTATGGGTCCGTTCCTTCATATAAAAATCAAAATCAGTCTTGATTTCCATACCCTGGAAAAAATGATCCATATTATAGCCGCTGTTGACCACAAAGTCATAGATCACGGCACGAAGGGTCCCCGGCTTGGCGCCTTCCAATTCGTCCTTCTTGAAAAGCGATATCTTCCGTCCTTCCAGCCAGGCCTTGAACTCCGGCAAGCGCGCTTTCTCTTCCTCGAAGAGCTGGAATATGCGGGGCCAGTTTTCCAGCTCCATCAATATCTTCACCACATCGGGAATATAGGCGGTGTTGGGGAGTTCGGCCCCGTTCCTGCGCAGCATTTCCTGCGCGATCAGGCCCCGCAATTGCGGATGGTTGAGATAAGGGGATGAACTGATCAGCACAGAGCTTTCGGTTTTATGCGGCGATTCTCCCCCATTATAATAAGCAAAATCCGCGCTGCTCACGCGTGAGGCTATGTCGTTTTCCATCTTCTTGCTCCTCTCTACTCTCCAAAATCCATGTCAGAAGGCAAAGCCCAGTTCGACACCATAGGTCCGTCCACGATCATAGGTTGCCACCAGTTGCAGAACGGGCGATCCAAAAGCCGTATAATGTTTGTTGAGCAGATTCTGGCCGAACAGCGACAGCGACGCCTTCGTTCCGCCCAACGGCATGTCGACCCAGCCGATGCGACCATCCACCACCCAGAAACCCTTCTGATAGGCATATTGATTGAGCGGGGCGAGATTGCCCTGCATATCGTAGAAGGGCGTCGACACCAGCGGCAGACGACTGCGGTAGCGACCGTCGATCCTTCCCGACAGATGGCCGCCCATCGTCATGTCCGGCGCATCATATTGGACCGATGCGCGCCCCTGCCATTTCGACGCGAAGGTGGTGCGGGCAACGTCCGCCACGTCCACACCGTTCAGGATAAAGCTCTTATAGCCGAAATCGGTGTAGCTGAGATTGCCACTCAGCGTCAGGCCGCGCACCGGCACGAAATCGGCCTCGATCTCGACACCCTTGATATCCGCCTTGCCCGCATTGTTGAAGAACTGCCGACCATTAATGAAGTTCTGGGTCTGAAGATCCTTGTAATCGCTGTAGAATAACGCAATGTTCGTGCGCAGGCGGTTGCCCAAAGTCTGGGTCTTGAGGCCCAGTTCATAGGCGGTCAGGGTTTCGGGCCGATAGGGAATGCCGCTCAATATGCCGCCCGCCACATAGCCGGTCGATACCTTGCCATAGGCGGTCACGCGCTGCGTCGGGCGCCAGGTCAGGATCGCCGCCCAGGTCGCCTTCTTATAGTTAACCTTATAGTCTCCGACGCCTAGCTGGCCGCCCTGCCCGCCCGATACCTCATAGATATGGTTCTCGCGCTCGTCTTTGGTGTAACGCAGCCCGCCTGTGGCATCGAGCGTGTCGGTCAGATGCCAGGTAATCTGTCCGTAGGCGGCATAGCTGTCGTTGATCGCCCGCGTCCGCGTCATGCCGCTGCCGAACAGGCTGGCCAGAGAGGGGTTGCTATCCGCAGCATTGATGACGCCATCGCGATTAAGATCGAAGGGCAATTGCCCCACCGGCAATCCGGCGATCAGGCCAACCTTTGCCATGTCGATCACCACCCCATTGGCAACAGGCTGGAAAATGCCCAGATAGTCGTCTGCGGGCGAATTTTCGTGAAAATAGAACAGTCCGGCTGTCAGGTCCACCTTGTCGGACGTGAGCTGTACCTGAAATTCCTGGCTGAATTGCTTCTGCCGGGTCGACCGCGCAGTCATCAGCGAGAAAAAGGAATCGTTCGGCCCCGGCGCATTGGCAGGGTTCAGCACGCCTGCGACATTGCCAACCAGCAGCGCCTGCAATTGGGCCGTGGTGAATTTGAGGCCACCGGACGCGGCCAGATCGTAGATATTGGGGTCCTGCCGGAACTTGCGCAAAGCCGTGATGCTCTTCAGCGTGATCGCATCATTCAGCGGATAGCTGAGGGTCAGACTGTGCCCTTGGGTCACGACCCGTTCGATACTCGAGGCATTGGCGACGGTTGCAAGGCGATCAGGCGAAATATTGGTGATGCCGCCGAACAGTGACTGAAAGGCGATGATCGGCGACAGCAGCGCGCCCGAACTGTCGGGGATGACACCGCGGCTCTGGATCGCGCGGCCGCTGGACCGTGCGTCGGTATAATCGAAACGATAGTCGGCGGTCAGACCACCCAGATCGAGCCGCGCGGCGACGCCCACGCCATCGACATTGCGTCCGCCAAGCCGCCTGACGATATGCTGCTTGCCGAAAGAGGGATCGATCTGGCTGAAATCGATGGTGCTGCCGCCGATCGCGTTGCGGTAATCCCCGCGGATATCATCATGCAGATAGGAGAATTTGATCGCCAGCGGCCCGAAGGATGGCAAGTCGACCGAAACCTTGCCGCGCTTTGCATCGTAATTGCCGTAGGATACTGACCCCCGAACGCCGAACTTGCCGGTAGGCGCAGCGGTGGTCAGGCTGATGGCGCCGCTGGTGGCATTGCGCCCGAACAAGGTCCCCTGTGGGCCGCGCAGCACCTCGACGCGCTGGATGTCCGACAGGTCGAAGACCGATCCCACCGTGCGCCCTATATAGACGCCATCCAGATAGATGCCGACCTTGGGATCGACCGCATTATTCGACGTGCCCGATGCCACGCCGCGAATGATGATCGTCGGATTGGATTGCAGCCCCTGTGTGTTGATCTGAAGATTGGGGGCGATGCCGGTCAGTGCGCGAACGTTGGTGACGCGCAGTTGATCCAGTTGCTCGGCGCCGATCGCAGTCACGGCGACAGGCACATTTTGCAGGCTTTCTTCGCGCCGTTGCGCGGTGACGATGATATCCGCCAGCTGCCCGCTCTGCGCGGACGTCGACTGGACTTCATCCGCCACCTGCGGCGCTTGAGCCAAGGCTGTCGTCGCGGCCAATACCGACACACCGGCCAGAACAACGGCAACACAAAAACGCATGGCAATCCCCTCCTCCTCATGAGGCGATGCCATCCCTCGAACAGGCCGGTTCCTTTTGATGGAACCTGGTCCTTCACTCGGCCATGATCCCCTGTGGGCCATCATGACCGAACGCTTGGCGGTGTACCGCCATTATCCCATTTTTCGATGCAGGCCGGAAGCCATCACGCGACAATCAATCCGTGCGCGAAGCCTTTTCCATTTCACATCCTCTCATCGCGAAAAACACACTGCATTTCATCATTATTACAGCTTATTCTCTATCGAAATGCAAAGTGTATCGAAACAATCCATACGTCAAGAACTGATTTTGGCCGATCAGGACCTGAGCGGCAAGGTCGGGCATGCCACCGCCAATATGGCATGCCATTCGGATGGAAGGACAGTGGTACGGCGATCCTCCTGAGCAATGTCGCGCAACTCGCCGCGAAAACGCTCGATCCGTTCGGCCACCCGCGCGACGCCAACAGGTGAGAGCTTCACCGTCTCCACGCCGAAAATCGTCGCGGGATCGCCATAATCGAGCTTGAAGAAAAGATGCTTCATATGCTTTTCGAAATGCCGCCGCATGGGTTCCCGCCGCCAGACATGGGCCGGGTCCAGCCGCGCGCGCAGACGGCCGCCGGGCAGCCGGTCAATCAGGGCGAGCCGTTCCAACCGCTCCACATATTGGACGATCTGCTCGGGCGGGATGCCGAATCCCTCTTCCGCCTCCGATACCGGCCAGCCGTTGACGATCACGAAGAAAACCGTCGACAGTTCAGGACTGGCGGTCAGCGCCTTTTCCTGCGCGAGCGTCAGATGATCGTCGGGGCGACTTTCGATCGCGCAACATTCGGCCAATTCGGTCAGCGTTGTGTTGGCGAGCGCACAAAGCTGGGACAGGGTGCGCAGGCTGATCCCCTTGCCATGCAGCCATCTTTTGACGGTCGCGGTGCCGACGCCCAGTTTTACGGCCACGTCCGCCTGCGTCCATCCCGCAGCCCGCAGACGCCGCCGCAGCGTGGCAAGCAATGCTTCATGTTCTGCACCAAAAGGGTCGCTGGAGGAAGAAGAGGAGATCATTTGATGATCCTTCTGTCAGTTGGAAAGGTGATGAGATCCGCGTTTCCCGCTAAATCCGATGACGTGATGTTCGATCACGGAACGGTCCGGGGTCGATGTCCATCCCTCGACTCTTCGGCTGCGCAATCCATGCGCAGCCGAAGCTTGTTCGGCGCAAAAATGGCGATTACGCCTGCTTGCATGCGCATATCTTCCCCTCCTCCTTTCGCCGGACATAGCCCAGCCCCATGAGCCGGTCCATGACCCTGCCGCTCAAAAAGGATCAATCCATGACCAGCTATGGGCTTTTCTGACGATCCCTTTGCGACGGCCTTGCTCGATTCCCTGAAAAATGCTCCCTAGGCGCCAACAGGACGATCCAAAGGGAGAAAATAGGATGACCGGACAGACCAAACGCATCATCGTGACGGGAAGCGCGGGTGTGCTGGGCAACGCCGTGGCCCGTGGACTGGTCGAAGCTGGCCATGCAGTGGCAGGAATTGACCGCGTGACTGATGAGCGACTTCCCGCAGCGGTCCATCAATGCATTGCCGACGATCTGGCAGACCCGACCCTCGCCGCCCGGGCGGTGGAGGAAGCCCGGTCGAAGCTGGGCGGCGTGGACGGCCTTGTCCATCTGGTCGGCGGCTTTGAATGGGTGCCGGTACAGGACAGCAGCCTTGCCACCTGGCGGTCGCTGTTTTCGATCAATGTCGAAACGGCCTTTTCGACAATCATGTCGACCCTGCCAAATCTGGGCGACGGCGCAAGCATCCTGTGCGTCAGCGCAGCGGCGACAGCCAGCGCCGGGGCGGGCATGGGACCCTATACGGCCGCAAAATCGGGCGTATCGCGCCTTGTCGAAGCACTGTCGGCGGAATTGAAACCGCGAAAAATCCGGATCAATGCGATCATGCCCTCGATCATCGACACGCCCCGCAACCGCGCCGACATGCCCGATGCGGATCCGTCGGACTGGACCAGCCCCGCCGCCATTGCCGATGTCGTCGCCTTCCTGCTCAGCGATCAGGCGCGGGCGATCAACGGCGCATCGATTCCCGTAACGAATAGCGGAGGCTGACCGCAGCCTTCACTGAAATATTACGCGATTCGTCATTATATCCATTCATTCATTCTCAATATCGTTGTATGTGTCACTCAATTATACGCATACAACGACAGGAGAAGGCTTAATGGCGGATTTCCCGGACGGCGCGGCGATCATCTTTGGCGGTAGCGGCGGCATCGGCAAGGGCGTCGCGCTGGAATTTGCAATGGCGGGCACGGACGTCGCCATCTGCTACAACCGCAAGGAGGATGTGGCGCAGGCAACGGCGGAAGCGATCCGGGCGCTGGGTGTCAAGGCCAGCATCCACAAAGCGGACGTGCGCGACCGGGTAGCGCTGGAGGCGTTGGTCGAAACGGCGGTGGCCGAGCATGGCCGTATTCACAGCCTTGTCTGGGGCGCAGGCCCCCTGGTGCCGCAGGTCCCGTTGGCCGACTGGACAGAAGAGCAGTTCCGTCAGGCGGTGGAAGTGGAGGCCTTCGGTTTCTACAATGCGACACGCGCCTTCATCCCCCATATGCGGGAAAAGGGCGGCGGCAGCTTTACCCATCTGGGGTCGGCGGGGCATGACTGGTGGCCGAAGCTGGATGGGCTGTCGGTCGCGCCAAAGGCCATCAACGAAGCGCTGATCAAGGGCATCGCCAAGGAAGAAGGCCGCCATGAGATCCGCGCCAATTCGGTGCTGATCGGCGTGATCGACGCTGGCATGTTCCACGAACTGTCTGCGCAGGGCGTGTTCGATGAAAAATGGAAAGAGGAAACCCATAAGCTGCTCTGCCTGAAGCGTTGGGGTGAAGCGGAAGATATCGGTCAGGCGGCGGTGTTCTTTGCGTCCCGGCGGGCCAATTATGTGACCGGACAGACCATCTCCGTGTCGGGTGGCTTTGGGGTTTGAGGGACCGGGGAGCCTAAAGCCTCTTCCCACAGGCGCGATCCGGCATTGCGAAACGAGGATCGGTCAGGAACGCGCGGTCGGTCAGGCTGTCGAGAAAGGCAAGCAGGGACGGCATCGCCATCTCCGGCAGCGCCAGCCGATGGCGCCGCACCGCCTCTTCCAATGTGCGGGCCGACCCGTCGTGCCACCATGGCCCCGTTACTGCGACATTACGCAGCGGCGGCGTGCGGAATCGGCCAGCATCCTTCGCATTGCCGGTCTTTTCACTAAGGCCCGGATCGCGCGCCTCCGCCGGTCCAAGCTGGTGGTAGCGCTCATCGGTCAGGTCGCGCCCCGCGTGGCAGGCTGCGCAGCCGTGCGAGACGAACAGGCTTGCGCCCTGCCGCGCATCATCCGATAGCGCAGCGCCATCTCCGGCGCGAAATCGGTCATAGGGACTGTCGAGCGCAATCAACGTCCGCTCAAAAGCCGCCAGCGCCGCAGCCACCGTGCCTAGCTGTCTGGTTGCGACACATCATTGGCATAATATAATACGTCGTCGACTCTAGCCATAAGGTCGTCCTGCGCCGCTGTCCTGTAAAGGGGATTGGCAAGAGCAGGGTTGAGTTGGATCCGTTCATCTACCTTTTGGCTAGGCGAACCACCCTGGAGGACACGTTGTCGTCGCAAATTGTAGGCACGATTAAAGCCGGTCAGCAGGATTTCGAGATCTGCGTGGCCAGCAACATTTATGCCGAGCACCTCGCTGGCGATGCGGCCATTGAAGCGCTCGACCATGCCGTTCGTCTGGGGCGTATAGGGCCGAGTCGTGCGATGGCTGACCTTGATTTTCGCGCAGGCGCGTTCAAAATCATCGGCGGTGAAGCAAGAACCCCGATCCGTCAGCACATGGGTGATGCGGAAGGGGAAGGCCTTCATGGCGGCCTTGAGGAAGGCAACCGCATTGGCGGCGTTCTCGGCGTCGTAGACGTTGAGGTGGACAAAGCGTGAGCAGCGATCGATTGCGACATAGAGGAAGCGCTTACGGATCTCGCCGTCCGCGGTACGCAACTTGGGCAAATGTTTAACGTCGATGTGGACAAAACCGAGATCATAGTCGTGGAAGTGGCCCTGACCCTTGCGGGGCCGCACCGTCGGCTTGGGTGGTCGTCGATTGAGGCCTTCGGCCTTAAGGACACGATAAATGCTATCGCGGTTGAGATGTGGCAGAAAGTGCCGGAGTACGAAAGCGAGATCGTCCAGCGGGAACCCTGTTGCTCTGCGCACGGCGCAGATGATGGCGCGCTCCTCCTCGTTCGTCCGCCAGGCAAGGCGCTTGGGTCGGCTTGATCGATCCTGGACCGCCTGCTCTCCGCGTCTCCGCCACTTGCGGACGGTCTCGTCGCTGATGCCATAGCGCTTCGCCACGACACTGGCAGGTTCGGTGGAGCGGGCAATGTCTGCCCGCACAGCGGGCGTGGTTCGGGCCTGAGGATGTATCTGCACCATCACGAAACCTCATCAACAAGAGCAGCAAAGCGCCAAGCGTGATCCGCAATAGCGCTACTTACCATGTCCCAATGATGTGTCGCAACCAGACAGCTAGGTCGATCCGCCCCCGCTCCGCCGGAAAGGCCCGTGCGAACATCCGGCGATAACAGGCATTGGTCCCCAGCCGGCGCGACAGTTCCGTCTCCAGTCCCCTCATCCCCATTTCGACCGGATGCTCGCCCAACAAGGGAACCAGCGCCTGCGCCTCCAGGTCGATGATCGCGGGATCGGCTATGGTCAGCCGTGCGCGCCAGGCGACATTGGCAAGCCCCGGCACGTTGCGCCGCCCCGGATCGCCGTGCACACCGGGCCGCATCGCGTTGCCGTCGGCAAAACCGCGCTTCTGCTCATGACAGGCCGCGCAGGCCATGGTGCCATTGGCCGACAGATCCGCGTCGTAGAAGAGGCGGCGCCCCAGTTCGACCTTCGCCACGCTCATCGGGTTTCCCGCAGGGATAGCAGGCGATGCCACCCCGGCGGGTAAATCCCAGCGCCACGGCCGCCCTGCCCCGACAAGCAGCAGCACCCCCGCCGCGAGCAGCCACCTCTTCACGGCAGGCGCGTCACGATCAGCGCCAGCCTATCCTCACCATTGGCCGCCATCTGAAGCGTGTAACGCCCCGGCTGCAACGCATAATCGACCATCTTGCGAATGCCCGAACAGTCCGGGCCGTGGCCATGGGCGACGGATTCCATCGCCTTGCCATCCTTCACCACATCGACCCAGGCACCCGAGCCGAGCGCCACGCGCCACGTCCCGGCCTCTTTCACGGTGAAGCTTGCCAGCCCACCATAGCTGACCGTCCCACCGGGCTTGGCCGGACGCAGCGGATAGACGACACTGGGCGTTGGCAACAGCGTCATTGCCACCGCCTGCCCCGGCGTCAGCGCTGCACGAGCAGCCCCCTTCCGGTCGGCGGCAGCCTGTAGGGGGATGGGCTGATTCCATGAGGCGAGCGGTGCAGGCAGCTCCACCGGAACCTTACAGAGCTCGGCATCATGGCCCATCTGCGCCAGTGCGGGCGCGGAAGACAAAGCCAAGGGGAAAAGCTGCAGCGAAACAGCGCGGAACGGCATCAAGGGCTTTCTTCTCCGACTCAAAGCTATATACGCGGCGATATAGCGAGTCGAACGACCAGAAAAGGGGAATTTCATGCGTATCACCCTGGCTGCCCTGCTCATGGCAGGCGCCATCTTCGCGCCCATGGCGCAGGCGCAAACCGGCACCCCAGCCGAAGCTGACCCGTCCGACCGCTTCTCCCTTGGTCAGATCATCGTCACCGCGCCCAAGGCACAAGGCATAGAGATTGACGGCAGCACCCTTTCCTCCGACGCCATCTACACCTTCAGCCGCACGGCGCTCGACGATGCGGTCAACCTGATGCCCGGCGTCGCGGCGGGCAATAGCGGCGGCACCCGTAACGAGCGACTGGTGTTCGTTCGGGGTTTCGACCGTTTCCAGGTACCGCTCTCCATCGACGGCATCCGGGTTTACCTGCCCGCCGACAACCGGCTGGACTATGGCCGCTTCCTGACCACTGACATATCAGAGGTGCAGGTGGCGAAGGGTTATGCCTCCGTGCTGGACGGCCCCGGCGGCATGGGCGGCGCGATCAACCTGGTCACACGCAAGCCGACCAAGGAATTGGACGTTGATGTGCGCGGCACGGTGAATTTCGACAATGACACGGACTATGCGGGCTATTCCACATCGGCGATGGTCGGCACGAAACAGGACAGATGGTATGCGCAGGCGAGCTACGCCCGCAGTTTCACCGACCATTGGAACCTGCCCCACGACTTCACGCCGCGCAATCCGGCACTGGAGGATGGCGGCGCCCGCGACTTTTCCCGCACGCAGGACTGGCGCAGCAATGTGAAGCTGGGCTTCACCCCCAATGCGACGGACGAATATGCGATCAGCTACACCCACCAGTCCGGCGAGAAGAGCGCACCGCTGCATATCAGCGACACGGTGACGACGCCGCGCTTCTGGGACTGGCCAAAATGGGACATCGACAGCGTTTATTTCCTGTCGACCACGGCGCTGGGCGACCGCGCAACGCTCAAGACGCGGACTTATTATAACGTCTTCGATTCCATGCTGCGGTCCTTCGACGACCGGACGCTCACGACACAGACCAAAGGTTACGCCTTTAACAGCCCCTATCAGGACAAGGCATGGGGCGGCTCGCTCCAGCTCGATTTCCGCGCGACGGACGCGGACACGATGCGCATCGCCTATCATTATCGGCACGACAAACATGTGGAATTCCAGACCAGCTTTTCCTCGACAGGCGTCGGAACGACCGAGCCGAAACAGACCCAGGCCGAAGACACCTATTCCATCGCGCTGGAAAATGAGTTGAGGATCACGCCCGCACTCCGTTTCACGCTGGGCGGCAGCTATGACTGGCGCGATCTCAAGCTCGCGGAGGAATATGGCTCACCGCTGGGCACCAATGGCGCGAAGGTGCTGTACAATTATCCCCGCCGCGATGCGGATACGTGGAACTTGCAAGGCAGGTTCGACTGGCAGGCAAGCGATGCGCTGAACCTGCACGCCAGCCTTTCCTCCCGCGCCCGTTTTCCCACCATCTTCGAACGCTTCAGCCAAAGGTTCAACAGCGCCATCCCCAATCCAGAGTTGAAGGCGGAACGTGCCACCAATGCGGAAATCGGCGGAAGCTGGGCACGCGGCCCGGTGCGGATGGAAGGCGCACTCTTCTATAGCTGGGTGCGCGATGCGATCTTCAGCGTGCCAACGCCTGCCTATCCCTGCACTGCGTCGACCACACCGCCCGCTGTTCCCACGCCGGGCTGCGCGCTCACCAATCTGACGCAGAGCCGCAATGTCGGCAGCGGTCATTATTATGGCGTGGAACTGTCGGTATCGGCTACGATCCTGCCGGGGTTGGACCTGGGCATGAACTATACCGGAATCAAGCGGGTGCTGGACTATGCCGCCAATCCGCTCTTCCACCCGACCGGCGTGCCGACGCATAAGGGCTTTGCCTATCTCGACTGGGCGCCGGTCGAGAAGCTGCATATCGTTCCCAGCGTCGATCTTGCATCCAACCGCTGGACCCTGTTCACCGCGACAACCGCGACCCAGCCGCAAATCTATTATCGTACCGGCGCCTATGTGAATGCGGGGCTGCGGGTCGATTATGCGCTGACCGACCATATCGAGATCGGCGTCGGCGGCCGCAACCTGTTCGATGATTATTACACGTTGACGGACGGCTTTCCCGAACCGGGCCGGACCCTGTTCGCCAGCATCCGGGCACGTTATTAAAGTCTGTCTGGAACATCAGGGATGCGCGTTTCGGCGCAGGATGGTGCGGCCCATGACCGTACCATTGTTGCGCCGGAACCCGGCAAACGTCTTGAAACCAGCTTTTCTACCCAATGGCAGGAAGCATGGCACTGGGCAGCTCAAACATCGTTCCCTTTGGCAGCTGGCCGCCGATGGGCTCTCAGGCAGGATGTCACACCCGCGATGAGCAATAGGAAGGCCACGGCTTCCGATGCGGTCGGCATTCGCTGGGTCCAGACGAAGCCATAGAGCAGCGCGAACAGCGTTTCGAACAGGATCATCTGACCCGACAGGGTCAGTGGCAAGAGCCGGCTCATCCGGTTCCAAAGCGCATTCCCAAGGATTGAGGCGAGCAACGCCACAGCGATTGAAACACCGGCAAACTGCCCCCAATCTGCAGCGCCGTGGCGCAATGCTCCCCAATATATGGCGAGAGGGATCAGCGCCAGGGCCTGGACGCCGGTGACCAGACCGTTCAGCAAATTCCAGTCATGGGCAGACACATGATTCAGCCTGACAAGGCAGCGGCTGTTGCCAATGGCGAACGAGGTCCAGGATACCAGCGCTCCGACGGCGCACAGAAGCGCGATCAGGCTGGTCCCCTGCGATGTGGACGTTCCGCCGGTCAAGGCCTGCCAACTGATGCAGAATACACCACCTACGCACAACATCAGCGACGGCGCGAGTTTACGCAATGGTATCGCTCCCCTGTCCCGGCTGCCAATGACCGTTACCGTGACAGGAAGAAAACCGATGATCAGCGATGTCATCGCAATCCCGCCTCTTTGAACGGCAGTCGCGAGCAATATATAATAGAGTGTGTTGCCGGCCAGTGAGAGACAGACAAGAGACAGCCAGTCGCGCCCCGTCAACAATGGGATCGCCCCTCCCCATCGCGGCATGACGAGAATGGCGGCCAAGGCTCCATACGCAAGATAGCGCCCAATCGCGAGTTCCAGCGGGGTGAAACTATACACCAGCGCTGGGGCGAGAAAGACCAGTCCCCACAGCGCGCCCGCACCGACGCCGCAGGCAATCCCCTGAACGGTTCGATCGGCACCGCGAACCGAATTGCTGAGTGTGATATCCATGATGCTCCTCGTAGGCGGGGAGCATTATCACGGCAGTGGTGAGATTTGGGCTCTTGATCAGGCACCAAAATGCAACAAAAACTCGTTTATGGCTCGAACTTCCTCCCTCCGCTCGCTCGACAGCTTCGATCGGGCAATTCTCAGGATCATTCAACGCGACAACAAGATCCCGCAGCGCACGATCGCTGAAGCGGTGAATCTGTCGGCCGCTGCCGTCCAGCGACGCATCGCCGCGATGGAGGCGGCGGGCATCATTCGGCATAACGTCGCGATCATCGACACCAAGGCTCTTGGCATGACGATCACCTCCATCGTCGAGGTGCATTTGATCAACGAACGGCCCATGACGGTCGACGGCGCCAAGGCGCTGTTCCTGGCAGCCCCTGAAGTCCAGCAATGCTATTATGTCACAGGCGGGATCAGCTTCGTGCTGGTGATCGTGACGCAGGACATGATCGAATATGAGGCCATCACGCGACGCCTGTTTGCCGATAACGAAGCGGTGTCGAGCTTTCGCAGCCTGATCGCGCTCGATCGCGTAAAGGCAGGCGCGGAGATAGTCATCCCGTAAACGCCCGCGTCAGTCTGAACTGACACCCGGCAGGGATTCCACATAAGCCCTTGCAGTCTTCTCACATATCCTGGCGGCAACCACCAATATCCTGTCACGGTCTTCACCGCGCGAAACGCCCAGCAGGATTGTCAGGACGCCCATGACGAGGCCGTTGATGAACTCCTCATCGGATAGTTCGCCTCTCGCCCATTTGGCAGCAACCAGCATCCGCTGTTCGTCCAGCGATTCGATCAGCCGCTCAGGATCGACCCAGGGATGAAGGCTCGCCGAGGCGGCCAGTGCTTTGACATAGGGGGCCTGAATCGCGCTGAAAATATTGTGGAGCGTCTCGCGCAATTCAGGATGCGGGCTCGCACTGAAATAGAATCCCGTTATCGCCTTGATATAATTGGGAATGGCCAGATTGCGTGTGCCTACGGCCACCATCCGCTCGATCAGCCGGTCAAGTGTGCCGACGGCGCTGCGATAGGGGATATGGCGCTCATAATCTTCGAAATAGTCCAGGATCGCCGCCGCGATCAGTTCGTCCTTCGTGCCGAAGGCATTGTATAATGTCTGCTTGGCGACATCCGCGCGCCGGCAGAGCGCATTGATGCTGAAGCCATCAATTCCCTGCTCGGCCACCAGGTCGCGCGTGACCGCAAGAATTCGCTTCCGTCGCTCGAGCATCGTCGCGCTCGCGTAACGCTCTCCTCCCTGTTGGCGATTGGCCTGCTCTTTGCCCGTCATGGCCCGTGTTCATGGCGCAATCTGCCCGGTTTGGCCAGTGTGTTTCCCTAAAAATAAGACCGTGGTCTAATTTTCATTGCGAGGGAAACTGCGTCAGCGTATAGGATCAGCAAAAGAAGACATGATGGAGAGCGATATGGCAGGCCCCCTTGAGCATATTGTCGTCGTTGAAGCCGCGCCGGTCATGCCCGGATCCATGGCCGGGATGCTGCTGGCCGATCATGGAGCGCAGGTGATCAAGGTCGAACCGCGCGGCGGGGCCTTTTTCGCGCATGACCTCAGCCGCAAGGGATGGGACCGGGGCAAGAAAAGCATCGAACTGGACCTGTTCGATGCCGCAGACCGGGAACAGTTGCGCGGGTTGCTGAAAGGAGCGGATGTCTTCCTCCACGCGCTGACCGATGCGGAGGCGTTGGACCTCGGCCTTGATCCCGTCAGGCTGGAGGGGGATTTCCCGGCGCTCATTTCCTGCAAATTATCAGCCTACAGCGCCGACACGCCCTTCGCTGATCGGCCTTATGGAGAATCCCTGGCGGCAGCGCTGCTTGGCACCATGATCGACAAGGGCAGTTCGCACCGGGAAGGCCCCATGTATCTGGGCCATCCCGCGCTCCATTATGGCCAGGCGTTCCTGGCGGTCATTAGCGTACTGGCGGCGTTGCGAGCGCGCCGCTGCATCGGCGAGGGACAAGGCATAGAGGCATCATTGCTGGATGCGATGATTGCCCAGTCGCCGATGAATCACTGGTGGCAGGAAGATGGCCTTTCCTACATCCGCAAGGGAGATTCCGGTGCTGCCGACCGCTTCGGGCGGGTCCGGCTGGTCACGGCCATGCTCGAATGCGGCGACGGCAAATTCCTCCAGATCCATACCGGTTCCGGCGGCTTCAAACCGGCCATGGACATTCTGGGCTTCGGCGACCGGATCAAGAAGGTCGACGGGCCGGAAATGGCGGTGTCGCTGGACGATGACGAATATCAATGCTGCCGGGTTGAAATTTTCGACGCCATTCGTGCGAAGCCAAGGGACGAATGGATCCGCCTGTTCCGGGAGGCCGATGTCGCGGCCCTGCCCGTGCTGGAACCGGCAGAGATCCTGCTGGATGAACAGGTCGAATATGCGAACATGCGGATCGAATTGCCGGATGCCGATTTCGGCACGATCCATCAGGCCGCGCCGGCTGTCCGCTTCGGACGGACGATTGTGTCCACGCCCCTGCCCGCCCCTGCGATCGGCGCTGATAACGCCTTGCTGCCCGAACTGGTCGCGCGCCCGTCCAAGGCCAAGCTGTTGCCGGGCCGCCCGATCAAACGCGCGCTGGAAGGCCTGCGTATCGTCGATTTTTCGTCCTTCTTCGCGGTCGGGTTCGGTGGCCGACTGCTCAACGATCTGGGCGCCGATGTCATCAAGGTGGAAACCCCGTCAGGCGACCAGATGCGTCCTTTGCCCGACGTGTTTGACGCCGCGCAGCGGGGCAAGCGGAACATCGTGCTCGACCTGAAGACAGCCGAAGGTCTGGCGGCAGCCCACCGGCTGGTCGCGACGGCGGATGTGGTCACGCACAATCTACGCCCCGGCAAGGCGGACAAGCTGGGCATCGGCTATGACCGATTGTCGGCGATCAATCCCGACCTCATCTATGTCTATCTGCCCGGCTATGGCTCCCATGGGCCGAAATCGCTGCTCAAAAGCTTCGCGCCGCTGGTCAGCGGCTGGACGGGCCTGCTGTATGAAGGCGGTGGTGAGGGAAACACACCCAACCGTTCGGTCTTCGGTAATGAGGATTATAATAACGGCTTTCTGGGTGCAGCGGCCATATTGATGGCCGTCGAAAACCGGACGGAACGGGGATATGGCGAATATGTCGAATGTCCCCAGCTCCATTCCAGCCTATGGACGACGTCCGAGCATTTCCTCGATGCCGAGCGGAAGACGGTTTACGGAATGCGGCTCGACCAGGAACAGCAGGGCTTCAACGCTCTGGACCGGCTCTACCGGACCAGCGATGGCTGGCTTTGCCTCTGCTGCCGACAGGATGACCGTTTTGCCGCGCTCGCCCATGCCATCGGTCGCGATGATCTGGTCAACGACAGCCGCTTCCGTACCGTGCAGGACCGCAACGCGCATGACCTCATTCTTCGCTGCCTGCTGAAGTCCTTTTTCGCGACCCGGACGTCCGCCGAAGCCTTCGCCATTCTCGACGCGGCCGGGGCGGCTTGCGAGATAGCGCGGGAAACCCAATGGGTGGACGACGCTCTGTTCGAGCAATGGATGCTTCGCAGCAACCGCGCCATCGAAAATCATGAGTCCATGTACGGCCATGTTCGCCAGTTGGGCCTTTTCAACCATCTGTCGAAGACCCCCGGTTTTGCTCAAGGCTCTGCGCCGCGATTGGGCGAGCATAGCGTTTCGATCCTCACCGAACTGGGCTATTCTCAGGCGGAGATCAGCGATCTTCTGGAACGGGGGATCGCCATTCAGGCCGATGATGTGAAGGGCCGCATCGCCTCACGCGTAACGGCATAGTCGTCGGGAAGGATCGGCAGATGAAGGCATTATTGTGCGAACGCCACGGCCCGCCGGAAACACTTGTCTTTCGTGAGGTCGAAGCGCCGGTTCCCGGCCCCGGACAGGTGCGGATCAAAATGGCGGCAGCGGGCGTCAACCTGCCGGACGGACTCATCATCCAGAATCTCTATCAGGTGAAGCCCGACCTGCCCTTCACGCCGGGAAGCGAGGTGGCCGGAGAGGTCGATGCCGTGGGCGAAGATGTGTCCGATTTCCGGGTCGGCGACCGGGTGGCGGCGATGACTGTGCATGGCGCCTTTGCCGAACAGACGGTAGTGCTTGCGGATCGTGTGGTGAAGTTGCCGCCCGCCATGCCGTTCGATACGGCAGCGAGCCTGCTGATGGCTTATGGTACCGCCTTTCACGCCTTCCGCCAGCGGGCGGCACTGCGACCCGGCGAGACCGTTCTGGTGCTGGGTGCGGGCGGCGGTGTCGGTCTGGCGGCGGTCGAGCTTGCCCGGGCCATGGGCGCGCGGGTGATCGCGGCGGCCGGGAGCGAGGAAAAGCGTGCTTTGGCTTTGGCGCATGGCGCCGAGGCCGCCATCGATTATCGTAATGAGGATCTGCGCGAACGCGTGTCCGCCTGGACAGAGGGGCGCGGCGTGGACGTGGTCTACGATCCGGTCGGCGGCGACATGGCGGAGCGCGCCTTTAGATCAATCGCCCGCTATGGCCGCTTTCTGGTGATCGGCTTTGCTGCGGGCAGCATTCCCTCCCTTCCCATCAATCTGCCGCTGCTCAAGTCCGCATCGATTGTGGGTGTGTTCTGGGGATCGTTCCTTGTGAATGAGCCGGAGACGCATCGCCGCAACATGCAGGAGCTTTTCGAGCTTTATGCGCAGGGCGCGATCCGCCCGCATATCAGCCGAAAATTCGCGCTTGCGGACAGTGCCACCGCGATCAGATGGATCATGGATCGCAAGGCTTTGGGCAAGGTGGTCGTGACCGCCGAATAGGCTCCGACAAGGTGGAAATGGAAGCTCAGGGCAGCGCGTGACATGACATATAAGATGCTGGATCAATCTGCTTGCTCAAGGCGCGTGACGTGGCGCGGTCTGGCCTGCCGCATCGCATTGGGCCTCATGGCATTGGCGGCGGCCTGTTCCGATACGCAGCACCTGGCGCCGCAGGAAGCCTCCGGTGACGATTGGCTCCATTATGGCGGATCGCCTGATGAAAATCATTTCAGCGCCCTTGCCGACATTAATGACGGGAATGTCGGCAAACTGAAATTGCTGTGGTTCCATGATCTGGACCCGGTGCCGAGCGTCTACAGTGCGCCGCTGGCTGTCGGCGGCAGGCTCTATTTCGCGGTGGGCTATTCTGTCGTCCATGCCATGGATGCGGCGACCGGCCGGTTACTGTGGAAATATGACCCGGAAGTCTATGCCCATGCCGGGTCGAAGCTGCGGACCGGATGGGGCGTTCGCGGGATCGCCTATCATGAAGGGCAGGTTTTCACCGGCACGCTGGACGGTCGCCTGCTGGCAATCGATGCCCGCACGGGGCGCCTGAACTGGAGCGTCCAGACGACCGAGCCCGACGATGCGCGCTATATTTCCGGGCCGCCCTACGTTTTCAACAACACCGTTGTGATCGGCCATGGCGGCGCTGACTATGGCGCGACACGGGGCTATGTGACGGCTTATGATATCCATAGCGGGCGGCAGAAATGGCGCTTCTACACCGTGCCCGGCAATCCCGCCAAAGGCTTTGAAAACGCTGCAATGCGCATGGCGGCGAAGACGTGGACGGGCGAATGGTGGAAATATGGCGGTGGCGGCACCGTCTGGCACGCCATGGCTTATGATCCGGAGTTCAAGCGTCTCTATATCGGGACGGGCAATGGCGGTCCGTGGAACCGGCATATCCGCAGTCCGGGGGGTGGTGACAACCTGTTTTTGTCCTCCATCGTCGCTCTGAATGCCGACACGGGAGCCTATGTCTGGCATTATCAGACCACGCCGGGTGAGAGCTGGGACTTCACCAGCACCATGGATATTGAGCTGGCGACCCTGAATATTGGCGGCAAACCGACGCCGGTCATTCTGCACGCGCCGAAAAACGGCTTCTTCTATGTGCTCGACCGTCGGAACGGGAAATTCATCTCCGCCGAAAAGATCGTGCCGGTCAACTGGGCGACCCATATCGATCCCAAGACCGGGCGCCCCGTCGAGACAGCGATCGCGCGCTATCCGGGGGGCAAGCCGCAAATCCTCTGGCCCAGTTCCATCGGCGCGCATAGCGTTGCCGCAATGTCCTTCAGCCCCCGGACGGGTCTGGTCTATATTCCCGTCACCCACGCGGCACGGGTCTATATGGACCCGCCGGGCGATCTCGCCCAGTGGCGGTCCAAGGGCAACCGGATCTATGACACCGGAACCGGACCCGCGCCCGCCGATGTCAAATTGCCGCAAAGCTGGAGCGCGCTTCTAGCCTGGAATCCGCGCACCCAGCGGGAGGCTTGGCGTATCCCTATGCATGGCCCGGTTCAGGGTGGCACGCTTGCCACGGCCGGTAATCTGGTTTTTCAGGGTAATGTTGAAGGCCAGATCGTCGCCTATAACGCGACCGACGGCCGGAAATTATGGAATTTCGATGCTCAGGTCGGCATTCAGTCCCAGCCGATCACCTATCGTGCCGGCGGGCGACAGCTGATAACGGTGATCGCCGGTTGGCGAGGGACGGGCTATGGCGGTGGACCGACCTGGGAATATCGGCTCCAGCATCGGCGCGTGCTGACCTTCGCGCTTGACGGCAAGGCCAGCCTGCCCCCCGCCGACAGGACCGAAATGCCGCTGGTCGACGATCCAGCCTTTCGGGTCGACCCGGCCAAGGTCGCTGTCGGCCAAGCAGTTTACAGCACGCGCTGCATGATCTGCCACGGCCCCCACCTTCATGCGAGCGGTGCAGCTCCCGATCTCAGAAGGTCTCAGATACCATTGGCACAGGCCGCGCTGGTATCCGTTCTGCACGATGGTGCATTGCGACCCGCGGGCATGCCCAGTTTCGAAGATCTCAGTCCGGAACAGATTGCCGGACTTCAGCACTATATTCGGCAAGAAGCACGAGCCAACTCCGTCCGGTGATCACGCATAACGCTGACGCCAGCGCGTACAGTCATTTGGACACGGCAAAGGCGCGTGGCTGACGGCGAAAAAACGCCTTCATTCACCGCCCCCAACCATATTCAACCCATTTTGAGGACCACGCGTAACCTGGCCTTGCCGCTCATCATCCGATCGTAGGCGGCCTGTGCTTCCTCGAACGGATAGATTTCGTTCATCGACGTCACGTCATGGAGTTGGCTGAAAGCGAGAGTATCCTCCGAGTCCGCCGCCACGCCGGAATACCAGCCTTTGACCGCCGCGCGCTTGGCAAGCAGGTCGAGCGTGTCGACGGGGAAGGCACCGACTGCGCCAATCACCATCATCACGCCATTGGGTCCCAGACCGCCGATGATCGCCTGCATGGCGGGGGCGCTGGTGACCGTGGCGATAATCGCCCGGGCACCGCCCATTTTCTGCAGCGCTTCCGCGACATCACCGTCCTCGCTATCGATATAGTCGTGTGCGCCGAGCGAGCGGGCAAGATCTTCCTTGTCACGACCACGGTTAACCGCAACGGTCCGGAAACCAAGACGCCGCGCAAATTGGATCCCCAGATGACCGAGGCCGCCGACACCCTGTATCGCGACCAGATCGCCCGGTGCAGCCCCGCAATTTCTCAGGGCGTTGAAGGTGGTGATGCCCGCGCATAGCAGCGGCGCGGATTCCACCTTGTCGAGATCGAACGGAACATGCGCGACCGCCGAAACATCTGCGACGAGATGCGTCGCATAGCCGCCGTCACGGCTGACACCGGTCACGGCACGAACATTCTCACAGGCAAAAGCATCCCCACGGCGACAGCGCGAACAATGGCCGCATGATCCGCCAAACCACCCGACGCCGGCCCGCTCGCCAACCTGCCATCCGGTGACGCCATCGCCGACCGCCGCCACGGTGCCGATCACCTCATGGCCAGGCACGCGCGGATATTGCATGCCCGGCAATATGCCTTCGACAGTCAGCGAATCGCTGTGGCAGACGCCGCAGGCATGAACCTCAATCAGTAGTTCGCCTTTGTCCGGCAGCGGAATCTCGCGCTCGATACGCTCGAGTTTGCCCCCGGCTTGAGTTACGGCCATCGCGATCATCTTCAGCATGCGGTGTCTCCTCACTCGTTCGGAGATTGAGAGCGGTGATGCAGCAATTGCGTGCCTTATTATCGCGGCAATGAACAACTTGTCGAATGGAGAGTTCCCAAAAGGCAAAAACGGGCGCTCCTATTCCCTGTCGATCGTTCACCTTGACCGCGGATGCTTTCCATCCGAGACTGTTGCGTCCGGGCGCACCGTCAATTGAGCAGGCGGACCATCCCGGCGGGAGAACGAGACATGCGCGAGCTTGCCCTGCTGGTGGCGACGCGAAAGGGTGCCTGGATCTATCGCAGCGATGTCGAACGCCGGGAATGGCGGGCCGATGGTCCGCACTTCCTTGGCCATATCATTCATCATCTCGTCCTCGATCCCCGCGATGGTCGCACATTGCTGGCCGCCGCCAAGACCGGGCATCTGGGCCCGACGATCTTCCGCTCGACCGATATGGGCAGAAGCTGGAGCGAGGCGAGCCGTCCACCTGCCTTCCCCAAGGCGGGGGAAGGAGAAGTCGGCCGCGCCGTCGATCATAGTTTCTGGTTGACGCCGGGCCATGCCAGCGAGCCGGGGCTATGGTATGCGGGCACCTCACCGCAGGCGCTCTTCCGCAGCGAGGATGGCGGTGCGACCTGGGAAGGCGTTGCGGGCTTCAACGATAACCCCGCCTATCGCGACCGCCTGGGCGGCGCGCAGGACGGCACGCCCGATGGCCCGAAGCTGCATTCGATGCTGGTCGACCCGCGCGACGCAGCGCATCTCTACCTTGGAATGTCGGGCGGGGGTGTACATGAGTCGCAGGATGCCGGTCAGACTTGGGTGCCGCTGATCGACGGGCTGGAGGTGGTTGAGGGTTTCGACGCCAGTCAATGGGCCTTTCACGACCCGCATTGCCTGACGCTGTGCCCTTCGAACCCCGATCGGCTCTATCAGCAGAACCATTGCGGCATCTACCGGATCGACCGGCCGTCGAACCAGTGGCGGCGGATCGGGCGCGCCATGCCCACGGAGGTCGGCGACATAGGCTTTCCCATCATAGTCCACCCGCGCGACGACCAGACCTGCTGGGTGTTCCCGATGGACGGCACTGACGTCTGGCCACGCACCAGCCCGGGCGGCAAGCCCGCCGTCTATATCACGCGCGATGGTGGTGAGTCCTGGTCGCGGCAGGATGTCGGCCTGCCACAGAACAGTGCGTGGTGGACGGTCTATCGTCAGGCAATGGCCAATGATATCTGCGATCCGGTTGGCGTTTATGTCGGCACGGCCAGTGGCGGCCTGTGGATGAGCGCGGACGAAGGCGAGCAATGGTCGATGATCGCGCAGCATCTGCCGCCGATATTTGCCGTGGAAACGGCCGTCCTAGCCTGAGGAGAAGTGACGTGAACGTGTCAATTCCCAGCGCGCTGCAATCCTATACCGGCGCGTCGCAGGTGGAGGCGTCGGGCGCTAACCTCACCGAATTGTTCGCTGCGCTCGATACATCCTATCCCGGCATCCGCTTTCGCATGATCGATGAGCAGGACCGCTTTCGACGCCACATGCGCTGCTTCGTGAATGGCGAGCAGGTTTACGAACTATGCAGACCTCTGTCCGTCCGTGACGAAGTCATCATCCTTCAGGCACTCAGCGGGGGATGATGACGACAGGAAGGCACTACATATAACCCGCCGACGTCAGCTCGGGCATGTGTCACGCCTTCGCAAGCGGCCCAACTCATTGGAAAGCCTGTCGAGTTGCAAGGCATGCATGTTCCCACATGGCGACGTGCATTTGCACGAATAATCTGCCACCTTGGGTAGCTGGCGACACATCTTGCATTCAGGAGAGTGTCGCCTGTCGAACCCAATAAAGGGAGTGCCCATGGACCGGCTTGATGCGATGCAGGTGTTGCTGGCAGTCGTCGATGCCGGCAGCCTGTCGGCGGGAAGCCGTGCGCTGAAGATGCCGTTGCCAAGCGTCAGCCGCAAGGTGGCCGAACTTGAGCGCCATCTTGGCACCCACCTGGTCATCCGGACCAGCCGCAACCTTCAGCTGACCGATGCCGGTCGCGACTATGTCGAGGCCGCCCGCCAGATCGTCGCGCAGGTCCGCGAAGCGGAGCTGCGCGCCTCGGGCGAATATGAAGTTCCGCGCGGACTGCTCACGCTGACGGTGCCCATGGCGTTCGGCCGGTTGCATGTCCTGCCCTTCGCCTATCAGTTCCTGAGCGAATATCCCGAGATCACGCTCAATATACTCTCGCTCGACCGCATGGTGCAACTGGTCGAGGAACGGGTGGATGTCGGCGTCCGCCTGGGGGAACTTGCCGACAGTTCGCTGCTCGCGATCAAGGTCGGCCAGTTCCGCATGCTGACCTGCGCCAGCCCCGCCTATCTGGCGCGCATGGGCTGCCCTGCCAGTCCAGAAGAGCTCGCCGGTCATGATGGCGTCAATTTCGCACCCTTGCACGATACGGCCTGGATCTATCGCTATGACGGCCGCATGGTCCATGGGAACCCGCGCATCCGGGTTTGCGCCAACACGACCGCCAATGCGGCAGCCGCCGCCGTCGAGGGTCTCGGCATCCTCCGCGCGCCCAGCTATCAGGTCTCGCAGGAACTGCAATCGGGAGCGCTGGTCCCGATCCTCAACGCGTGCGACAGCAAGACATTTCCCGTACATCTCATCTATGCGCGCCAGGGCTTGCTGCCGCTCAAGATTCGCGTGTTTCTGGACTGGATGACACCCCAGCTGCGCAAGGCCCTGAAGGAGATTGGCGATCTCGAACCGGCCGTCGAAACCAGACAGCCATCAGAGGCCGCGAACGATTGATCAGCGTTTGGCGATGTCGATGATCGCCTGGGCAAAGTCGCGCGGCGCTTCCTGCGGGAGATTGTGACCGATGCCGCCTGTGATGGCGCGGTGCTCATACTTGCCCGTGAATTTGGCGCGATAGGCTGAAGGCAGCGGATGCGGCGCGCCATTGGCGTCGCCCTCCATCGTGATCGTCGGAACGCCGATCGCCGGGGCGGCAGCGAGCCGCTGCTCAATCGCATCATATTGCCGTTCGCCGTCGACAAGGCCCAGCCGCCAGCGATAATTGTGGATGACGATCGCAACATGATCGGGATTGTCGAACGCCTGTGCCGAGCGATTGAAGGTCGCGTCGTCGAACTTCCACTGCGGCGAGGCGAGCTTCCAGATCAGCCTGTTGAAGTCGCGGCTATTGCGTTCATAGCCAAGGCGCCCGCGTTCGGTCGCGAAGTAGAATTGATACCACCATTGCAGTTCAGCCTCTGGCGCAAGCGGTTGCTTGCCGGCTGCCTGGTTGCCGATCAGATAACCGCTGACCGCGACCAGCCCCTTGACGCGTTCGGGCCATAGAGCGGCGACGATGTCGGCGGTGCGTCCACCCCAGTCGAAGCCTGCAAGTACCGCCCGCTCGATTTTCAGCGCGTCCATCAGCTTGAGCGCATCCATGGCGAGCGCCGCGGGCTGGCCGTTGCGCATCGTCTCCGTCGAGAGGAAGCGGGTCGGGCCATGGCCACGCAGATAAGGCGCAATCGCCCGGAAACCCTGCGCCGCGAGCATCGGCATAACCTCGTCAAAGGCATGGATGTCGTAGGGCCACCCGTGGAGAAGAAGGACCGGCGGGCCGTCGAGCGGACCGGCGGCAACATAGCTGACATCGAGCACACCAGCGGTTATCCGCTCCATCGACGGCCCCGCAGCGGCATTGGCCCGCTGCGTCACCCACGGGGCCGCGGCCAGCGTAACCGCCACTGTTCCAAGGAAATTCCGTCGATCGATCCTGTCCATCTCCGTCGTTCCTCCGATCTATCTGGCGTTTGCGGCCTCTTCTATCACGGCTGCGACTTCCTTCGAGCGGGAAAGAAAGGCGACGTGGCTGGCATCCAGTTCCGTGATGCGGGCACCGATCCGCCTGGCATAGAAGCGTTCGAGATCGGGACTGAGCGCATGATCCTGCCGGGACACGACATACCAGGACGGGACCGACTTCCATGCTGCATGTGCCGGGCTCGCCCCGAAATTTCCGGCCTTGATCGGCTTCTGCGTCGCGGCGGCAATCGCGGCCTGTTCGGCAGGAAGATCGGCAGCAAAGACCGGGCCGAATTTCGCAGGATCGATGGTGACGAAGCCCGCCGCGTCGATTTTCTGCGCTGTGCCGAGATCGGTCGGATATTTGTCGAGGAAGGCGGCGACCGGCTCGCCCGCCTCGGGCACGATCGCGGCGAGATAGACGAGCGCCTTGACACTAGCCCTGTCCGCCGCCGCTTCGGTGATGACCGCGCCGCCATAGCTATGGCCGACCAGCACCACGGGCCCGAGCTGGGCGTCGATGGCGCGTTTGGTGGTGGAGACGTCGTCAGCGAAGGAGTCGAGCGGGTTTTCGACGGCCGTCACGCGATAGCCATCCTTCTGCAGGATCGCGATCACGGGCGCCCATCCCGCCGCGTCGGCGAAGGCACCATGGACCAGCACGATCGCCGGCCTGGAAGGCGCATCGGCCGCGCTAACCGGAATGGGTGTGGTGGAAAGGCCCAGCGCCGTCGTCAGCGCCAGAAGGCCAAGGGATTGGATACGCATGTTCGTTTCTCCAGCAATCAAAGGGTTCGCACGGAGCGGAAGGTGTCGCGCAGATCTTCGGTCAGCGCCTGAGGCTGCTCCCAGGCCGCGAAATGTGTGCCCATGTCATGCCGTTTATAGAAGACGAGATGGGGATAGGCCTTGCGCGTCCAGCTTTCCGGCGCCTGGTATATCTCGTCGCGAAAGGCGCTGACGCCGGTCGGTAGCGGCACGCCCTTCGGCGCGAAGAAAGCAAGCTTGCTTTCTCGGTACAGGCGCGCGGAGGACACTGCTGTGTTGGTCAGCCAGTAGAGCGTGATGTTGTCGAGAATGTCATCCCGGCTCAGCCCTTCCTCCGCGCCGTCGAACACGCGTGCGATAAGGTCGTAGCTACGAATGTCATGGTCGATGATCCAGGCGGCGAGACCCACAGGGGAGTCCGCCAGCGCATAGAGCGTCTGTGGCCGACCTGCCATTTCCTGCGCATAGCCGAGGCCGTGCGCATAGAAATCGACGAGCTGGCCCCAGGCATGCTTCTCCTCCGGGCTCAGGCCGCCGGGTTCGGGACCGCTCGGGAGAAGCCGGGCGATCTCCGCCGGCACGGTCGCTGGCATGTTCGTATGGATGGCAAGCAGGCCGGGCGGTTGCTGAAGCGCCATCTGCTCCGTCACCGCATTGCCCCAGTCACCGCCCTGAGCAACATAGCGTGTATAGCCAAGTCGCTGCATCAGCACGGCCCAGGCGCGGCCGATCCGCTGCGGGTCCCAGCCGTTGGCGTTGGGCTTGCCGGAAAATCCATAACCCGGAAGCGAGGGAAGCACGACGTCGAACGCGTCGGCGGCGGTGCCTCCATAGGCCGTCGGATCGGTCAGCGGACCAATGATCTTCAGTTGCTCGATGATCGATCCGGGCCAGCCATGGGTCACGATGACCGCCAGCGCATTGGGATGTTTCGACTTCACATGGATGAAGTGAATGTCGACGCCGTCGATGGTGGTGATGAAGTTTGGGTAGCTGTTGATTTGGGCCTCGACGCGGCGCCAGTCATGCTGGTTTGCCCAGTAGTCGGCAAGTTTGCGAATGGTTGAGAGCACGACGCCCTGGGTCGGGTCGTTTTCGCGCTCCGGCCATTTGGTCGCGCGAATTCGGCGCTTGAGGTCGACAAGCTCATAGTCGGCCGCACGATAGTGAAACGGACGGATCGGCACGCCGCCGGTGGCCGGAAGTGGGTCGACCGATGCCGCCTGGCTGTTGGTCGATGTTGCCACCATGGCCGCGACGGTGCCGGCAACGATCGATGCAAGAAAGTCGCGGCGGACAAGGAGGGATTTCGTCCCGGACATGATGGATCTCCTGTCAGGATAGGGGGAAGACGCGGGCGGACGGGTCATGGGGCGGGGTTCCGCCCGCGTCTTCGGCTCGGCGCGGCTCTAAGGGGGGCAAGCCGCGCGGAGAAAAGCGTCAGGCGTTGACGGCGAGCGCGACGCTGGCCTTGATCCCGCCCTGCGCCATCTTCGAATAGGGGCAGGTCGCGTGCGCCTGATCGACGAGCGTGCGGGCAAGATCTTCGTCAATGCCGGGAAGGCTGACATTCAACCGGGCGGTCAGGAAATAGCCCTCGGCCTCCCCGAGATGCAGGTCGACCTCGGCATCGATCGCGGTTTCGGGTGGCAGTTTGACACCCATGGTTTTGGCCACCCCGGCGAGGGCACCTTCGAAGCAGGCCGACCAGCCGGCCGCGAACAGCTGCTCGGGATTGGTGCCGGGACGATTGGAGCCGGGTGTTGACAGCTTGATGTCGAGCTGGCCGTCCGAACTCTTTGCCGCACCTTCGCGGCCGCCGACAGTGTGGACATGAGCGGTATAGAGGGTCTTGGCAGTCATGATATTTCCTTTTTTACCTTTGGGCAGGTGGATAGGGCGCTTCAAAAATGTGCCGACCGTCGCGCGAGGCGCTGGTGACTATGGCGATGCCCATCTCCATCGCGGTGGCCCCAATAGTGGGAAGGAGAAATGTTCGGCAGCAGCCCTCCGAAATGAGAGTCTGCCTCTCAATCATGTGCAGGGTTTGAGGGGGTCGGCTGGCCTGGCCCTCACATTCCTGAATTTGCGCCGATTTGCGCACCCCAGTTTCCGGATTCGCGCGTCGGCACTTCACCCGCCTCGACGGAGACACTTGCAATTGTGTAATTGCACACACATCTCATTGGCATGGCTACATTGGACGGTCCGGATTTGTGCTACAGCTTGGCGGCGCGTCGCAGTGCCCGGTATCTCGCGCGACTCTATGATCGCCATATGGCTCCTGCCGGCATCAATTCATCGCAATTCTCGATCCTGGCGCTGCTCGAGCGCCATCCCGGCATCTCGATCGCCGGGTTGGCGCGGAAGATGGTGATGGAACGCACGACGCTCGTACGGGCGCTCCGCCCCCTTCAGGATGCCGGATTGGTACGAAGCGAAGCAGCCGACCGGGGCCGCGCCCTAAAGCTTTCGGCGTCTCCGGCGGGCTTGAGAAAGGTCGCCGAGGCCAGGCCCGCCTGGAAAGCCGCGCAAGCCGAATTCGAAACGACGTTCGGTCATGATCGGGCGGCAAGGCTGCGGGAGGATATATTGGAGGTCACCCGCAACAAGTAAGGGTCTCGCATCTCACACAGGGCGCGGCGCCTTCAAGAGTGTAATTGCACATAAGTCCGACTTCGCGTGGCTCGGTCCCACGCTCGAAACGAGAAGATAACATCGTGATCCAACTGCCACCGATACGCCCCTATAATGCGCTTCCGCCTTGATCGGTGAGGAGGACTCGCATGTTCGGCAGCGCGGCTTCTCTCAAAAAAGCCATGTGAACGAACGAAGAGCGACTGCCCCCAAATTCCATCGATATTCAGGAGACCAATCATGCAACGCTTCGCACAGAAGATTTTTATCGCGTCAGGCCTGCGGACGCCGTTCGGCCGCGGCGGCGGCGCCCTTTCGGACCATGATGCCATCAGCCTGTCGGTACCGCTGGCGCAGGCCATGGCGGCCAGAGCGAGGCCTGACCTGTTCATTTGGGGTACGGTGATACCCAGCCTTGGCTGGAGCAATATCGGTCGTGAGCTGTGGCTTGACGCCAAACTCGATCCGACGGTGCCGGCCTTCTCTGCCGTGCTGGCCTGCTCGACGAGCATGGTCGCGGCTTTTGCGGCGGCGGGAATGCTCGGCGGATCAGCCGATCTTGCGCTCGTGGGCGGCGCGGAAGTGATGAGCAATCCGCCGATCGGGCTCAAACCCGATGCGTCGAAACGGATCGTAAAGCTGTTCCGTACCGATCCGCCCGCAGCGATCGCGGCGCTGCAGGCTCTCACCGCCGATGACCTCACCCTACCCGTCAAAGGCTGGGCGAACCGCATCACTGGCCGAACGATGGGGGATCATATGGAAGAGACTGCGCAGCAGTGGGGTATCACTCGCGAGGCGCAGGACGATTGGTCCCTGAAGAGCCACCAGCGCGCGGTCGCCGGGTGGGAGAGCGGCTTCTTTGACGATCTCGTGATGCCGCTTCCCGAAATTGCCCGCGACGCCAATCCGCGCGCCGACACCTCGGCCGAAAAACTCGCATCGCTGAAGCCCGCCTTTGACACATCGGGCAAGGGCTCGCTTACAGCGGGTAACAGCTCGCCGATTACCGACGGCGCCGCCGCCCTCTGGGTCGCAACCGAAGCGGGACTTGCGAAGCTTCCCGGCGAGACGCCCTATGCCGAACTCGTCGATCATGAGATCGCCGCGGTCGACCATCACGTCGACGGCCTGCTGATGGCACCCAGTTTTGCGATTGCGCGGCTGCTGGCGCGCCATGGGTTGCGCTATCGGGATGTCGCGCTCTGGGAAATCCATGAGGCATTTGCTGCGCAGGTCCTTGCCAATGTCGCCGCACTGGAAAAACCCGGCTGGACGAAAGAGCGCGTGGGCGTCGATTTCGCGTTTGGCGAGTTTCCCTGGGATCGGGTCAATCCGAATGGCGGCTCGGTGGCAATCGGCCATCCGTTCGCAGCCACGGGAGCCCGCGATCTCAGCCAGGCGGTCAAGGAATTGTGGGCTATGCCGTCCGGTTCCCTCGCCATCGTCAGCGTCTGTGCCGATGGCGGACATGGCACGGTTGCGCTTCTGCGCAGGCCGTGAACTGACATAGTGCTGCGAGGCCCCGGTCATCGCCGGGGCCTCGTTTGACTGCGATCATCGCCATATCCGGCAGTGAAGCTGTTCCGCGATGCCATGTATGCATCACTCAAAGACAAGCTGCCGCCTGATGTTCGGGAGTAAAGGCGACTGCGGAAAGCCGCGACGTGCGCCGACCATCTTGAATAGCAAAAAACGGGCGCCGGATTGTTGGTCCGGCGCCCGCTGCATTATCCTGCCCTTGGATTATTTGCTCGCACCGTGGGCGGCCTTCTCGATGATCGAAGCCACGGCGACAGGCTTGGACACATAGATGGCATGGCTGCCCGCCACTTCCTCGACAGTGGCTCGGGCACGGGCGGCCATCTGGCGCTGAGCGGCAGGCGGGATCATCCGGTCCTCGCCAGCGACCAGATACCAGCTCGGCTTCACCTTCCAGGCCGGGCTGGTCACGCTGCCCGACAGCGCATTGACGCCCCAGGGCACCTGCGAGTCAGCCATGAACTGGGCAAGGTCGGGACGCACATCGGCTGCGAAGGAGGCCGCGAATTTCGCGCTGTCCAGGAACAGATAGCCGTCCTTGGGCGGCAGGATCGGCGGCACAGGCGCGCCCGGTGCGGGATTGGCGATCAGCGAGGCGACCGACTCACCTTTGTCCGGCGCGAAGGCGGCAATGTAGACGACGCCCGCAACCTTGGGATCGGTGCCCGCTTCGGACACGACCACGCCGCCATAGCTATGGCCGACCAGGATCACCTTGCCGTCGGCGGCTGCGATGGCGCGCTTGGTGACGGCAACATCTTCGTCGAGCGAGTTGGTCGGGTTCTGGACGATGGTCACGGCATAGCCGTCCTTTTTCAGGATCTTGTAGACGTCCATCCAGCCCGAACCATCGACAAAGCCGCCGTGCACCAGCACGATCGACTTGACGGGCTCGCCCGCCTTGTTCTGGGCAATGGCGGGAGCTCCACCCAAAGCCAGCGAGGCAGCGGCGGCGAAAAGCTTGGTGGTCTTGCGCATCTGAGGTTTCCTTTCGAATATTATGCGATAATCTTTATCGCGATAATTATTAGATAAGCCTAAGCCTCCCTCTTGTCCAGCAGAAAATTATCGCGATATATGTTACCGCCATAATCTAATGAATCTGAAGAAGGGAAATATCATGGCGAACCCCGGCAAGGCACCGCCTCCGCTCGACCAGCAACTCTGCTTTTCGCTCTATTCGACCACGATCGCGATCAATCGCCTGTACAAGCCGATGCTTGATTCGCTGGGCGTGACCTATCCGCAATATCTGGTGCTGAGCACCTTGTGGGAACGGGACGGGCAGATGATCTCGGCCATTGCCGACCGACTTGCGCTGGAGCCGAGCACAATCACCCCGCTGATGAAGCGCCTGGAAAGCGCGGGCTTTGTGTCGCGTCAGCGCAATCCCGACAATGAGCGCCAGGTTCAGGTATTCCTTACCGCCAAGGGCAAAGACCTGCGTGCCCAGTCGTCATGCCTGACCGACGCTTTGCTCGAAAATTCCGGATTGGACGTGGCGGGACTGATCGCACTCAACGAACAGATCCAGCAACTGCGTGCGGCTTTGGTCGGCAAGGGCTCGGCGTCCAAAGCCTTGCCCTAGTCCGCCGCGATGGGGCCGGTTTGGGCGGTGGGCCGGCGGGCGAGCCATACCAGCGCGATCATTGCAAAGCTGATCGCACTGCTCACCCAGAAAATATCGATCGAAGAGAGCAGATAGGCCTGCTTCGCCATCTGCTGCGCGATCGCTCCGGCGGCGGCGTGGTCGTTGATACCGGTGCCGCCCAGCCGCTCGGTGGCCTGACTGAACTGACCGGTGAAGAGGGTGATCGCCTCCGACAGCCGGCTCTGGTGAAAGGCTTCGCGGCGGTCCCAGACCGTGGTGATGAGTGAGGCGGCAAAGCTGCTCATCGTGATGCGCACGAAGTTCGAGATGCCGGTCGCCATCGGCATTTTTTCAGGTGGAATCTCGCTGAGCGAAATCGTCAGCATGGCCATCAGGAAAGTGCTGGTCGCGACACCCTGCACCATCATCGGCGCTGTGAAGTGCCAGAAGTCGGTATCGGCCGAAAAGCCCGAGCGCATGGCAAAGGAGATGCCGAACGCCACAAAAGCGACGGTCGCGAGCCAGCGTGGATCGATCCGCCCCGAAATCCGGGTAATGAACGGTGTCAGCAGCACGGCGACCGCCCCGCTCGGCGCCGCGACCAGTCCGGCCCATGTCGCGGTATAGCCAAGCTCGCGCTGGAGCCAGAGCGGCAGCAGCAGGTTGTTGGCGAAGAACAGCGCAAAGCCCAGCGCCAGCGCCACGGTCCCGAGCGCGAAGTTGCGGTTCGCAAACAGGGTGAGGTCGACCGCCGGGTGATCGTCGGTGCGTTCCCAGATCAACCAGGCAAGGAAGCTGAGGACGGCCAATATCGCCATGACCACGATCATGGATGAATGGAACCAGTCGGCATTCTTGCCGAGGTCGAGGACGATCTGCAACGCGCCGACCCAGAAGGCCAGCATCAGGACGCCGACCCGGTCGAGCACGACCTTATGCGCGGGCGTATCGCGGCGATTCAGGACGTTCCACGTAACAAAAGCCGAAAACAGGCCGACGGGCACGTTGATCAGGAAAATCCAGCCCCAATGATAATTGTCGGAAATATATCCGCCCAGCAGCGGACCCGCCACCGGGCCGACCAGCGTCGTCATCGACCATACGCCAAGCGCCAGTGAACGCTTGGCTTCCGGAAAGATCGCAAGCAGCAGCGCCTGGCTGCCGGGGATCATCGGTCCCGAGACTCCGCCCTGAAGCAAGCGGAACAGGATGAGCGAGGGAAGGCTCCAGGCAATGCCGCAAAGGAAGGAGGCAAGGGTGAACAGCAACACCGAGACGACAAAGGTGCGCACAAGGCCATAGCGCCGCATCAGCCAGCCGGTCAGCGGCACCGAAACGCCGTTCGCGGCAGCGAAGGCGGTAATCACCCAGGTGCTGTTGTCGGAACTCACGCCCAGATTACCGGCGATCGTCGTCAGCGAAACATTGGCGATGGTCGTGTCGAGCACCTGCATGAAGGTGCCAAGCGCCAATGCCACCGCGACAATCCACAGCCCCCCTCCACGCAGCGGGACGTGGTCTGCGCCGCCGGTCATAGCCCCCTCCCGCCCGCATTCTCAGCGATGATCGCCGCGAGCCGCTGCTCGACACCCGCGCCGCCATCATCGCTCTGCTGGCTCTGGAAATTGCGGGTCGCGGCGCGTGCCACCGGGATGCCGCTATGATCACGCGTATCGACCTTGACGGTAACCGACAGGCCGATGCGAAGCGGGTTATGATCCAGTTCGTGCGGATCGAGCGCGATGCGCACGGGCAGCCGCTGGACGATCTTAATCCAGTTGCCGCTGGCGTTCTGCGGCGGCAGTAGCGCGAAGGCATTGCCGCTGCCCGCGCCCAACCCCTCCACCTTGCCGTGAAAGGTGATGCTTGACCCATAGGCGTCGCTGGTGATGACGACAGGCTGGCCGACACGCAGGTCGGCAAGCTGCGTTTCGCGGAAGTTCGCGTCGATCCACAGGCGCTTGAGCGGCACGACGGCCATCAGCGGCGCTCCGGGCGAAACCTGCTGGCCAAGCTGGACCGCCCGCTTGGCGATCACGCCGTCGACAGGAGCGATGATGTGCATATGGCTTTTGACGATCGCCGCGCGGCGATAGGCGGCGATGGCTTCGAGTACATCGGGATTGGTGCGGATGCTGGTGCCCTGCACCGTCGAACTGGCCTGAGCATGGCGGCTCTGCGCCAGTGCGAGCGTGGCGGCGGCGGTGCGGACGCTGTCGGCGGCGTGCGAAACTTCCTCGCCCGATACGGCACCGTCGGCCGCAGCCTGCTGGCGCCGGGCAAGGTCGTTGCGGGCGCGCGAAAGTTCGGCATTGGCCTGGACGATTTCGGCGCTGGTTTCATCCACGCGCGCGAAAGCGGAGCGGACCGAGCGAACCGACTGCGCCAGCTTGGCCTCGGCCGCCGCCAGTTGCGCGTCGGCGGTTGCCGGATCGAGGTCGATCAGGGGTTCGCCGCGCCGGACGCTCTGGGTGTCATCGGCATGGAGCGCGATGACATTGCCCGCCTCGCGGCTGGTGATCGCGACCACATCGCCCGCGACATAGGCATCGTCCGTGCCCTCACTGTCGCCGGCGAGCAGGCTGTACCCCCCATAAGCGGCAAGTCCGAGGCCCACGGCGGCACCTAGCAACAGGAAGCCCCGCTTGCGCGCCCTGCCCTTGTCATTGGGCTGGGGAGAGAATCCCGTCGGGTCGTCGGCGACTTCGGGAAGCGGATCGACCGGGGTCGCCGTGTCGGGTTCGAAATTGCGGACGATCTTGTTCATCGCATGGACCTTTGCGTCAGGGCGGCTGGGGCGGACGACTGGATCGGTAGCGGAGCGAAGCCGCCGCCGAGCGCGGTAAGAAGCTGGATGCGGTGGATCATGCCGTCGGCGTCGATGTTTGCCTGGTCTTGCCTCGCGGCGAGCAGGCGGTCTCCGGTGGCAAGGACATCCAGGCGCGAGCCAAGTCCGCTCCGCACCCGCACGCCGTCAAGCCGCACAGTTTCCTGAAGATCGGCAAGGATGGCGCGTTGCTCATGCGCATCGGCCGCACTGGTGTCGACGGCGGACAGCGCATCGGCCGCCTGCTTCACGGCATCGATCACCAGGCCGTTATAGTCCGCCACAGCGACGTCGATCTGGCCGACTGCCGCTTTATAGTCGGCCTTGAGCCGTCCGCCCTCGAAGATCGGCAGATGGATGGCCGGACCAACACCGGCAGCAAGGGCGCCGCCGGTGAAGAGCGAGCCGAGGCCAAGTGCCGAAGCGCCCAGAAAAGCCCGAATGTCCACATTGGGATAGAAGGCAGCGCGAGCGGCGCGGCGTCCCGCTTCGCTGGCGTCCACCCTCGCTCTGGCCGCCATGATATCGGCGCGGCGCGCGATCAGATCGGCGGGCAACACGGTCGGAACAGGCAATACCCCGTCAAGCCTGAGCATCGGCGCACCGATCGTGGCATGATAGTCGGCGCCCCTGCCTGCGAGCGCGGCAAGGGCATGGATCATCAGCGCGCGATTGCCTTCGGCGCGGACCTGCCGCTGCCGGGCCTGCGCCAGCAAGGTTTGCGCCGCGCGAATGTCGAAATCGCTTGCAAGGGCGCTGGCCTTGCGGGTTTCGGCAAGTTTCAATGAGGCTTCGCGGGATTGTATGAATTCGGTTGCGATCCTCGCCTCGGTATCGGCGCGTGTCAAATTGGCATAGGTTTCGGCGACCGCACCGCTGAGCGTGACACGGGCGGCCGCAAGATCGAACAACGCAGCGTCAGCCGAAGCACGCGCCTGATCGACGATCGCCTTCTGCTTGCCCGCAAGGTCGAGCGACCAGCTCAAACTGGCCTGTGCCGTCCCTATCCATTGGCCCGATCCCGCATAGGGCGGTGGAATCAGTGCCTTTTCGCTTAGACGCTGGCGCTGCTCGGAAATATCCGCGCCGATCTGCGGCAGCAGCCCCGCCCTTTGCGCGGCGATGCCAGCCTGAGCGATGCGCAACCGGGCCATGGCGGCTTCCAGCGTGGGATTGCCGGCCAGTGCGTCAGCCATGATCCGGTCAAGCTGTGGATCGCCAAGTGCGGTCCACCAGTCGGGTGCGATCTGCGCCACGTCCGCCGCGCCAAGGCCGAGCGATGATGCGCTGACCTGCTCGACCTGCGGCGCGACCTTGGGGATCGCGGCGCAGCCTGCCAGCAATGCCGCCGTCAAAAGGGCGAGCGAGCGTCGATAGGGACTGGACATGATCAATCACCCTGCTGCTGGAGGACGGGTCAACCTCGGTAGCGTGCGGCTGGCGTGCTGGTGGACAACTGGCCGGCCATGGCCTGCCGCGCCGCCTCGAAATCATTCCAGAGGCGTTCGTCGTGAAGGCCCGGAATGGTCGCGAACTCGCCGCGTTCAAGCCCGTTCAGGGCGGCGTCGACCAGATCGTCGGCACGCATCACGATCTCGCTCGGCAGATGCTCAAGGGGCTGGCCCGATACTTCCCAGAAATCGGTGGCGGTCGCTCCGGGCAGGACGACCTGCACATGGACGCCCGTACCGTCCAGTTCACGGCGCAGGCTCTGGCTGAAAGCCAATACGAAGGCCTTGGTGCCGCCATAGACGCCGTTCAGCAGTTCGGGCGCCACCGCGACAACCGATGCGATATTGACAATCGCGCCCCGGCCGCGCGCGACAAAGGCGGGAACCGCCGCATAGCTGAGACGCATCAGGGCTTCGACGTTGATGGAGACCATCGCGCTCATCGTGTCGACATCGGCCTCCAGCGCCCGTGCGGCCGATCCGATACCGGCATTGTTGATCAGCAGCGCGATCCGGCGATCATTGCTCACGCGCGTCTCGACGCGCCGCAGATCGGCGGGGTCGCCCAGATCGGCGGCCAGCGTCTCGACCTCGCGCGCCGTTGCTTTGCGGATACTGTCAGCCACCTCTTCCAGCCTATCGGCGCGGCGCGCGACCAGGATCAGGTCATAGCCCTGACGGGCCAGGCGATCGGCATAGATGGCGCCGATACCGCTCGACGCTCCGGTGATGAGGGCAGTGCCCTTGGCTTCGCTCATCGTTCGTCCTTTCCCAATTTCCGCCGGCATGCAGGGCCGGCAGCGAACGGTGGCGATGTAATTCCGCTGCTGAAGTGCAGTACCGGCGGAAAATGAGAGCGAGCCTCTCATCTGACGGAAGGGAGGGACAGTGCGCGCCAAAGGGCGCAAACAGCGCGCAATCACGGGGCCGCCCAATCGCGGCAAGCGCCACCCTCAGCGACAGGCGCTGGTATGGATAGACATGAAAAATGTGCTGCCGCCTTTCAGCGACAGCACATCCAGCACCCCTCCCCGGCCCGTCGAGGATTATTTGAATCTGAACTTCGAGGTCACGCCATGGCTCGTTCCGAAATCCTCTTCACGGCCGCACTTTGTTATCCGTAATTCTGGTCGTTACCCAAAATTGCGAAATTATTTTATCAATCGCATGCCAACCATTTGGCCTTCATTGCGCCAATCATCCAACAACTTGTCGAAGGCATAGAAACCAGCGGCGTATCGTTCCCCGATTGCTGCGCGGATGCCGCCATTGCCGCCACCTTCATTATTATAATAACCAGGGGTGCATTGTTCGAGGAAGGTGTTCGGCGGGGCGAGTTCGTGGACCGTCCTGACCCAGTCGTCCTGGGCCTCTACGGTCGGTTCGACTGTGGTTGCGCCTCGGACACGGGCCTCGGCGATGATATAGGCGATATGCTCACCCTGCTGAACATAATTCGCAGTCACGCTCGCATTCCCGCCGCCCTGCGTATAGCCGGTGAAGAACATGCCGGGAAAACCATGGCTGGTCATGCCATGCAATGTGCGGAATCCGTCGCGCCAGTGATCGTAAAGTGACAACCCGTCCCGGCCGTCAATCGCCTCTATGCCGGAGGCGACCTTCTGGTCCTGAGCCGAGATCTCGAAACCGCTGGCGAAGATGATGCAGTCGACCTCATGTTCCTGATCATTGGCGATCAGTCCCTTCTCCGTCACGCGTTCAACGCCTTTCGATCCGGAAACGTCGACCAGTGTCACATTGGACCGATTGAATGTCTCCAGATAATCATTGCTGGAGCAGGGCCGCTTGCACATGTAGCGATAATAGGGTTTCAACGCCTCGGCCGTGGCCGGATCTTCCACGATGTCGTCGACCCGGCGGCGAATACGTTCCATGACGCCATAATCCTCCTCCTCACGGATGGCGGCCAGGTCATCGGTCGACAGATTGGCATGGCCGTTGATCCGCGCGGACACATTGCGGCCGACTTCGGTAAAGAAATCGCAGCTGATATCCTCCGTCGCCGGGATGGAGGGGAACGGGTCGGACGCGAAGGCATGGAAATTGGCCTGGCGCTCCTTTTGCCAGCCCGGTTTGAGCGATGCCGCCCATTCAGGATCGGTCGGCGGATTGCGGCGCGCGTCCACAGCGGAGGGGGTACGCTGAAAGACCGTGAGATGCCTGGCGTAACGCCCGAGATAAGGGACGATCTGAATCGCGGTCGCGCCGGTGCCGATCACGGCCACCCGTTTGTCGGCCAGCTTGTCGAGCGTCGTGTCGGTCGTATTACCGCCGGTATAGTCATAATCCCAGCGAGCGGAGTGGAATGCGTGCCCCTTGAAGCTGTGGAGGCCCGCTATGCCCGGCAGCTTGGGCTTGCTCCATGGCCCGGTCGCCATCACGACATAGCGTGCGCGCAATTCATCGTCATGATTGGTGGTGATCGTCCAGCGCTGGGTCGCTTCATTCCAGCGGATCGCACGGATCATCGTACCGAACAGGGCGCCTTCATAAAGGCCGAAATGCGTGCCGATATTGCGGCAATGCTGGTAGATTTCGACGCCGTCCGGAAACCGCTTGGACGGCATATAGTTCAGCTCTTCCAGCAGTGGAATGTAGCAATAGGATTCATTGTCGCACTGGATACCGGGATAGCGGTTCCAATACCAGACGCCTCCAAAATCGCCGCCCATCTCGATGATCCGCACATCGTCGACGCCCGCCTTCTTCAGATGCGCGCCCGCCAGCAGCCCGGCAAAACCGCCGCCGATGACGACGACTTCGACATCATCGACGATAGGGTCGCGCACCACCGGAGGCATGTGCGGATCATTTTCCCAGAAGTCGGGATCCTCACCCCCACCCGTATGGATATATTGCGCTGTACCATCCTTGCGGAGGCGCTTGTCGCGCTCCTGCGCATATTTGTCGCGCAGCGCCTGAAGATCAATGTCTTTCGGCGTAACGGACGGACCACAACGCATGCAACTCTCCCTTGATATTACTCTCTATCCAACAGTTCCTTCGCCGGTCGCACGGCGGGCGGCATAATGGCGCCGTCGCCTGCTGACGAAGCTCCGGCAATGTTGGCCACCGGATCGCTCAACAAAGATGACGCGGCCGCCGGCCTTTTCCTCAGCCATTTTTTGGCAACGTGTCGAACAGAAACCGGCAATTCATTCCGCCGCCTCCCCCAAGGCATCGAGCGCGCCGCCCCGCCAGGGACGGAAACGGGGCAGACGCTTCTCCTGGGTGGCGGCAAGACTTTCGTGCTGATCGGGATGTCCGAGCGTATCGCGGACCAGCCCATCGGCGGCGCGGCAGGCCGCGTCCAGATCCTGCGTCAGATCGGTGTAAATCTGGCCCTTCATCGCCGCCATCGACAGGGGCGACACATGGGTCGCGAGCAGCGCGGCATAGGCCTGCGCCTCGCTCAGTAGATGCTCCGCCTCACACAGACGGTCGACAAAGCCGATCCGCTGCGCCTCTTCGCCATCAATGGTGCGCGCGGAAAGAATGAGGTCGAGCGCCCGCGAAAGGCCGATCTGGCGCGGCAGGATATGGCTGATCCCATGTTCCGCGACCAAGCCCCGGCGCGAGAACATGGTGTTGAACTTTGCCGCTGTGCTGGCAAAGCGAATGTCCGCCATCATTGCGAGGATGAAGCCGCCGCCGACCGCCGGACCGTTGACCGCAGCGATGATCGGCTTCGAAATGTCCGGTAGCCAAGTGAAGAGACCGGGTCGCCGATGCTTGGGCGGATCGGGCAGTTCCTTCCTGATCGTGTTGGTCAGCGCGGCAAGATCGAGGCCCGAACAGAAGCCGCGTCCCGCACCTGTGATAACGATCGCGGCAATAGCCGGATCGGCTTCGCACTGACGGAAGATATCCTCGATCGCGTCGATCATGGGCAGGGTCAGCGCATTCAGGCGATCGGGCCGGTTCAGCGTCAGCGTCGCAACTCCGCCCGTCACAGTCAAAAGGATATCGTCGTGCACGAACCGCCTCTCTTTCATCTAATTTGATTAGTTTACATGCAACAAAGGCAGACGCAAGGCTGTTGATCCATCCACCGGGCGCAAAAACAGGAAAGGGCTTGGCAGGTAGCGATATTTTCAATTAATCCAATAATGATTATATCGGGAGGCGAGGAATTGGCGACGCTAGAGATGGCCCAATGGCGGGATTGGCTCGACCGTGACCGACTCGCGGCGTGGATGGAAGCGCAGGGTCTTGGAACCGGCACGATTGCGGAGGTCACGCCACTAGCGGGTGGTACGCAGAACATTCTGCTGCGCTTCCGTTATGCTGACCGGATGATGGTGATGCGCCGTCCGTCCCTGCACCCGCGCCCCGAAGCCGACAAGACGATGCAGCGGGAAGCGCGGATGCTGGCCGCGCTGGCGGACAGCGATGTGCCTCACCCCCGGCTGATCGCGGCGTGCGACGATCCTTCCGTGCTGGGCGCCTCCTTCTACCTGATGGCTGAAGTCGAGGGCTTCAATGCGACGCAGGGCCTGCCCGAAACCCACCATGATCCGGCCGTGCAGCATCAAATGGGCCTCGCGCTGATCGATCCCATCGTCGCGCTCGGCAAGGTCGATTATCGCGCTGCGGGTCTCATCGACTTCGGCAAGCCCGACGATTTCCTCGCCCGGCAGGTGGCGCGCTGGCAGCGGCAATTGGTCAGCTATGCGCAGTTCCCCGACTGGCAAGGCCCCTCCGGCCTGCCCTATGTCGACCGGATCGGGTCATGGCTGGAGGCGCATCGCCCGGCCCGTTTTGCGCCCGGCATCCTGCATGGCGACTATCATATGGCGAATGTGATGTACGCCCATGACGGCCCGGAGGTCGCCGCCGTGATCGACTGGGAACTGACGACGGTGGGCGATCCGCTGCTCGATCTGGGCTGGGTGCTCGCGACCTGGCCGGGGCCGGATATGGAGACGACCACGACCCTGGATGTGCAGCCGTGGGTCGGCTTCCCCAAGGCGCCCGAACTGGTCGAGCGCTATCGCGCGGGCAGCGAGCGGGATCTGTCGGCCATCGACTGGTACACGGTCCTCGCCTGCTACAAGCTCGCCATCATCTTGGAAGGCAGCAACGCCCGCGCCTCCGCCGGCCTCGCCGAGCAGGAGACAGCGGCCATGCTGCACAAGGGCGCGGTCGGCCTGCTGGAGCGGGCACGCGGCATCATCGCTTAAAACGAACAGAAGAGAGGAAGCCCATGAATTTCGAGCCGACTGAAAAAATGCGCGATCTGGCTGCCCGGCTGGAGGCGTTCATGGACGCGCATGTCTATCCCGCCGAAAAGGCCGAGCATGAATGGCATGCCGACCCGGCGCATCTCTGGCAGGAGTGGCCTGGGCTGGAAGAATTGAAGCAGAAGGCGCGGGCCGAGGGCCTGTGGAACCTGTTCCTGCCGCATGATTATGGCGCGCTCAGCCCCGGCCTCAGCAATCTGGAATATGCGCCGCTGGCCGAGATCATGGGCCGCGTCCCCTGGTCGCCGGAGGTGTTCAATTGCTCGGCGCCCGACACCGGCAATATGGAAGTGCTTGCCCGTTTCGGCACGCCCGAACAGCAGGAGCGGTGGCTGACACCGCTGATGGACGGGCAAATCCGCTCGGCCTATGCCATGACCGAGCCTGCGGTCGCGTCGTCCGATGCCACCAATATTGCGACCACCATCCTGCCCGATGGCGACGATTATGTCATCAACGGCCGCAAATGGTGGATTTCAGGGGTCATGCACCCGCGTTGCGAACTGCTGCTGGTGATGGGACGCACCCTGCCCGACGCCCCCCGGCATCAGCAGCATTCGACCATCCTCGTGCCGCGCGACACGCCAGGTCTCAGCATCGTGCGGACCATGACGGTGATGGGGCGCACCCATTCGCCCGGCGGTGAGACGGAATTGCTGTTCGACAATGTCCGCGTGCCACGAGCGAACATCATATTGGGCGAAGGGCGCGGCTTCGAGATCGCGCAGGGGCGCCTTGGGCCGGGCCGTATCCATCATTGCATGCGCTCGATCGGGCAGGCGCAGCGGGCGCTCGAATATATGGCGCGGCGGGTGGAAAACCGCATCGCCTTTAGCCGCAAGATAGCCGAACAGAGCAGCATAAGGCAGGATATCGCCAAGAGCTTCTGCGAGGTCGAAATGGCCCGGCTGCTGACGCTGAAAGCGGCCGATGCGATGGACCGGGTCGGCAACAAGGGGGCGCGCGACCTGATCGCGGCGATCAAGGTCGTCGCCCCGCAAATGGCCCAGACCGTGTGCGACCGGGCGATTCAGGCGCATGGCGCGATGGGCCTGAGCGACGATACGCCGATCGCCTATGCGCTCGCCACGAACCGCTTCGTGCGCATCGCCGATGGGCCGGATGAGGTTCATATGTCGCAATTGGGCAAGCTCAAGATCGCCGAATATAACGCGCTGCCGGTGCGCTGAAGGGAGGATCAGCCATGGAAGGAACGGGGATCGATCCGCTGTTCGACTTTTCCGGCAAGGTGGTGCTGGTGACGGGCGGCAGCCGGGGGCTGGGCCGTCAGATGGTGCGCGCCTTTGCCGAGCGGGGCGCGGACCTCATCATCGCCAGCCGCAAGGTCGAGGCGTGCGAGGAAGCCGCCGCCGAGGTCCGGTCGCTTGGCCGCCGGGCGCTGGCCATCGGCGCGCATTGCGGCCGCTGGGACGATGTCGACCGGCTGATCGAGCAGGCTTACGACCATTTCGGCCGCGTCGACATATTGGTCAACAATGCCGGCATGGGGCCGGAGCAGCCTAGCGACGAAACAAGCGAAGCCCTGTTCGACAGCGTGGTCAATCTGAACCTGAAAGGCCCCTTCCGCCTAGCCGCGCGGATCGGAAAGCGCATGGCGGACGGCGACGGCGGGGCGATCATCAACATCTCCTCCATCGCCTCGCTGACGCCGATGCCGCGCGTCGTGCCGTATGCGGCGGCCAAGGCGGGGCTGAACGCGATGACGGTCAGCCTCGCCCATGAATATGCGCCCAAAGTGCGGGTCAATGCGATCTGCGCCGGGCCTTTCCTGACCGACATTGCCCTTGCCTGGACCGAGGAGATGCGCGCCGGGGCCGCCAATGCGCTGCGCCGCAACGGCGACCCGCGCGAGATCGTGACCAGCGCGCTCTACCTCGCCAGCCCGGCCTCCAGCTTCACCACGGGCGCGCTCATCCGTGTCGATGGCGGCGCGGCCTGAACAAAAAATGGCCATCCGCTCATATGAGCGGATGGCCATTGTCGTTTCAAATTCTACCCGTCAGAATTTGAAGCGCGCCTCCAGATAGATTTCGCGCCCTCGCTCGACCACGGCATTGAGATCTGCCAGCACGCTCGGCGCTGTGGTGGAGCCAGTTCCGGTGCCGCCCGTGAAGGTCATGTCGTTGGCCGACGTCACCACCAGCTTGTCGGTCAGGTTACGGCCGATCAGCGACAGGCGCCAGCCCTGTGCCTCATTGCCGACCGCGACTGACGCGTCGACCCGCGCAAAACGATTCTGTACGGCATCGGGACGCAGCGTGTCGGTATAATTATATTTCGACGAATAGGTTACATCGCCGGTGAAGGTCGCTCTGATATCTCCGGAAACCGGCACCTCGAGCGTCGATCCGAACTGCGCGCCGAGCTTGGGTGCCTTGGGCGGGGTGCGGCCGCTGAAAATCTGACCATTATAAATGCCCGCCGCGTTACGCAGTTGATTGCAGCCCAGGCTGAACGTCTGACCGGCATAACACTGACCGATAAAGCCCTGATATTCCGCGTCATTATAGGCCAGCGAGCCATGGAAATCGAGGCCGCGCACGCCCGGCACGCGATAGGTGAAATCGCTTTCGATGCCCTGCACCCGTAGCGCCCCGGCATTGGCGACGCTCTGGCTCAACGTCTGCGGATTGTAGAACTGCACCTGCAAGTCGGCATATTTGTATCGATAGGCCGTGACGTTGAAGTGCAGGCTGCGGCCCAACAGTGTAGTGCGAATGCCGCCTTCGAAACCGCGCGCGGTTTCCGCACCGAACCGGCCGTTAGCAAGTGCCGAAGCCAGCGTCGTGCTGGCAAGGAATACCTGACTGATATTATAGCCGCCTGCCTTGAAGCCTTCCTTATAGGCTGCATATGCCGTGACAGCGTCGCTCGGTTTCCAGCGGATCGTTGCCTGCGGCGACAGATTGGCTTCGCGATATTTGTCGTTTACCAGCAGATTCTGCGAATAGACGCTGGCATAGCGGCTGTTTTCCGGCAGGAACTGCTCGTAGCTGTTCTTGCTCTCATGGCTGTAGCGTGCGCCGCCCGAGATTTCGAGTTCAGGCGTGGGCGTCAGGATCGCTTCGAAGAAACCCGACCAGGTTTCCCCCTTGAATCCTGAATTGCGGCCAAGCGTCGCATAGGTCTGCGTCACTGGGTCGAGCGGGGCAACATTGGTGTAGCTGTCGATATTATAGGTGAAGTCGACATGAGCATAATATGCGCCCACGGTGAAATTCACCGGACCATCGAATTTCGTGCCGGCGCGCAGTTCTTCGCTGAATTGCTTCATCGTGGATTTTTGCGAGTTCCAGATTGCGCGGGTCTGGCCGTTCATGTCATCGCCGGACGTCTGCCGGAAGCCGTAAAAGGCGGTGATGGACGTAATGTCGACGGGTTCCGTCTCATATTGGGTATTCAACACCGAAGAGCCCGAAACGAGCTTGGTATAAGGCTTGCCGTCGGCGCGTGTGTACCGCATCGTTCGTGCGACCTCCACCGGCAGACGCGCATGATCGCTACGGCCATCGATCTGACAATCGGCGAAGGGTGCGGCGGCCCCGCTGGTCGCGGCAGGGATGGTCCGGCCGGCAGCGCATTTGCGTTCATAAAGGTCGGACGCGCCATTGTCCGTATAATAATTGCCCGACATTTTGAGGTTCATGGTCAGCGCATCGTTGGGCTTGTACAACAGGGTCAGACGACCCGCAGCAGACTTGCTGGCGCCTCGGCGGCTATCGGTAGGGTCCCGCACGAAGGCATTGTTCGGCTCCGCCGCCTGCTGCAACATGTCGGCGGCTGTGCCTGCCGTGTTCCTGAAATAGCCTTCTGTATTATTGGCATGGAAAGCGAAACGCGCGCCGAGCGTGTCGGTCAACGGACCAGATAAATAGCCATCGACATAGGTTTCGTTGCCCTGGAAGCCATAGCCGGCCGACAGGCTGCCTTCGAACTTGTTGCCCGGATTATTGCTGTCGACCGCAATCACGCCACCGGTTGCGTTCTTGCCGAAGAAAAGCGCCTGTGGACCTTTCATCACCTGGACCGAGCGCAGGTCATATTGGGCAAGGCCGATTTCCCGGCCACGGCTCATCGCGATGCCGTCGATATTGAAGGACACCGACTGGTCGAAACCGGCACTGAGCGAAGAGGAACCAACGCCGCGCAGGAAGATCGACGCCGACGAGCCCGTCACCTGCTTGCCGACAACCATGCCGGGCACGAATTTTGCGAGATCGCTGACGTTGACAACCACATATTGATTGAGCTTCGCGCCCGTCAATGCCGCAACCGCGACCGGAGCGTTCTGCAGGCTTTCCTCGCGGCGGCGGGCGGTAACGACGATCGCGTCGGGATCGGGTGCCTGTTCGGCCGCCTGCGCGAATGCAACATCAGCGGTAAAGGCGTGAACCAGCATTACCCCGACCGCGCTCTGAGCCGCCAGCGTCAACGTGGTCGTCGTCGCCAACCGCTTCACCCGCCGCGAACGACCAGCAATCTCCCTGAACATCATATCATGATTTCTCCCGAATCATAGAATCCGCCGGGACCCCGGCCGGATGAGCGCGCCGTTTAATTATCTAATTCAATTAGTCAATTGGCCGATTAATATTCTGCCGCAAGGAGGCGAGCCTTTGCGCTTGACCTAAGCCGATTAGATAATGCACAGCAGGAAAGAGGGAGAGGTGCGTTGATTCAGAACGACCAACTCAAGCATATATTTGCGAAGGCACTGCTGACGCGTCTGTTCGAGGCGCGACTCATCAAGCTGACGGCAGAAGGATTCCTGCCGCCCCTGCTCCACCCCGGCGCGGGGCAGGAAGTGGCGCAGATCGCCGCACTCAGCGCGCTCAACGACGATGATCCGCTGCTCTATTCGCATCGCGGCGTCGGCTATATGGTCGCGCGCGGCACCAGCCTTTCGGCCATGATCGCCGACATGGCCGGGCGCGCGGGCGGCACCAATAATGGCAAGGGCGGTATCATGCATGTCGTCGATGTCCCCAACGCCGTCTATGGCGAAAGCGGCACGCTGGGCGGCGGCCTCGTCCTATCGGTGGGCATGGGGATGGCGTTGAAGCGCCGCCGCTCCGATCAGGTGGTGATCCATTTCTTCGGAGACGGCGCATCGAACCGGGGCACTTTCCACGAAGCGCTCAACTGGGCGGCGGTGCAGAAGTTGCCCTGCATCTATGTGTGCGAGAATAATGGCTGGGCGGTTTCCGTGCCCACCTCGGTCAGCACGGCGGTCGAGAATATCGCGGACCGCGCGGCGGGCTATGGCATCCCCGGCGAGGTGGTGGATGGCGCTGATCCCAACGCGGTGATGGCGGCGATCAGCGACGCCGCCCGGCGCGCACGGGCGGGTGAGGGGCCCTCGCTTATCGAGATCAAGGCGATCCGGCTGCTCGGTCATTATGCTGCCGACCCGCAGGATTATCGCGCCGACGCGGCGACGGTGAAGGAGCGTGACCCCCTTGTGACCCTGCGCCAGCGCGTGATCGACCTTGGCCTGCTGAGCGAGGCGGAGATCGATGCGATGACCGCCGATTATGAGGCGCAGGTCGAACAGGCGGTGGAGACGGTCAAGGCCGCCCCGCTGATCGATGCCGACCAGGCCTTTGCCGACCTTTATGCGTGAGACGATGATGCGGACGATCAACTACGGGCAGGCGATCAACGAAGCACTGGCGGAGGAAATGGCCCGCGACAAGGATGTGATCCTCTATGGCCTCGACGTCGCGGCATGGGGCGGGATTTTCAACATCACCAAGGGCCTGCTGGACCGCTTCGGGCCGGAGCGGGTATTCGACTCCCCCATTTCCGAAAGCGCGATGGTGGGCGCGGGTGTGGGCGCGGCGATCATGGGGCTGCGGCCGGTGGTCGAACTGCAATATGCCGACTTCATCCTTGTCGCGGGCGATGAGATTTTCTTCAAGGCGGGCCTGTGGCGCTACATGCATGGCGGCGCGTTCAAGGTGCCGCTGGTGGTGCGCCTGCCCTCGGGTGCGACCGGCGCGGGGCCGGAACATTCGACCTGTCCCGAAGCCTATATCATGCATTCGCCGGGCCTGCTCTGCGCTGTGCCCTCGACAGCCGCGGACGCCAAGGCGCTGCTCAAGGAGGCGATCCGGCTCGACAATCCGGTGATGTTCTTCGAGCATCGCCGCCTTTACCAGAAGCGCGACGCGATCCCCGAAGGCGACGTCACCCTCCCCTTTGGCAAGGGCATCATCCGGCGTGAAGGACGGCATGTCACCGTCGTCGCCTGGCAATATATGCTGAGCCGGGCGCTCAAGGCCGCCGAGATTTTGGAGACGGAAGGCATCGAGATCGAGATATTCGATCCGCGCACCCTCTCACCCTTCGACAGCGAGACGTTGATCGAGAGCGTCAGGAAGACCGGCGCCTGTCTGGTGGTCGAGGAAGGCTATCGCCGTCTGGGCGTCGGCGCGGAGATCGGCGCGATGCTGATGGAGCAGGCGTTCGGCTATCTGGACCGGCCTTTTCGGCGGCTGGCCATTCCCGATGTGCCCGTCGCATCGGTCAAACCGCTGGTGGATCGGGTGCTGCCCTCGGTCGAGGATATCTGCGCCACCTGTCGGGAACTGGCGGCGTGAGCGGAACCGACATCATGATGCCCATGTTCGGGCAGGCGATGGAGTTCGGCGTGCTGGTCGAGTGGCTGGCGGCGGATGGCGCCAACGTGCAGGCGGGGCAGCCGGTCGCCTCGATCGAGTCCGACAAGGCGACCTATGAAATCGAGGCGTCAGTTGCGGGTGTTTTGGGCCATCGGGCGGTGATTGGCGCGGAAGTGCCGGTGGGGCAGTTGCTGGGGGTGATTGGTGACGGCGCGTCGAAGGCGACGCCTGCCGTTGTCGCCTCCCCTCCCCCGCCAGCAGCATCCGCGCCACGCTCTACGCCGACAGCAGGGCGGGTTCTCGCCTCCCCCAAGGCGCGCGAGATCGCCAAGGCGACCGGCCTCGACCTGAGCCTTGTCACCACGCAGCGGCCTGACGGGGTGATCGTCGCCGCCGATGTAGAGCGCCATGGCGCGCGCCCCGACACTGTCCCGTTCACCCCCTTGCGCAAAGCGGCAGCACGGCGGTTGACCCAAAGCTGGACGCAAGCACCACATTTCGTACAGATGATCGAGGCGGACGCCTCCGCGCTGGTTTCGGCGCAAGCGGCGATCCGCGCCGGACAACTGGCCTGTTCGCTGAACGACATATTGATCCGCGCCGCTGCGCTGACAGTGGCCGAATTTCCCGACATCAACGCCAGCTATGAGGATGACGCACTCCATCCCCTGCCTGACATAGCAGTCGCCCTGGCGGTCGCGACCGAGGCCGGGCTGTCCGTGCCGCTGGTGCGCAACGCGGCCGGGCGGTCACTGGAAGAAGTCGCAGCGGAAACGCGCCGCTTGATCGACCTGGGACGACAGGGGCGGATCGGCGCTGCGGATATGGGCCGGGCAAGCCTCACCCTCTCCAATCTTGGCCGCTATGGTGTGTCCTTTGGGACGCCGGTGCTGAACCTTGGTGAACCGATCCTGCTGTTCGTCGGCGCCATCGAGGACAAGGCGGTCGGTATTGATGGCGAGATCGTGCTGCAACCGCGTACGACGCTCAGCATCTGCTACGATCATCGCGTGGTCGATGGTCTGCGCGCGGCGCAATTCTCGCAAGCGTTGAAGCAGCGGCTGGAAAGTCTGGCAGATGTTCTACCCGACGAAACGTCCGCGACGGAAGCGCCATTCACGCCCCGCATCATCGACGGGCGGGTGAAGCTCCGCCTCGGTGACAGCAACCTGCTGGTCGGCGCGAAGGATGCGCGGCTGCTGTCGATCGCGGCGGCCCTGGCAGCGCTGACGGCAGAATTGCCGCGCATCGGCCCCACCGCCCGCAAGCTGCGCGGCATCGAAATCCGTGTCGAGCAGGGTCTGGCGGCCACTTTACTCTGTGAAAGCGAGACACAGACCGCTCTGATCCGCCACGCAATCGAGGCGGCCGATATCGCCAGCTACTCGCCCGCCATCTTGCAGGCCCAAATCCGACCCACCGGACGCAACGCATGAACCGGCAGAGCGGCCCACCCGTCCCCAGCGCTTTCCCGCGCAACCCCGCTTATGGCAGCGGCATTTATCGCCGCCGCATCCGCCTCATTAGGCAAGAGCGTGCGGTACTCTCGCTCATCGACGACACCAATCATGCCATGTGGGCGCGCATCTATCATGACAGTTGCCATGTGACCGCGACCGAAGGGCAGACCATCCGCGCGCCCAACAGCAATTGCCCCGACGCTTCGACCGCGCTCAAGGAACTGGTCGGCCTGCCGCTGGCGATGCCGCGCGCCGGGCTGTTCGGAGAGGGGCGGCCCTTCCGCAACTGCACCCATTTGTTCGACGCCGCCGCGCTGGCGATGGAGGAGGCGTTGCGCGACGAACCGGGCCGCATCTATGACATCATCATCCCCGACGAAAGCGATCTGCCGATAGTTGCAGAGGTGCTGCTGAACGGACGGCCTCTGCTAAGCTGGCGCCTGTCGAAAGGCGCTGTGATCGAGTTCGATCCCAAAGCGCCGATCCCGATCATGAAAGGCTTCACCAGCTGGGCAACGAGGCATCTCCAAGGCGAAGAGCTGGACGCGGCCTTCCTGCTCCAGCGCGCCTATCTGGTGTCGACCGCGCGCCATTGGATCGTCGACCAGTCCCCCGACTTGCCAATCACATCCATGCCCGAGCTGCTGGGCGCCTGTTATGCCTATCAACCTGAACGGGTAAGCGAGGGCGTTCAGGCCATCAATACTGTCATCGACCTGTCGGCCGGCTTTACCGACGCGACGCTGCAACCGTTGCCGCAATAAAATCCGGCGCCCTTATCGGAGCGCCGGACAGTTCCCTCACCCCTTGACGTCCCACACCAGATCGAGCCGGTCGAGCGCCATCACCGTACCGCCGCGATAGTGGAACTGCGCATCGGGAGCCAGGCGGAACTCGCCGATCTTCTCCATCCACACCCGATACATCTTGCGCAGCTCAGTGCGCGCCAGAAAGTGGCCGAGACAGAGATGCGCACCGGTCGAGAAGGTCAGCAAATGCCGTTCCTTGCGGTCAAGGTCGAACACCGCCGGATTGTCATTCTTCTGGTTGTCCCAGCCCGCCAGCGGCAGCGTGCAAAGCACCATATCCCCTACGCGGAAGGGCGCACCCAGCAGGTCGACATCCTTCTTCACCACGCGCGGCACATTAACGACGCCGAACAGCCGCAGCCCTTCTTCGGTTGCGGCGTCGACCAGCGACGGGTCAGCGATCAAGCGCTTCTGGATTTCCGGCTCCTGCGCCAGCCGATGGGTGGTGAAGGTCAGCATGTTGGTAACGGTATCCAGCCCGCCCAGCACCAGCAGGAAGCAGATGTTAAGCAGCTCATATTCAGTGAGCGGCCGGCCATCCATTTCCGCATTGACGAGATAGCTGACCAGATCTTCCTTCGGTTCGGCACGGCGCGCATTGATGATCGCCATGATCTCCGCGTTCATGGCGGCGGTGATGCCCTCCAGCCGATCGGTGCCCTGCGCATTGAAGAAATCATCGACCATGTGGCGGAAGTCGTCAAACCGCTCCAGCGGCAGGCCCATCAGGATCATGAAGACCGTGACCGGGAAAGGCGCGGCAACCTCGCTCAGAAACTCGCAGTGCCCCCTGTCCTTCACCTGATCGACAATCCGGTTGGCATGATATTCGATCTGCTCGTCCATCGCCTTCACCGCCTTGGGCGAGAAGAAAGGCATCAGCAGTTTGCGGTAGGGCATATTTTCCGGCGGATCATAGTTCAGCGGAATGAAACGCGGCGGATTGGGCACTTTGGGAATTTGCGAATGTTCGGTGGAGAAATGGGTGGTGTCCATGACAACAGCGCTGATCGTGTCGTAACGTGTTACCATCCAGTGACCGCCATTGTTGGGCGTGTAGAAAATGCCCGGCGCTTCCTCCAATATACGCGAATATTGCCGATGCAGGTCGCGGCGGATGCCGGCATCTTCATAAATGTCGAATTCGTGGACCAGTTCGGCGGGAACATGATCGGGTACGGATAGCTTCGTCGCGACGTTCATAGATCAGCCTCTCCACGGCGGACTCGCCTAAGCGATCCGCTCCTTCATTGCTGCTCTACCTTATCCACTTAGTTTTTTACGCGCAAGCCTGCTCCATGTTATCGACAATGATAATGCAGCGATTAAGTAATTTGCGGGACGCATCCGTTACAGCTTGCAGCCTATGTCACTTAGGTTAAATTGCGTCGCGATCGATCACGAATCTCGCTTGCAAGCCGGGAGAGGGCGACCATGGATAATAAGAGCATCGTACAGGGCTTTTTCGCGGTTATGAACGAGGATGGGCCGGAAGCGGCGGCCAGGCAGTTCGGCACGCCCGACATGGTCTGGTGGACTCCCGGCGGCGGCGAGATACAGGGCCAGCTTGCTGCCCTTTCCGCCCTCATCGACAAGCATTTCGACGTGCAGGGCATCACCCTCACCATCGAGGGCGTCACGGCGGAAGGCGATAGGGTGGCCGTCGAGGCACGGTCCGAAGGGCGTCTGCGCAATGGCTCGCGCTATGCCAATCGCTATCACTGGCTGTTCCTGCTGCGCGATGGCAAGATCACCGTCGCGAGGGAATATAATGACACGGCACATGTGAATGCCGTTCTTGGGCCCGCACTCGCCGGCGCGGCCTGAATCCGCATTCCCACGCAAAGGATTTCCCATGCGATCGAGACATCTGGTCGACCCCGAATTGCTGCCCGCCGTCGACGGCTTTCCGGCGATGACATTCTCCTACGACACATTGGCCGATGTGCGGGCGATGGTGGAATCCTTTGGCGCCGCTTATGTGCCGCCGCTGGGTGACGGCGTCACGCGAGAGGATGTGATGGTGGCCGGCTTGGCGGGCGATCCCGATGTGCGGGTGCTGCTCTACAAGACCGCGCCAGCGGCTGACGGTGCGCAGCGTCCTGCCATCCTTTACATCCACGGTGGCGGCTTCTTCTCGGGCAAAGCGGACCTTTACGAGGACTGGTGTCGGCGGTTGGTAACGGAAACCGGGGCGGTGGTTGCGGCGGTCGATTATCGCAAGGCGCCCGAAGCGCCCCATCCTGCCCCCATCGACGATTGTTCTGCTGCGCTGCTTTGGCTGCACCGCTCGGCAGCGGCGCTCGGCATCGATCCAGCCCGCATTGCGGTTGAGGGTGTGAGCGCGGGCGGTGCGCTGGCGGCGGCGCTGACGCTCCGGGCAAGGGATGAAGGGAAGGTTTCGCTGGCCTTCCAACTGCTCGATTATCCCATGCTGGACGACCGCACCGGAAGAGGCGATGCTCCGCGCGATCCCTTTGCCGGTGACTATGTCTGGACCTACAATGGCAATGCTTTTGGCTGGGAGACGTTGCTGGGCGACGAGGTCGGCGGCGAAGATGTGTCGCCCTATGCCGCCCCCGCCCGCGCGACCTCTCTCGAAGGCTTACCGCCCGCCTTCATCGGCGTGGGCGCACTCGACCCGCTGATGCGGGAGAATGTCGACTATGCCATGCGTCTGATGTATGCGGGCGTGCCGACGCAACTCATCGTCTATCCCGGCGCCTATCATGGTTTCGACGCCTTCGATGACGGCAGGTCGGCCATCGGTGATGATTTCCGAAATGCGCGCATCACGGCACTCAAACGCGCGCTGGGAGCGCGTGCATGAGCCGGTTTCTGCCGAAACAAGGATGGCCGATCCTGCTCGCCAGCCTTGCCGCGTTAGGAACCCTGACCTCTTGCGGACGGTCCGACGGCCAGATCGATAATGGCCCCGCCGCGCGGGAAGAGAATGGTGCTGACTGGCCACTTTACGGCCGGACCTTCAGCGCCAATCATTACAGCCCCCTGCGCGAAATCAACAGCGACAACATCAAAGGACTGAAGCTTGCCTGGTCGCTGGACCTGAACGAGACGGGCAGCCTCTATACCTCCCCCGTGGCGGTGAACGGCACCCTCTACTTCGCGCAAGGGTACAGCGTCATCCACGCCGTCGACGCTGCGACAGGCAAGCTGCTGTGGAAATATGATCCCGAAGTACCCAAGCGCGCGGGCAAGAAGATGCGCACCGCCTGGGGCAGTCGCGGCATCGCCTATTGGAATGGCGCGATCTACGCCGGAACGCTCGACGGCCGGTTGATCGCGGTCGATGCGCATAGTGGCAAGCTGCTCTGGTCCGCCATCACGACAGAAGCTCCGGACGACGGCCGCTACATCACCGGCGCGCCGTGGATTTTCAACGGCAAGGTCGTGATCGGCCATGGCGGCGCGGATTTCGACCTCGTGCGCGGCTATGTCACCGCCTATGACGCAAGCACGGGCCGCAAACTCTGGCGCTTCTACACCGTGCCCGGCGACCCCCAAAAGGGTTTCGAGGACCCCGCCCTTGAACGCGCGGCCAAGACATGGACAGGCGAATGGTGGAAATATGGCGGCGGCGGCACCGTCTGGAACGCCATGGCCTATGACCCGCAATATAACCGGCTCTATATCGGCACCGGCAATGGTACGCCCTGGAACCAGAAAATCCGCAGTCCCGCCGGCGGCGACAATCTCTATCTCTGCTCCATTGTCGCGCTGGACGCGAATACCGGCAAATATATCTGGCATTATCAGGTCAATCCCGGTGAGACCTGGGACTATAATGCCGCGATGGATATTGAATTGGCGACGTTAAAGATCGGCGGCAAGGATCGTCCGGTCCTGATGCACGCGCCCAAAAATGGCTTCTTCTATGTCATTGATCGCGAAACCGGAAAGCTGATCTCAGCCAAGAACATCGTTCCCGTGAACTGGGCCAAGGGCATCGACATCAAGACCGGCCGCCCCATCGAAAATCCCGCAGCGCGTTTTCCCAATGGTCAGGGCTTCATGATGTCGCCCAGTTCCGCCGGCGCGCATAATGCCCAGCCCATGTCTTTCAGCCCGCAGACCGGCCTTGTCTACATCCCGGCGCAGGAAAATAGCCTGTGGTATTCGGATAAGGGCGTCGATCTCAAGAACTGGAAGCCCCTGCGCGGCACGGGCTATAATACAGGGCTTAGCCAGGAACCGCCGCCCCGCCCCATGCCGCCAACGAAGAGCTATCTCCTCGCCTGGAACCCATTGACGCAAAAGGCCGCCTGGCGGGCGCCCCTGCCTGCACTCTGGGGCGGCGGCATCACCAGCACGGCGGGCAATCTGGTGTTCATCGGAACCGCGGAAGGCAAGTTCGAGGCGCACGACGCGCGCAACGACAAGACACTGTGGAGCTTCAACGCGCAGGCTGGCATTTCGTCCCAGCCAATCAGCTACAGCGTGAATGGGCATCAATATGTAACCGTGCTGGCGGGTTATCGCGGCATCGTGCAAGCCTCGCCATGGGACTATCGCACACAGAGGCGCCGGGTGCTGACTTTCTCGCTGGACGGCAAGGCACCGTCGCTGCCCGATCCTGAGCCGTCGCAGCCCCGCCAATTCGTTACAGATCCCGGATTCACGGTCGATCCGGCCAAGGCGAAGGCAGGTCTTGGCGTGTTCATCACCGCTAACTGTTTCAACTGCCACGGCCTCAATCTGGAAGCTGGTGGCATGGCGCCGGACCTGCGCGAATCGACCGTGCCGACTTCACGCGAAGCCTTCACCCAAATCCTGCATGATGGCCTGTTGGTAGAACGCGGCATGCCGCAATTTTCCGAACTGTCGCCGCAACAGATCGAGGCGCTCCAGCACTATATCCGCCAGACCACCCGTGCGGCAATCGCCGGAAAAGCGACGCCGAGTGCCGGACCGCAGATCCGTCAGTAGCGAAGAAAAACCGAATTAACTGACCGATTGACTAATCCTCAATACACTCATATCATGGCCATCTATATACGCGTACATTTAAACGTCCGATTCAAGGGCAATGCGTACAAGACCGGCAAAAAGCCGGTCGGGGGAGAGGAGAAGGATATGCAATCGACACGCAGAATCCGTCGGGCGTGCAAGGGCGCCTGCTATGTACTTCCGGCCATGATCGCCACATCCTGGACTGTCGGCGCCCATGCTCAAGCCGCCGCTCAGCAGGCCGGTGATCAGCCCATTGCCGACATCATCGTAACAGCGCAGCGCCGCGCGGAATCGGTGCAGAATGTACCCATCGCCGTCAGCGTTCTCAGCAACGCAGCGCTCACCGCATCGGGCGCGACCGATTCCGTCGCGCTTGCGGGCAAGGTTCCTTCGCTCAGCATTCCACAGAACGGTGCGGTGCAATATTTCCTGCGCGGCGTTGGCACGACCGGAAGTTCGATCAATTCCGAGCAGTCGGTTGCGACCTATGTTGATGGTGTCTACATATTTTCAACCTGGTCCGCACAGGTTCCATTGAGCAGTATCGAACGGGTTGAAGTATTGAAAGGCCCACAAGGCACATTGTTCGGGCGCAATACAACCGGCGGCGTGATCCAGATCGTGACCCGTGATCCACTCGCTGATCCGACATTGCAAGCGAGCGTGACTTACGGCAATTACGATACGACCTCGGCTTCGGCTTATGCCTCAACGAAGCTCGACGACCGGCTGGGCGTCAGCTTGGCGGTAGATTTCCGTAACCAGGGCAAGGGCTATGGTTACAACAGCGTTCGCAAGGAAGACACGATGTTCCGCGACGACCTGTCCATCCAGGGCAAGGTCGTGTTCGAAGCGTCGGAGAACACGAAGTTCACCGGTTTCTTCTGGTATGATGACGGTCACACCAGTGGCCAGAATAATCAGGTCATGCCCGGTTATCGCGGACTGGATGGCGTGCTGTCAAATTATGGAAAATATGAGACCAAGGCGAATACACCGGACTCTCTCAATTATAAATCCTATCTCGCCTATGGCCGCATAGACCAAAAACTGGGCGATTTCGCCGATCTGGTATCGATTACCTCCTACCGCCGGGTCGATACGCTTTACCGGCTGGATCAGGATGCCACGCCCGCGACGGTGATCAATGCCACGCTCGATATTCCCTTCCGCAATTTTTCGCAGGAACTGCAATTGGTCTCGGCGGCGGATGGGCCGTTTACCTGGCTGGTCGGCGCCTATTATTTCCACAGCAGCGCGAAATATGATCCGATCACCATCGCCGGTGCGGCAGCCGGCGCCGCCGGTGTGGTACGCTATTATCGCGAGCAAAGGACCAATTCCCTCGCCGGCTTCGCGCAGGCAAGCTACAAGATAACGCCCGACACGACTTTCACCGCCGGCATCCGCTACACGGACGAGACGCAGAAAATGCCCTCGGGCAAGACGACTCTGATCGGTCCCGATCCCAATCCGACGGTCCTACCCTTCCGCCCCGACACGCAGGATTCCAGCGGTTGGACCTGGCGCCTCGCGCTCGACCATCATTTCACGCGCGATATCATGGGCTATATCTCCTATAATCGCGGCCTCAAGAGCGGCGGCTTCCCGCTGGTCACAGCAGCCAACCTCCCCGGCTATTCGCCGGAAAAGCTCGATGCCTATGAAGTGGGCCTGAAAACGCAGTTCCTGGGCGGCAGGGTCCGCATCAATGCTGCTGCCTATCTCTACAAGTTCAAGGATATTCAGGTCACGCGCATCACCGATGGCGGCAATGTCGTCGCCAATGCCGCCGCCGCCACGATGAAGGGCCTCGACGTCGATCTGGACGTCAAGGTTTCCGACCGGTTCAACGTCTATGCGGCCATGGGTTATCTGGACGGCCGTTATGACGACTATAAGACGGCAGTTTTCTACATTCCGCGTCCAACCGGGGGCGTCACTGCCGTGCGCGATCAGGATGCGACCGGCAACCGCACCATCTACTCGCCCAAACTGTCGGCATCCGGCGGCATGAACTACCGCATTCCGACCGGATCTGGCGACATCACACTCGACGGCTTCGTGCAGTTCGTGGACGACCAGTATGTCGGTCCCTCCAACCTGTTCAAACTGCCGGCCTATGCCACCGCCAATGCCAGCATCGGCTGGACCTCAGCCAATGAGCGCTTCGGGATAAAGCTGTGGGCGCGCAACATCACCAACAGCTATTATTTCGTGCAGGTGCTGGAATCGACGCCGGGCATCTTCCGCGCGCCGGCCCCGCCGCGGACCTGGGGCGTGACGCTCAGCACCAAGATGTAAAGTTCCTCCCTGAGAGCGCGGTGCCCCCAGTGCCGCGCTCACTTTTTGCCGAACCGCCCCGCGAAGGAGAGAGAGATGCCGGATATGGACCTTGCAAACCGGGCCAAGGCTCTGTGCGATGATCCCGCCGCCTTCTTCGACCATGATTATACCGCCATGATGTCAATCGAGCGCGCACCGCTGGAAGCGCTGCAACTGGAAGGCATCCGTCAGCGATTGGCCGGGTTGCGTGGCAAGGTCGCGATGCTGGGCAAGCTCGCCGACAATCAGGGGATCGAGGACATTGATGATCTCAACTCCATCGTGCCGCTGCTCTTTGAGCATGTGATGTACAAGAGTTATCCACCATCGCTGCTGGAAAATAGGCGATTCAAGGACATCAATCTGTTCCTGTCGAAGCTCACGAGCATGGACCTGACCGGGATCGACGTGTCGCATTGCCAGTCGATCGACGACTGGATGGAAACGATGGACCGGGAAAGTCCGCTGATGATCATGCACTCGTCGGGGACGTCGGGCACCATGTCCTTCCTGCCGGTGTCGAAGAAGGAATGGGACAAGTTCGGTGCGGCATTGCGCGTCACCTTCCTCCAGAATTTTGGGGATGAACCGGAAACACAAGAGAGTGGGGAGGAGTTCCACGCCATCTATCCCTATTTCCGTCATGGCGGCGCGGGCCATGTCCGCATGTGCGAAATCTACGTCAATCATATCTGCGGGTCGGAGGAACGGCTGCACACCGCCTATCCCGGCCGCATGAGTTCCGATCTGCTCTATATGGGCGCCAAGATTCGCGCCGCGCAGGCCAAGGGGCAACTCGACCGGCTGAAGATTTCCCCCGCCCTGCTCGCGCGCAAGGCGGAACTGGAAGCCATTCAGGCGGCGATGCCCGAGCATCTAATGGCCTTCTTTGCCGAACTGGCCGAAACGCTGAAGGGCAAGCGCATCTTCTTCTGGGGGGCGCAGAATCTACTCTATAATGTGACGAAGATCGGTCATGAGAAAGGGTTGAAGAATATATTCTCGCCGGACTCGGTTATCGGGACCGGCGGCGACGTCAAGGATGGCATGGTCATGCCCGATGACTGGAAGGAACAGGTCTGCGACTTTGTCGGCGTCGACCGGATCAAGATGTGCTACGGCATGTCGGAAGTGTTGGGACTGCACAACAAATGCGGTGCAGGCCATTATCATTTCGTGCCCTGGGTGGTGCCTTTCGTCCTCGATCCCGACACCAGCAAGGTGCTGCCGCGCGAGGGCGTGACGACAGGCCGCGCCGCCTTTTTCGACCTCGGCGCGGAGACGCGTTGGGGCGGCTTCATCACGGGTGACGAAGTGACGATCCATTGGGATGACCCCTGCGGCTGCGGCGCGAAGGCGGTCTGGGCGGAGGACGGCATCCAGCGCCTCGGCGCCAAGCGCGGTGGCGACGACAAGATCAGTTGCGCCGCGACCGAAGGGGCGCATAAGGACGCCATGAGCTTCCTCAACAGTTTTGAATGAAGGAAGCGAGATTCAAAATAGCACCGTCATCCCCGCGAAGGCGGGAAACGCAGTTCGGCGCAGCAAATCCATCTCCCATAAGAAGCACCAAGCGCGACGGTCAGGAGATGGATCCCCGCCTTCGCGGGGATGACGGATAGAGGAGATTGTCATGGGTATCGAAAGCACAGTGGAAGGCGTGACAAAAACCATGCCCATCGCACCGCTGATCCTGCGCGGCCGGATCGTCACCGACCATCTGATCGAAGTCGGCGGACGGGGCGGTGATCTGATCTTCCACACACCCGACGCGCGCCGTTTCGCTGACCAGCTCCCCTTGGGCGATCCGGGTCGGCTGGCCGATCTCTATGCGTTGAGCTTCGAGAATATTCTCGACTATCTGGAGGCGCTGGGCAAGCGGCTCGACATGCGCAGCAACGTCCATCTCCAACAGGCCTGCCGCCTCTCCTATCTCACCGCGCCAACCACGCCGCCGATCGTCGATGCCTCCTATGCCGCGCTCAGCGCCATGTTCGCGCGGAACCATGTCCGCGAAATGGCGGAAAAGACGGTCGGCATCCGCTATCTGGAAGGCTGGGTGGAGGAGGAACTGGACGGCCTGCGCCTCGGCGTGCGCTGCTTCGGGGCGCGGACGCTGCACATCATTGCCGGGAACAGCCCGATGATCTCCGCGCTCACCATCATCCGCAACGCCATCCTACGCAGCGACGCGATCATCAAGACGCCGTCCAACGATCCCTTCACCGCGCCCGCCATCGCACAGACCATGATCGACCTCGATCCTGACCATCCGATTACCCGGCACCTCACCGTCGCCTATTGGCGTGGTGGCGACGAGGCGTTCGAGGAGCGGCTCTATCAGCCGCATAATGTTGAAAAAATCATGGCCTGGGGCGGCTTCGCTTCGGTCAAACATGTCACCCGCTATATCCAGCCGGGGCTGGAACTAGTCTCGCTCGATCCCAAGCGCAGCGCGAGCATCATCGGCGCGCAAGCCTTTGCCAGCGAGGAAGGGATGGCGGATGCGGCCAAACGGCTCGCCACGGATATCGGTGCGATGAACCAGGTGGGCTGCGTCAATGCGCGCGTCGTCTATGTCCAGAGCGGCACCGACGAGGAAGGCGTTGACCGCTTGAAGCGCTTCGGCGCGGCGACCTACCGGGCCATGCTCGATCTGCCGCAAGCGATCAGCACCAAACCCAAGCGTTACGACCAGGAGCTGAAAGGCGAGGTCGACGCCATCCGCCTGAGCGACGACTGGTACAGCGTCATCGGCGGCGCGGAGGAGGAAGGCGCGATCATCGTGTCGCACATGCCCGATCCGGTCGATTTCGCTACCCGGCTTGGCGACCGCACCGCCAATCTGGTGCCGATCGACGCCATTGCCGAAGTGACGGCGGCGGTGGATGCCTATACCCAGACGGTCGGCGTTTATCCCGAAAGCCTGAAGGCGGAATTGCTGAATGTCCTGCCGCTTTATGGCGCGCAGCGCTTCGTGACGCTGGGCCATGCGGTGGAAGCAACACTCGCCTCGGCGCAGGACGGGATCGAGCCGGTGCGCCGCATGGGGAAATGGATCATCAACGAAATTCGCGATTGATCGGTGAAGCGCCCGCCTGCAAGCGGGCGCTCCTCCATCACTTACCGTCGTCCAGCACCGTCATCACGCCCCGCACGCTGCTGTAGTTCGCCACGTCCCCGCCCAGTTCCGCCATGCGCGGGCTGCCGAAAGCCCGATCCATCGCTTCGCGCGAGGGGAAGTCGAACTCCACCACCATGCGCGCCGCCGGAGCCTGTCCAGCGATCTGCACCGGCCGGAACACGCGCACGGCTTGCACATCCGAACCCAATATCTCCTGCGCCAGCGGAATATGGCGGCTGAGGAAATAATGTTCGTCGAAGCGATCCCCCTCGGGATAGGTGTTGCGCAACGTCAGCATAGTCGTCCTCTCATTCGGTTTGTTCATTGATCCACCAGCTTGCAGGGTCCAGCCCCAGCGTCGCCACGGAGGGCGGCAGGCCCGCATATTGCGAGGATTCCAGGATACCACTTCCCTCCCGCCCCTCGCAGCGGAAGCCCGCCGATGCATGGGTGACGAGCTTGCCATGGCCCATCGGCCAGGTACTCGACGGACCGAAGGTCCTGCCCGAGAGGTGAAAGACGCGTCCCTTGTCGTCGATCAGTTCCGCCTCGCATCCCGCCGGCGTGATCCAGTCGTCGCGGAAGCTGTACCCCATCTTCGATTCCGACTGGAGCCGCCCCAGCACCCCGTCCTTATAGACATAGCCCACCATCGACCGCGCGGGTCCGGTTGAGACGGGGATCGCTGTAATATAGAAATCCTCATCGAACACGCAGAACAGCGAGCGTGACGCAGGCAGATGCTTGCGGCGCGCACCCCAGCTATGATCGCTGAAGCCCGCCGCGTCGATGGGAAATTCCCGACCGCGCCACACACCCGTCCCCGTTGCCCGGCCCATGGCGTTATAATGTCCCTTGGCGATGGTCGCGCCGCCGACATTGAAGCTCATGGACAGCGGATGGCGGAAATTGCGCCACTCCAGCCGAAGTTGCAGTTCATCCGTATCGAGCGTCAACCCATAGCGCATCAGCGGCTCGATGGTGGTGACACTGGCGCCCGCGATCGTCGCTTCCAGCAGGTCGCCGGGTGGTAAAGGCTGATCCACCATCATCCGCCGGTCAGCCATCTCGTCACCGATCATGGTCCAGCTATAGAGATTGGCGACACCTTGATTGGCATGCGCCCCGAAACGTATCCAGCAACCAAAGCGATCCGCCGCGCTCGCGAAGGTGAACAGCCCACTTTCTTGCCACCATTTGTCGTCAACTGGCGGATGGTTCGCATTGTCCGCAACGGTCGGCGGCGTGTCGAAATCGGCGGCCGGGATGACGGCCATTTCGCCTTCGTTCATGGCTCAACTCCCAAAGGCGGCAGGCGGTGCGGACCATCTCCCCGCGCATCGGCCAGCGCCTGTTCCAGCATCGCGCGCGTCCGGGCGGCACGTTCATCCGAGCTACCCGGTTCATTCGCCTGCCGTACCAGATTGGCAATAGTACAGCGCAGCATCACCAGCACAATGAAATAGCGCAGCCTGGCCGGATCAATCTCCATGCCGGTAGCGTGACGATAGGCCCCAAACCAGGGCACAATATCGCGGTCGAAACCCAGCATCGACACACGAAACCAGACCCAGGCGAGATCGTCATGCGGATCGCCCGCATGCGCCATTTCCCAATCGATAAAGCCAGTCAGGCGGCCACCTTCATGCATGAAATTGGTGGGGCCGGCATCGCCCTGCAACATCGCGGGCGGGCCATCGCTCGCCGGCACATGCGCCTTCGCCCAGGCCAAGGCTTCGTCCACCAGGGCATGACGGGCGCACAGGTGTAAATAGGCTTCCTCATGATCGGCAAGATCGGCCAGCGTCGCAGCATCCTGCCTGTCCGGCACCGCAATCGGCAGACCGAGCCTACGCGGATCGAGCGCGTGTAGCGCAGCGAGCGCCCGACCAAAATCTTCTATGGTGGAGAGCCGTTCCTCCTCCCCGTCAAAGCTGAAATCGGCGCGACCGGCCAAGCGGTCCATCACGGTAAAATGCGCGGCGGCATCGCTATAATGGACAGCCGGAACCGGCGTGCCAACCGCATTCAGCGCAGCCAATGTGCGCGCTTCCCGCGTCAGATTGAACCGCGTGCCGAAAAAGGGACCGCGTCCCAGATCCTGAAGCGCGACCAGCGGCAAGATGCGGCCATCTCGTTCCAGATCGAAAGTCCAGAACAGACGAGATGAACCGCCGGGAGGACGATGCAGATCATGCACCGTCCCGCCCAACAGGCCTTCCAGACGCTCGACAAAGCCCAGCTCGTCGGTCTGCTGCACGCCTTATCTGCCTCCCAGCTTGTAGCTGACCCTTAGCATGATCTGTCGGCCCCGATTAATCAACGCCAGCGTATCGGACGGCGTGGTGGTCGCCGTCCCTGTGCCGCTGCCGGTGAACACCTGATCGAGCGAACGGAAATAATAATATTTGTTGGTCAGGTTCTTACCCACGACGCCGATCGAAAAGCCCCGCGCATCGTCAAAATAGGTGATGTTGCCATCGACCAGCGCATAGCCCTTCTGCCAGCTATCGGGCTTGTTGGTTGCCTGACCGAAATAGCCGCTGGAATAGCTGGTATCCATCGAGACGGACAGATGTCGCTCTGAGTCAAAGGGAAGCGACGCGGTGAAGCCCCCCTGCAAACTCCAGTCCGGTGCACGGAACAGGCGCTGCCCCGACAGATCCTGCGCGGTGAAGGGACCGCCCGCCACGACCTGCTGCTGGCTACAGCCCTGTGCAATCGACTGGCCCGGATAGCAAGGGCCGGCAAAAGCCTTGTAGCGCGCATGATTGTAGGCGAGCCCCGTACGCAGCGTCAGAACATCGGTCGCGGCGAAGGTCGCCTCGAACTCCGCGCCCTTGATCCGTGCCTTACCCGCATTGACGACGACCTGATCGGAGCCGGTGCCATTCTCGCGCGGGATGGTGGCCGTGACCTGCAAACCGGTCGAGGTATAATCGTACAGCACCAGCCCCGTGCGCAACCGGTTGTCGAGCGCCAGTCCCTTGGCGCCAACCTCAAAGCCATGGATCTTCTGCTGATCATAGGAACGGTCGTTGCGCGGATTGCCGGTACCCGCATTGAAGCCGCCCGAGAGGAAGCCGTGCTTATAACCGCCATAAAGGGTGAACTTGTCGGTCGGCCGCCAGGTCAGCGTCCCTTCGGGCGAGAAATCATGCCATTTGCGCTCCGGCCGAACGGTCGGGATGAAGACGCCGTTCGGATCATAATTGTCGAGATGCTTCTTTTCATCCGAATAGCGGCCACCGCCCGACAGTTCCAGCGTCGGCAAAATCTTGATGCTGAGCTGTCCGAAGGCCGACCAGGCCTTGCCGTTCTGGATATGCGTTTCATGCTGACCCAGGACAGTCGGCGCGGCAGCATTATACATGGTGCTCGCCACATGATAGAGTTTGGTGTCCTGATAATAGGCGCCGATCATGAAGTTGAACGCGCCTGAAAAATCGGAAGCCAGCCGCAATTCCTGACTATATTCGTCGGTGTTGAGCTTCTGATATCCGCCGGTGATCCGCGCTGCATGCGCCGGATCGGCCAGCACGAAGGATGATGAATGCGACGCCCGGATACCATAATAACCCGTCGCGGACGTCAGCGTCAGTGCGTCGCTCAGCTTATAATTCATCTCCAGACTGACCAGCGTCTGATCCTGATCGGCATAGGGGCGATCCGTGATGTTGGGATCGAATGCACTGAAATTAGGGCCTGAATCGGGACGGATCAGATTTTTATCCGCGCGGCAATCATCAATCCCTGGCGCCAGCTGATTGTAGCCGAGTGGGCAGGCGATGGCCTGCACCGCCGACTCCCCACCCTCGGTCCGGACCGAACTGCGGCTGGCCTTGAGCTTGGCGTCGAACGGCCCGCCATTATCGAATTTCAACGTCAGGCGGCCGCCCCAATCCTTGTTGTGCGGCAGACGGATGCGATCGGGCGAATAGGGATTACCCTGCGGATAGACGTTCCGGAAATAGCCCGCCATATGCGATCCATAAAGCGCCAGACGGACACCCAGACTGTCGGTGATCGGCGTCGATACGTAACCGTCAAGCCGTCCTTCATCACCGATGAATTCATAACTGCCGTTGATCCCGGCTTCGAAATGGTCGCCCGGATCATTGGTGCGGATGACGATGATGCCGGCCGGACTGTTCTTGCCGAAATAGAGCGCCTGCGGACCTTTCAGCACTTCGACCTGCGCCATGTCGACTTCCGCCACGCGGCGGATATTGGCGCGGGACACCTGCAAACCGTCAACATTGAAGGACACGGCCTGGTCAGCAAAGGGATTGGCCTCCCCCACCCCGATACCACGGATGATGACGATGCCGCCCTGCGGGTTGGCGCCGACTTCGGAGATCACCAGTTGCGGGACCGACTGGACGAGATTGTCCATGCTGACGATCCCCCGGCGCTGCAACTCGGCGCCGCCCACCACGCTGACCGCGACCGGCGTGCCAATCAACGTTTCCTCACGCCGCCGGGCGGTGACAACGATGTCTCCCGCGCTCGCCTGCTCGGGCTCAGGCGCCTGCTGGGCATAAGCCGATGTCGAAGTGAGCAGCGCGCCAATCAGCGCGGTCGTGGACAGGATGGATTTGGATTGCATCAAACGGACTCCCCCATTTTTCTGGTTCATCTGGCCAAGGGGGACCGTCCGGAAAAGCACGGCTTTCCACTCGATATCCTCTCCTGGCATCTTCTGTTATCGATGACGCAGGACGCAGGATTTCCATCAGCGGAAAAGGTGATTTTTTTGCCGGGCGCCATTCTTTCAGGGAAAACGGCGCCCGAACCGATTAACTCGCCTGGGCGAGCGGGGCGTAGCCGTCACCACGGACGAGACGTCCGGGCAAGGCTCCGGTCGGCGTCCCATCGCGATATGTGACCACGCCGCTTACAATCGTCGCATCATAGCCATCGGCACGCTGATAAAGACGGCGCCCTCCCGCCGGCAGGTCGTGCGCCACGCGCGGTGCATGGAGCTTCACACCGGGCAGATCGATGATATTGACATCGGCCTTGTAGCCCACCGCAATCACGCCGCGATCGGTGAGACCCACCGTCTCTGCCGGAAGGCGGCTGAGCTGCGCCACTACCCATTCGATCGGGAAACGATAGGCTTCATCCACATCCCGCGCCCAGAAGGCCAGCACATAGGTCGGGAATCCCGCATCGCAGATCATGCCATAATGCGCGCCGCCATCACCCAGTCCCAGCACCGTGTCGGGATGGGTCATCATCGTATAGACCGGCTCCATCGTGCCGGACGAGAAATTGGCGCTGGGCAGATAGAGGATCGCATGCCCGTCCTGCTCCAGCAGTCGGTCATAGGCAAACTCCAGCGTGTTGACGCCCGCCGCCTTGGCCCTCTCGTCGAGCCGCATCTCCGGCGGCGGCATATAATCCGGCTCCTCGCCCAGCGCATACATGCTGCCGACCGCACCCAGCAGCATATCAACGATCGGCTGCTTGTCGGGTACCGGCTCCTCCGACAGGATGCGCGCCCGTAATTCGGGATCACGCAGGCGCGCGACACGCTCCTCCAGCGGCAAGTCCTTGATCGCGATATAGCTCGGCCGGTTCATGATCGGATGCAGGCTGAGTTCCAGCCCCATCATCACCCCGACCGGCCGGGGAAAGACCTGCGCGCGGACCATGTAGCCCTTGGCATTGGCCGCCTCGGTCGCTTTCAGCATCCGGCGCCAGTTCTCCGGCCGATCCATCGTCTCGACCAGCGAGTAGGAGACGGGACGTTTGGCGGTCTCAGCAATGCGCTCGATCAGCGCCATCTCGTCCTCGGGCGACTCCGTCATCTCCGTGATGATCTGGAACACGCCCGCCCGCGCCTCACCCAGCCCCTTGGCGAGGGCCAGCACTTCATCCTTCGCCGTCTCGACACTGGGGGCCAGCTTGCCATTCTTGGCCCGATGGTTGAGCGAGCGGGAAGTAGAGACACCAACCGCCCCGGCCCGCACCGCCTCTGTCACGAGTGCAGCCATGCGCGTCCGGTCGATCTCGGTCGAGGCTTCATGGTTCGCTCCCCGCTCACCCATGACATAAACGCGCAGCGGCGAATGCGGCACCTGCATGGCGATGTCGATGTCATATGCACGCTGACCCAGAACATCGAGATATTCGGGGAAGCTTTCCCAGGTCCAGGGAATGCCGTTCGCCATCACGACTTCGGGAATATCTTCCACCCCCTCCATCACGGTGATCAGCGTCTCATGATCCTCCGGCCGGCACGGCGCGAAGCCGACGCCGCAATTGCCGCCGACGATCGTGGTCACGCCATGATTGCTGGACGGCGCCAGCGTATTTTCCCAGGTCGCCTGCCCGTCATAATGGGTGTGCACGTCGATAAAACCGGGCGTCACATAGCGGCCGGTCGCGTCGATCACTTCAGCCGCCGTGCCGTCCAGATTACCCACCGCCACGATCAGTGATCCCTTGATCCCCACATCGGCGGCAAAGGGCGCCCCATCCCGACCATCCACCACCATACCGCCGCGAATGAGAATATCATAATCAGGCTTGCTCATGTCAGGCCGCTCCTTGCGTGACGGGCAGATTGTAGAGTTCGACCACATTATCGCGCAGGATACGCTTGCGCTGCGTGTCGGTCAGATTTTTCGTCTGGCGGGCGAGCATCTGCTGACTCCAGGGCCAGGTGGAGTCGCTGTGCGGGAAATCATTCGCCCACATCAACTGCTTCTCGCCCATCATGTCGGCCGTCGAGAAGGCGATATAATCATCCTGAAAGGTTAGATAGACATTATCTCGAAAGAACTGACTCGGCATTTTCGACATCTCGCCAATCTTCGCCCAGAAGCGATGGCGGTTGTAGAAATGATCCATGCGATACATGAAGTGGGGTGCCCAACCGGCATCCGCCTCGACACAGACCAGTTTCAGCTCGGGGAAGCGCTCGAAAATGCGTTCCCAGATGAACAGGCTAATCACATCCTGATTGGCGCGGATCAGCCCCTGGAACATGTTGGCCTTGGACTTACCGCGCTGGCTGGCGACATGGCCGATGCCCGCACCCGCGTCACGCCCCGAGGTGAGAATATGGAAACTCAAGGGCAGCTTCAGATCAACCGCCGCCTGCCAGACGGGATCGAAGCGGGGATCATCATAGTCGAACTCGGTCGACGGGTCGCAGGGCATCATCACACCATGGAAACCCATTTCGCGGATGCGCCGGAAATCCTCCACCGTTTCCTCGACCGAGCGCACCGCCGTCTGGCCGATGCCGAAAATCCGGTCGGGCGCGACGGACTGAAACTCCTGCAACCAGTGATTATAGGCGTTGAAGCAGGCGGTCTTGTAATCCGGGTCACGATGATTGCACAGCAGCATGCCCACCGTGGGATAGATGATCTCCCCGCCCACACCGTCGCGCTCCTGATCCGCGACGCGCGCCGTGCCGTCCCAGCCGCCCCGGTGCAGTTCCTCGAACGTCGCCTCGTCCAGCGTGATTTCCTTGGGATCAATGCCCGCAGCGGCGGTACCGGCGAGGGGAATTTTCATCTCCATGCCGTTAACGACAAAGACGTCACCGCCCTTCTCATTACGCTCGACGCGCGGCGCAATGTCCCGAAACTTGGGATCGATATAGTCGATATAGGTGTTCGGTGGCTCCGTGATATGCGAATCTGCCGAAATCGGCAAATAACCGAGAGGTTTCACCTCGTCATCGGCAGCCGCCGACACATGCACCGACGCGGCTTCAAAGGCGCTCCTGGACGCCTCGACTGCAATATCCATCCTCTATCCTTTCCTTGTATTTTATGGTGCGGTCTGCTCCCCAACGTGGAGTTCCCGAATCGAGAGCAGCAGTGACTGGATCAGCGTTTCCAGCTCCAGATCGAATAATGTGAGATGCGTCGCCGGCGCGGAGGCCCGCGCGGTGGCGAGATTGGGATAAAGTCGCCGGTCCAGTTGCAGATAGGCGGATTCCAGCGTTTCCCAGGACTCGTCCAGCGTCACATTGTAGAGCGCAACGCAGCCATTGATGAAACTGCCGAAAATGCGCGCCCATACGCGATGCAGCCCATGCGGCAGGCCACAGCGACGGAAGCCTTCATACATCTCCTCCTGAAAGCGCAACACTTCGGGCATGGTGGAATGATGGGCAAAGACCAGGAAGATGTCGGGATATTTGAGCGTCAGGTTGAACTGGTTGCGGAACACGGCGCGCAAGATGTCCGCCCCTTCCGTGATCTTGTCGAAATCCACCCAACTTACCTCGGTCTTGAACAGATGGGCGAGCAAGTGCCGCTCAATCTCCGCCTTGCCCGCGACATGGTTGTAGATCGCCATGGCGGACACGCCGAGTTGCGCGGCAATTCCACGCACGCTGACCCGGTCGACGGAGGTCGCCAGCGCCAGATCGACGGCGGTCGCCAAAATGATATCGCGCGAAAGCCTGTCATCGCCCTTGGGTCGGCCACGACGACGCGTCCGGCGGTCATGTTCATCTCCGTCCACCCGGCGATCCTTTCCTTATTCTCAGGCCGCACGACTCAGCTTGACAGCCGTAATTAATCGCCTGCATAATCCCAACATATGTACATGTAAATATAAAAGGAGAGTTGCCGTGATGCCACTCATCGACAAGCCGATCATTTCGGCCGATTCCCACATCACCGAACCGCCGAGCCTGTACCAGAACCGCGTGCCGAAGAAGTTCGCCACCATCGCGCCCAAACTGCACCGGACCGAAAATGGCGGCGACGTCGTGCTGATCGACGGCATGGCCGACCCCTTCCCCATCACCCTGGCATCGGGCGCAGGCTTGCGCGGACAGGCTCTGGCGGACCGTGCGAACGCCAAGCTCGAAGAATGTTTCGCGGGCGGCTGGGACCCCAGGCAGCGGCTCAAGGATCAGGATGATGACGGCATTTACGGCGAAGTCATCTATCCCAGCCTTGGCATGTTCCTCTGCAATCATCCGGACACCGAATATAAGACGGTGATGTTCGACGCCTATAATGACTGGCTCGCCGAATATTGCTCGATCGCGCCCAACCGTCTGATCGGTCTTGGCCAGACCGCGATGGAAAATCCAGGGCAGGGCATCAAGGACCTCGAAAAGATCAAGAAAATGGGGCTCAAGGGCGTGATGATGCCCGGCTATCCCCAGATCGAGGATTATGACAGCCCGCTTTATGACGATTTCTGGGCAGCGGCTTCGGAAATGGACCTGCCTTTGAGCTTCCACATCCTGACCTACAAGGATGGCCTGGGCAAAGCGCGCGGGCCGAAGGTCAACGCCTTCATGTCGATCATCCGTGGCAATCAGGACATCATCGGCACGATGATCTTCAGCGGCGTGTTCGAGCGTCATCCGAGCCTGAAAGTCGTATGCGCCGAAGCCGACGCCGGTTGGGTCCCGCATTATATGTATCGCATGGATCATGCACTGGAACGCAATCCCTGGACGGCGGGCAAGTCGACGCTGGCCAACAGCCCCAGCCATTATTTCCGCGAGAATATCTACCTGACCTTTCAGGATGATCTTATCGCACTGCAACTCAAGGATTTCTTCAACAAGCAGCGAATGATGTGGGCGAGCGACTTCCCGCATCTCGACTCCACTTATCCGGATTCGCAAAAACTGCTCGCAGAGCAGACCGCGGGGCTTTCCAAACAGGAAAAGACCTGGCTGCTGCACGACAATGTCGCGGGACTTTACGGCCTGAATTAAGCGTGGGGAAATCGGGTCTGCGTCCCTCTTGCGGGGATCGCAGACCCGTAACCGCCATCATGGCGGAAAAATATTGAAGAATATTGGGAGAGGGTGA